>JADLDL010000262.1 GCA_020846655.1 Saprospiraceae bacterium | reverse complement strand
TTTTTTTACTTCGACATTCGATATTCTGCGGTTCGATATTCGATATTCCAACGTAGTTGGCTTAAAAAATATCGAATATCGAACCGCAGAATATCGAATGTCGAAGTACGTAAACCTTAAGTTGATGGTTATGGCGCCACACCCCCAGCACGCACAGGCCCTGGTGGCCGTAGCCCTGGAGATGCAGGCCTTCATGGCAAACTACAACGCGGAACGTCGGGCGCAGGGTTTGGTGGAATTTCCGATGCGGGCGGGCATCCACAGCGGCCCGGTGGTGGCCGGCGTGGTGGGCACCCGCAAGTTTACCTACGACATTTGGGGCGACACCGTCAACACGGCAGCGCGCATGGAATCGGCCGACGCCGCCGGACAGGTGAATATATCCGAATCCACCTTTGCCCTGCTGGACGGCGCCTACCGCTGCACGCCCCGGGGCAGCATCGACGTGAAACACAAAGCGCCGATGCAGATGTATTTTGTGGAAATGCCCGGCTAGGCGCCGCTTCGCTTCTCCCGACAAGCCGTACCTTTGCCGGAGAGAACATTTTTGTATGGAGATTTTTAAAGAATTTACGTTCGATTCGGCGCATTTCCTGCCCAACGTACCCGAAACCCACAAATGCCGGCGCATGCACGGGCACACCTACCGCGTGCGCGTGGTAGTGCAAGGCCCGCTGGACCCCGTGCTGGGCTGGGTGATGGATTTTGCCGACCTGAAACGCCTCATCACGCCGATCAAAAACCGGCTCGACCACCAAACCCTCAACGATATCGAAGGCCTGGAAAACCCTACCGCCGAATACCTGGCCGTCTGGATTTGGAACCAACTCCAGCCCGATTTGCCGGCGCTGGCAGAAGTCTGGGTCAAAGAAACCCCGGAATCCGGCTGCGTCTACAAAGGGGAGGCAATGTGAAAGGCAAAATGTAAAATGTAAAATGTAAAAGTCAAAAGGGTCTTGGCGGTGTGGACCGATTGGTGGCGTTGTGCCACTTGGTTGCAGGCGCTGAAACCACCTTTTTTTTCAAAAAACAAAAGAGGGCTTGGCGGTGTGGACAAATGGGTGGTATTGTGCCACCCGGTTGCAGCCGCTGGAACCACCCTTTTGACTTTTACATTTTACATTTTACATTTTTCATTTCACATTGTTGCCGCTGTTGGCGTCCCCGCCAACAGCAATGGCGGAGCGAGAGCATGCCAGGGTTCCGAATGTTGTTGGCGTCCTCTCCAACAACGGCAACAAGGGCTTGGCGGTGTGGACCAATGGGTGGCCTTGTGCCACCTGGTTGCAGGCGCGAAATCCACCCTTTTGACTTTTACATTTTACATTTTACATTTTTCATTTAAACAGCGTTTGGTGGAGCAGCACGCCGGCGATACCGCCGGCAATGGGAGCCAGGACTGGAATCCAGGCGTAAGCCCAGTCGGAAGGGCCTTTGCCGGGAATGGGCAGCAGGGCATGGGCCAGGCGCGGGCCCAGGTCGCGGGCCGGGTTGATGGCGTATCCCGTAGTGCCGCCCAGCGACAAGCCGATGGCCAGCACCAACGCGCCCACCACCATGGGGTTGAGGCCTTCGGCAAAGTTGTTGGCGCCGATAACCGACAAGCCGAACAGCAATACGAAGGTGCCCAGAAACTCGCTGATCAGGTTGCCGGTCGTGTGCCGGATGGCGGGTCCGGTGGCAAAAACGGCCAGTTTGGCGGCCGGGTCTTCGGTGCGGCCCCAGTGCGGGAGGTAATGCAGGTAGACCAGGCAGGCGCCCAGGAAGGCGCCGGCCATTTGGCCGCCCACATACTGGGGCACGAGCATCCAGTCGAACTGGCCGCCAGCCGCCAGGGCGATGGTGACGGCGGGGTTGAGGTGCGCGCCACTCAGTCGGCCCACCGCATACACCCCGAACGTAACCGCCAGCGCCCAGGCAAAGGCAATGACGATCCATCCGCCGTTTTCGCTTTTGGTGCCCCGGAGCACCACCCCGGCCACTACGCCGTTGCCCAGCAGAATCAGCAGGGCCGTGCCAATTAATTCAGCAAAAAAACTATTCATGGGAGTCTTGTTTTTGTCAGGCGAAAATAGTTTTTACCTGTAGTTCTTTTGTTTTTTTGTAGCACGGCCAACAAAAATTCGTTTATCGCCGCAACCAGTGCCGCAAGCCGGCCTGATCCACGTCATCTGGCCAGATGATTTGAGCCGATAGCGTTTGGGAAATTGAAATTTCCGCCGGACACTTGCCCCGCAGAAACGGGCAAGCCCCCCTGTCCGCCAAGAGGGCACAACAGGTCAATCCCCATTCCCGCAACTTGCTCCCCCCCCGGAATCACCCTTTTACATTTTACATCTTACATTTTACATTTTGCCTTTACCCCCCACTCTTTACTCGTGAATCCTGCTATTCAATTTGTATCCGCCGAAGAGGCATTGTCCGTCATCCAGTCCGGACACCGCGTCTACATCCACGGCAGCGCCTGCACGCCCACGCACCTGCTGCGGCACTTGGCTGCCCGAAAAAACGAACTGCGCAAGGTCGAACTCGTGTTTATCAGCCTCTACGGCGAGGTGTTTGTTGACCATCCCGACTGTGCCGATAGTTTTCATATCAACGCCATGTTTGTGTCCACGCCGGTCCGGCAAGCCGTCAATGAGGGCCACGGCGACTATATCCCAGTCTTTCTGAGCGAAATTCCGGAATTGTTCAAACAAGGTATTTTGCCCATCGATGTGGCGCTCGTGCAAGTGTCGCCGCCCGACAAGCACGGCTACTGCTCGCTGGGCACCTCAGTCGATATCGCCCGGGCGGCCGTCAACACGGCGCGTTTTGTGATCGCCCAGGTCAATCCGCAGGTGCCGCGCACCCACGGCGACAGCTTGATCCACCTCACCCGGTTCCACCAGTTGGTGTACTGCGACGAGCCCCTGCACACCATGAATTTTGGGGAAAAGGTGACCGAACGCGAAGAACAGATCGGCCGGCACATCGCCAACCTCATCGAAGACCGCAGCACGCTCCAAATGGGCATCGGGGCTATTCCGGACGCCGTGCTCAGCAGCCTGGGCAACCACAAAGACCTCGGCGTGCACACCGAAATGTTTTCCGACGGCATCATTCCCCTGTTTGAAAACGACGTGATCAACAACCGCTACAAAGCCATCCACCCCAACAAAACCGTAGCGGGCTTCGCCCTTGGCTCCCGGGTTCTGTACGACTACGTCGACGACAATCCGGCCTTTGCCTTTCTCGATATCGATTATGTGAACGAACCCGGCGTCATCCGCCGCAACCCCAAGGTGGTGGCGATCAACAGCGCCGTGGAGGTGGACCTCACCGGACAGGTATGCGCCGACTCGATCGGGACCTACCAGTTTTCGGGCGTCGGAGGCCAAATGGATTTTATGCGCGGCGCAGCGCTCAGCCAGGGCGGCAAACCGATCATTGCCCTCACCTCCCGCACCGGCAAAGGTATCCCGCGCATCGTGCCATTCCTGAAACAAGGCGCCGGCGTGGTGACCACCCGGGCGCACGTGCACTACGTGGTGACCGAGTATGGCGTGGCCTATTTGTTTGGGAAAAACCTGCGGCAGCGCGCCCGGGCCCTCATTGAAATTGCCCACCCCGACGACCGGGAAATGCTGGAGCGCTCCTGCCGCGAACGCTTCCACCTGTTTGATCCGCTGTCGTAAACGGAGGTGTAGATGTCGCTTGCCGACACCGGTTTACCAAATACTCGGCCGTTCCCGCAAATTGCTCAATGGCCCTGGGTTCTGCGCGCATTTGCTTTATTTTGCAGCCGATGCTACTGCGTTCTGTCTTCCTGTTGGGCCTCTGGCTGGCGTTTGCCGGCACGGCCCTGTCGCAATCCAAAGCGCCGATCCGCTTGCTGGAGGCTTTTACGTTTCGGCAGGGTTTGTCCGACAACCGCGTGCGGGCCGTCACGCAGGATGAAAAAGGCTTTATTTGGATCGGCACAGCCAATGGCCTGAACCGCTACGACGGCTACACGTTCTGGCATTATTTCCCGGTAAAAGGCGACAGCACATCTATTCCCAGCACGACCGTCAATGCCCTGGTCAAAGACAAAAAAGGCGCGCTGTGGATGGCCACCGGCAACGGCATTTGCCGGCTCCGGCCGGGCCCCTGGGTGTTCGAGCGGGTGCTGAAGTACCCCGAGCAAATCGACAACCCGCTGCATTCCTATTTTGAAAACGTGTACCCCGACCCCGAGGGCCGGGTGTGGGCGGTGAGCAACCCGGGCGATATCTATTGTGTGGACGCCGAAACGCACGCGTTTCAAAAAATACAGTTGCCCAGCGTGCCCAATGCACCTGCCGTTGTGCCCGCCAATGTGCGCCAAAAACCCGCCCGGCCCACCTGGGTGACGGCCTGCGGCGACACGGCCGTGCTGTTTGGCACCACCTACGGGTTGTTTCAATTGAACACCCGCAATTGGTCGTTCCGGTTTTTCCCGGTGCCGGAGGCCTGGCCCTTTGGCCTGAGCCGCATGACCGCCGACTCGGCCGGGGGCATCTGGGCCAGCACCTACCTCCAGGGCCTGGTGCGCGTCAACCTGCGCTCGGGCGCCGTGACGCATTACCCTACTCCAGAATCCTCCGTCACCGATATTCTGACCATGCCCGACGGCCGGCTCTGGCTGGCCGGCGTATCGGGCCTCACGCATTTTGACCCGGCCACCCTGCATTCGGAAAAAATCCAACTGCCGTTTGAGGCCGATTTGTCGCTCAATGCTTTCGGTTTGTTTCGCGACCAATCGGGTATCATTTGGATCAGCACCGAAAATGGCTTGGCCAAATACGACCCCAAACTCCAGGGCTTTCACTACACGGAGGTACACCGGGAAGGCAATGCGGTATTTGAAAATGATATTTATGACGTGCATGAAAATCCCGACGACGGCTTGCGGTACATCAGTTCGCGGCAGCAAAACGCCATTTTTGTTCAGGATAAAAACGGAAAACTGATCGAACGGGTGTCGACATTGCCCCAGGTGGACCCCACCCGGGTGTTTCGCGACAGCAAGGGCCGCCTCTGGGTGACCACCCGCTTCCAGGTGTTTCAATTTGACCGCCAACGCCGCAAACTGATCCCCATGCCCACACCCGCCCGCCGCGAAGGCCGGGCCGGCCTGATCTGGGCCATCGCCGAAGATCCGCAGGGCCGGCTCTGGTTTGGCACCTCGCGCGACGGCATTTTTATCTACGACCCGCGTACCGGACAGATGAGCGTACCCGGGCCGGAATCGGGCTTCAAGGCCCTGCGCATCAACAAAATCCTGATGGACCGGGGCGGAAAATACGCCTGGATCACGACGGACAACGAGGGTTTTTACGAGTGCGAATTGGCCACGATGCAGTTTAAAAAATTCGACGACGCGATCCAGGAAGGGCTGATGGCCACCAGCGGACTGGTGCAGGACCGCGACGGGCGGGTCTGGATTTGCGGGCCCGAAGGCTTGTTTCGCTACACCCCCGGGGCGCCGGCAGGGCAGGTCTTCCGGCAGTTTACCATGGCCGACGGCTTGCCGATGAATTATGTGGACGGCGGCATCCTCGACCGGCAGGGCGACCTGTGGTTTGGCGCCGGCGAGCGGCTCATGCGCCTGGACCCTGAAACCAACCGAATCAAAACCTTCGACTACCGCTACGGCGCCAGCCGCACGCCGTTTGGCTACTACGATTTCAGCATCAGCCCCAGCGGCGAGTTGTTTGCCGGCGGCCGGCGGGGCTTCCTGCGCTGGCAGCCCGACAAATTGCTCGACAACCGCGAGCCGCCCATCGTGGTGGTGACCAACCTCAAAGCCGCCCGCGAAGACGTGCCGGCGCCCACCTCCGAAGTGGACCGGATCTGGCTGCAATACAATGAAAACAGTTTCCGGGTCGAATTTGCCGCCCTGAATTTTACCCTGCCCGACGACAACCTGTACCAGTGGAAACTGGAGGGCTACGACCACGACTGGTCGGCGCCGTCCCGACAGCGGGAAGCCATTTACGCCCACATCCCGCCCGGCAAGTACACCCTGCTGGTGAAAGCCGCCAACAACGACGGCGTCTGGAACTACAAGCCGCTGCCGATTCAGATTCAGATTTTCCCGGCATTTTGGCAAACCTGGTGGTTTCGGGTGCTGGCTGCCAGCCTGGTAGCCGGGATGGTGTATAGTTTTATCCGCTGGCGGGTGCGCCAGATCCAGGAGCGGGAGCGGTTGCACTCGACCTTCAACCAGCGCCTGGCGGAGGTGGAAATGTCGGCCCTGCGGGCCCAAATGAACCCGCATTTTATTTTTAATTGCCTCAATTCGATCAACCGGTTCATCCTCCTGAACCAACCCCTGGTGGCTTCGCAATACCTGACCAAATTTGCGCGCCTGATCCGGCTGGTGCTCGACAATTCCAAAAGCGAGATGATTTCGCTGGAAAAAGAACTGGAAACGCTGCGCTTGTACATCGAGATGGAAGCCGTGCGCTTCGAGGGCCGGTTTCAGTATCAAATCCAGGTGGACGAACTGATCGATATCGGCAGCATCGATATTCCGCCGATGCTCATCCAACCCTACGTGGAAAACGCCATTTGGCACGGCTTGCTGCATAAAAAAGGCAACGAAGGCCAACTCGATATCGGGGTCCACCTGCATGGGCGGGACCTGCTCATTGCCATCGCCGACAATGGCGTGGGCCGGGCGGCGGCACAGGCGCTGAAAAGCAAATCGGCCTCCGAACACAAATCCCACGGCATGAATGTGACCGCCGAACGACTGAAATTGCTGAGCAACCTGTACAACCAGGATATCCACGCCCGCGTGGAAGACCTGCTGTACCGCGACGGCGCCCCTGCCGGCACCAAAGTGGTATTGACCATTCCGGTACTCCGGTAGAAATCCAGCCCCCAACCAAACCGCCATCGTTCACCGACACTCAACCAACACCTGCACCATGAGGGCTGCCATACTCGACGACGAACCGCACAACGTACAATTGCTGGCGCATTTGCTGACCCAGTTCTTCCCGGAAATCGTGGAAATACGGCCCTACACCGATAGCGTGGAGGCGGTGGAAGCCTTGCAGGCCAACCCACCCGACCTCCTGTTGCTGGACATTGAAATGCCGCAACTGAACGGCTTCGACGTGCTGAACCGCCTGCTGCCGCTGCGTTTCCGGGTGATTTTTGTGACGGCCTACGACAAATACGCCGTGCGGGCCTTCCGCTACAGCGCGCTGGACTACCTGCTCAAGCCCATCGACGTGGAAGAATTCCGCAAGGCCGTGCAAAAAGCGTTGTCGCAAAAGCCGCCGCTGGACACCCAGTTCGAGCTCCTGCGCGATGTGCAGCAACAATCGCTGGCCATACCCGACCGCCTGGCCATTTCGTCGCAGGACGGGCTGCTGATCATCGACACCAACGAGATCATCCATTGCGAATCGGAGAGCAATTATTCTAAAATTTTCATGCGCAGCGGCCAGAAGATCGTCGTTTCCCGCACGCTCAAAGACCTGGAAGAACTGCTCGACCAGGAGGTGTTTTTCCGGCTCCACCACTCGCACCTGGTCAATTTGCGCTCCATCCGCCGCTACCTCCGGGGCGAGGGCGGCGAAGTAGTGCTCGAAAACAACACCCAATTGCCCGTGGCCCGCAGCAAAAAAGAAGAGTTTTTGCGGCGTTTTGCGCGGATTTAGTGTTTCGGGAGTGCGTGCCTTAGCCACTAGTGCTAACCCAATTCGACGGCCTGAAGCCCGCGCCCCTCATCGCTTCAGCACCTTCCCTTCCTGCACCACATCCCCGGCCCCGCTGCGCAGTACCCAAAAATATACGCCGGCTGCCAGGCCCTCCAGTGGCACCTCCAGGCACTGGCCGTCGGCAGCCACGGGTTCGCTGCGCAGCGTCCGGCCCAAGGCATCGGAGAGGGTCCAGCGGGCGCCGGCGGGCAGCGGCTGGTTGGCGATGACTTGGAGCCAGGCGCCAGCCGGGTTGGGAAACACCGACAAGGCCGGTAGCGGCGAGGGCGGCGCCTCCGTGCCCACGGCCAGGGGCGAGCAGGGCAGGCCGGGCTGACCGAGTGGGCCCAGGCGATAGTTGGGGAACGAAGGCATGGAGGCCCCGCTGGG
>JADLDL010000261.1 GCA_020846655.1 Saprospiraceae bacterium | reverse complement strand
TACATAAGGGCCTTTGGCGGAAAAATCCTCGAAGTTGGCAAAGTTGTGGTACAAACTGCCACCCCGGTACAGCGTATACGGCAGTTGAATACTTTCGCTGAACGGATCTCCACCGTTGACGCGGTAAAACAAGGTAATGGTTTCGCCAGCCGGAATGGAATCACAGCCATAAAAACTATACTCGACAGATGGCGACTGCACGCCCAGAAAGCAACCCGATTTGAGGTTGGCCACCTGCTCCATACGCATGTCGACGTTTTGGTCCGGTATGTTTTCGACGGTGGTGTACAAGGCGTTGTTGCTTTGGTCCATGTCGGTGCCCAAGCCAGTCCAGCAACGCAGCCAATAATTTCCGGCGGTAGCAAACACCTCCGAGGGCTCGGAAAAGGTAAACAGCAGGGTGTCGCCGCCGGAAAGTGTGGCACTGAGGGTCAGGGTATCCCAAACAATCGCATTGCCGTCGATCTGGTACGCCATCGGGATTTTGTCGCCGGCCTGCAAACTTACGGCGCAGCCATTGTAGCGAAAGCGGACCGTAACGTCCTGTTGGTTCGTCAGGCCACAGGTTTTGGGCTGGGGACTGACGATATCGATCATGCGCATGTCGTAGTCCAGCAAAGCATTGCCTACGCCCACGGCATACCAGGCTTTGGCTGTTTCCGTCACTGGCGTGGAACAGATACCATACAGGTCTTCGGCGGCCTGTAGGGAACCCTCCCGCGCATCGGCGTAATCGGACAGTTGCACCAGGTAATAGTTTAGGTTGCGGTAGGCAATAGCGGCGGCAGAATCCAGTCCAATGCCGGCTACCGTATAACTGTCGCTCTGGTCATTGGTACCCGAACCGCCAACAGACAGCAGGTGAAACCAATAGTTTTGCACCCCGCTGTTGGTATGAACGCCGCCGTTATCGGCGGTGGTAGACACCCAAAATTCGCCTTTGTAGGTATCCGGATTGTCCTCTTGTTTGGGGTTGGCCATATTCCGGAGCGGCGGGCCGCTTATGACAAAATCTTCGCCCACCAGCCAGTCGGCGTGTTCGGGATCGGCATAAAATTCAATGGCGGTGCCAAAAATATCGCTAAACGATTCGTTCAGGGCGCCACTTTCATTCAGGTAGCGGAGTTTGGCGCTGTTGCCGGTCACACCATGTGTAAACTCGTGGCCCACCACATCGAGGGAGGTCAGGGGGTTCCAGGAATTGCCGTCGCCGTCGCCAAACTGCGCCCATTTGCCGGTCCATTGGGCATTGCTCCAAAAATAGTCGTAGTGTACGTAGCTGATCAGCGGCATGTTGTTACCGTCGATACCGGAGCGGTTGTGCTTGTGAAAATAGTAATCGAAGGTCATTTCCGCGCCCCAGTGCGCATCGGTGGCGACTTCGTCCTTCTCAGGTGTGACATTGTTCCAAACATTATCCTCGTCCAGAAAATCTAAGGCCGAGCCATGATCTGTCGTTTGGTAGAGGTTGTAGGTTTCAATACCGCCGCCCCGGGTTGTTTCGACAAGCCGGTAGAGCCCCACGTCGATCGAGTCGGTAATGATCTCCCGGACGCCGCTGTATTTGGTTTGGGCCTGGCCGGGTGTATTTTGGTCGTGGAGCAATTCCAGTTCGCTGAGCATTTTACCATCCTGCGCATTGACATATACCTGTTTTTGCGTCTGAGGTCGTTCGGCATACACGACCATACTCCAGGCCAGGGTGAAGCGCTCGGGGTCCCGTTGAAAGCCAGGATCTACCAGCACCAGTTCGGGTTTCGGGTAGAAGGTAGCGTTGGGATCTTTGTCTACGCGCTTGAGCAAGGCTTCTGCCGAGGCGACTTCCCACATGTAGCGCTGGGCTGGAATATGGGCCAGCGCCTTGGCGATTGCCTCTTCTGCACTCAGTTTGGTCTGAACCGTGGCGCGCAAGCCGCGCACCAGTTTGCCGTTCATCGTCCGGACATAACCGTTTTGCGTATGCATCAACCATTCAGCGCCATCAACTTTGACGCCCTGGTGGTATTGTTGGTATCGGTAGTGTACAAACCCCATGGCATCGGAATCGATCCGCTGGACGCGTAATTCATCGGCAGCGCCCAGGCCCATGTCTGCGGCGTGCAGGCGCAGGAGTTCTTCCGGAGAAATCAGGACACCTTCCCGGATGTTTAGCCAATCGGGGTTGCCGTGTTTGGCGTAGAAAATAGTTTCCCGAATGGGAGTAGGGTCACCCGCATGCTGGAAAGGGGCGAACGAAAATACAGTGGCCGGAAGCCACAACAGCAGAGCAGCGTAGAGCAATAACTTCATGAGTAAGGTACCGTATGATTCGAGTAGTTAAACTAGCCGACAAATATACTGTTTGGCCCGGAAAGCCCTGCTGTCTGTTGGGGTATTGCCACGATCAGACACTGTTGCGGCCAATATGGCTTGCTGGTTGAGCAGTTTGGATAAAAGTAGCCAACACAAAGGCGCTGTGGTTGAGTCAAATTCTTTGTGCCGCAGTACCTTTCCCTTGAAAATATTTGTCCTGTTCCCTTTTCTAACAACACCTTTTGGCTATGCACCCAATGATCTCCCCCCGGGCAGTTGCCAGCCGGCAGGCCCTTCTACTCTTTTTCTTGCTCTTGCTTTCGGGAAGCGTGTTTGCGCAATCTCCGGGCACAATTAGCGGCGCCCAAAAAATGCACGCCTACCGGATGGGCAAAACCAAGCCGCTGCGCGAGTTGACGCCCTTGCCCCGCACGGCCTCGGCCAAACAAAACGCTTTGAAAAAAAACAACCCGGAGTTTTATCCGCCCAACTTCAGTGGCTATACGGGCCCAACTACGCAGCACAACACGGCCCTGCCGCAAGGCGATGACCCCCTCTGGCAAAAAGGCTTTGGGCCGCAAGGCGGCACGCAGGTTTTACCCAATTTTGTGACCGAAGGCATCGACGAAGCCAGCACGGAGGTAGGGGTCCCGGACACCAATGGCGATGTGAGTCCGGACAACTATATTCAAATTGTGAACGCTACCCAGTTTCAGATTTTTGCCAAAGACGGCACAGCGCTCACCGCACCCATCAATGCCAATACCATTTGGAGCCAGATCAACCAGGCCTCATTTTCCGACCCCGTGATCCATTATGATGTAGATGCCCAACGCTGGCTGCTGACCGACCTGGCCGATATCAACCTGGTGTTGTACGGCGTGTCCGAAACCAGCGACCCCATGGGCAGCTGGTTTCTGTACGAATTCGAGTCCGATGGCTTTACGGATTACCCCAAATACGGCATTTGGCCGGAAGCCTACGTGTTTACGGTGGGGGATTTTTTTACGTCCGACAGCCCGATTTTTGCCCTCAACCGAAGCCAAATGCTCGCCGGCGCCGACATGGTGGATGTTCAAAAAACCGTGGTGCCCAATATCCCCGGCGGCGGGTTTCCGGTCGTCACGCCGGTGGGCTGGAGTGGCAACACCGCCCCGGCCAGCGGCGCCAAACCCATGTTTCTCCGGATCAACGACGATGCCTGGGGCAATGCCCAACAGGATATGCTGGAAATCTGGACGCTCGATCTCGATTGGGCCAACCCCGACAACACCAGCGTGAGCCTCCAGCAACTGCTTACGACGCCTTTCGACAGCGATCCTTGCGCTTTAAGCGGTTTCAACAACGAGTGTGTGCCGCAACCCAACCCCAACCTGGGTATCGATGCCATTGCCACCGTTATTATGAACAAGGTGACCTACCGGAATTTCGGTACACACGAAGGCTTCGCCCTTAATTTTACGGTAGATGCCGGCAATGATATCGCCGGACTGCGCTGGATGGAAATCCGACGGCTGCCAGGCCAAAACTGGAGCCTGCACCAGGAAGGCACCTTTGCCCCCAACGACGGCTTGCACCGGTTTATCGGCGCCCTGGCGCTCAATGACCGCGGCGATATTGGTATGGCATACTCGGTGTCAAGTGCCACCAAATTCCCCTCGCTGCGGTTCACGGGCCGCAAATTCTCCGACCCGCTGGGTGAAATGACCGTGGAAGAATTTGAATTTGCCAGCGGCGAAAACGCCCGCAGCAACAGCCCCCGGTACGGCGACTACGCCTGTATGTCGGTCGATCCTCTCGACAACTCCTTCTGGTTTACCAGCGAGTACGTAAAAGCCGATGGCAACTGGGGCACCAAAATCGTCTCTTTTTCGCTGGGACGCGATTCACTCGATATTCAACCGACTCAAATTTTAAGTCCCCAAAACGCCCCGGATTTGAGCGCCAGCGAGGCCGTGCGCATCCGGGTGAAAAACCAGGGCCTGAAACCCGCCGTAAATTTTTCGGTGGGCCTGATTTTTCAAAACGGCGCTGCTGTGGTAGAACCAGCCTTGCAAGACACCCTGCTGCCCGACGCCGAGTATGTGCACACCTTCGCCCCGACGGTAGATATGTCGGTCATTGGCGACTATGCCGTCACCGTTTTTACCCAGCTGGTCGGCGACCAAAACAGCAACAACGACACCTTGCAAAAAACCATCCGGAAACTGCCCCGCTTCGATGCGGGCATCACGAAAGCCCGGAACTTGCCTGCCGTGGTTTGTGGCACCAGTACGGCCTTTTCGCTGGAATTTACCAATTTCGGCACAGAGCCGCTGACACAAGTCGATATCCAGTACCAACTGAACAACGGACTGCTACAGTTGACCAACTGGAGCGGCAACCTGCCCCCCGGAGCCACCGCCGTGGTGCCTGTGACGCTCCAGGGGCTGAGCGACGGGGCGTATGTACTCAGCGCCAGGACCCTCAATCCCAGCGGCGTGCTTGATGAAGTGCCGGGAAACGATCTTTTTTCAACGACGTTTCAAGTGCTCGCCAGCGGCACACCGGTAGTGCTGGAATTGCAAACCGACCCCTATCCGGATGAAACGACCTGGGAACTGCAAGACCAGTCTGGTGCCGTAGTGTATGCAGGAGGGCCGTATTCCAAATCCAATTTTTTGTTCACCGAACCCTGGTGTCTCGATCCGGAAAGTTGCTACACCTTTTACATTTTTGATGCCTTTGGCGACGGTCTTTTCGGCGATGGCGGCGCCAACGGCAGCTACACCATCAAAGACGCCGAGGGCAAGGTTTTGGCATCCATCATCAACGTCAACTTCGGCGCTCTGGAAACGAATGAATTTTGCACCCAATCCAATTGTACCCTCAGCGCCGATATTAAAATAACCGACGAAAGCGCTGTGGGGGCAAAAGATGGAGCCTTACTGATCACACCGGTCTCTGGCGCCGGCCCCTTCGAATACAGCATCACCGGTGGCCAGAATTTTCAGGCCAATCCCTTGTTTGTCAACCTCGCCAGCGGCAACTACGCTGTGGTGGTGCGCGATGCCAATGGCTGCCTCTACGAGGATACGGCTACGGTACAGGTGTTTGTCGGCACACAATCGCCGCATCCAGCCTACGCACTGGTGGTAGCGCCCAACCCCTCGGACGAAGGCATTTTTCGGATAGAACTAAGTGGCCTGGCGCCGCAAACGGCGGCCGGCATTGAGGTGCAGGTACTGGATGCCGCCGGCCGGGTGTTGCAGTACGCTACTCTGGTAGGCGTCGATGACCGGTATGCGGGTGTGTTGTCGCTGCATGCCAGTCCGGCAGGGCTGTACTACCTTCGACTGATGCACCCGGGACTACGGGAATTGGTGAAGGTGCTGCGGTTGTAAACTACTTTTCCAACGGCGGGGCCGTTGCATGAGCACTCGAACCTTGGATATTGGGGCCCAATCTTTTAAAATTGAAAGATTGGGCGTCGGGACTGCGGTCTACCATCCAATGAGCGCTTGTTTATGCGACGGCCTCGCCGTTTGATTCGTCCTGAAAGATGGAAAAACTTCCCTTTCTGCCAAAATTCGGGCTGGCTTGTGTTTCCTCACCCGCCTTTGCCCAGATTTCCTATTTTTGCGGGCACCAAAATTTGCGCCTGCCGTTTTGCACTGTCCACCCGTTCGTCTTCAGGTCATTGTACCCTGCTACAACCCCCAAGAGGGCTGGGAACAGGTATTAGCCGACAAATTTGCCGACTTCCGGGCAGCCCTCGCCGGGCTGGTGGATGAAACCGGGCTGATCGTGGTCAACGACGGCTCGTCGCGCAACCTCACGGCGGCCAACGTCGCTGTGCTGCAAGGCCTGGTTCCGGGCGCGCAGGTGGTGCGTTACACCGAAAACCGGGGCAAGGGCTATGCCTTGCGGCAAGGGGTGCGGGCTTCGGACGCTGATCTGCTGCTCGTCACCGACGCCGATTTCCCCTACACCGTCGGGAGCATGCGGCAGGTGGTGGAGGTGCTGCACGTGCAGGGCGGCATAGCAGCCGGCAACCGCGACACGGCATACTACACCAAGGTGCCGCCGTTTCGGCGCCGCTTGTCGCAGACGCTGCGCTGGTTTTTGCGCCATGTGTTGCGGCAGCCCATCGACGACTCGCAGTGTGGCCTGAAAGCCTTCGACCAAGCAGGTAAAGCCGTTTTTTTGGAAACGAACATCGATCGTTTTCTCTTCGACCTGGAGTTTCTCATGTTGGCCAATGGCCGGGTAAAGGTGACACCGGTGCCGGTGGAATTGCGCTCGGGCGTCGTGTTCAGTACCGTGGGCTGGAACGTGCTCGCTACCGAAGGCCTCAATTTTTTAAAATTATTCCTGCGGCAATTGTTTCGGAAATAAAATTTTAGCGTGGATAAACTGCATCAAATCGAGCATACCCTGCACAACCTGAGGTCGCCCAAGCGCAGTCATACGTTTTGGGGGCTGTTGCTGACCCTGGTCGTATGCGCGGCCCTGATCTGGTTGAAGCACGGGCATTGGTTGCACGCACCCAACGAACATATGCTGGGCGGCTCGCCCGACGGCTTCAAAAACTACATGACCAGCATCTGGCATGTGCGCTACGATTCGAGTTATGCGCACTACGGCGGCATGAACTACCCCTTTGGCGAGCACGTGTTGTTTACCGACAACCAGCCGATCCTGTCGGCCGCCATGCAATGGTGGAGCCACAACGTGTCGGACCTGAGCGGCCGCACGACGGGGGTCATCAACCTGTTTCAGGTCATCTCCCTGCTGCTGGGCTGCGGGGTTTTGTTTTTGTTGCTGCGCAAACTACACATCCCGGTTTGGTATGCCGGCCTGGTGTCGGTGGGCCTGGTCTTTTTGAGTCCGCAATACAACCGTTTCGACGGGCATTTTGCCTTGTCGCACACTTGGGTGTTTCCGCTGTTGCTGCTGTTGCTCTGCAATTACGAGGAGCGCTACAGCCGGCGCTACCAGAGTTTGCTGATTGGGATCCTGATCTGGATGGCGGCGCAATTGCATTTTTATTATTTCGGCTTGTGCGCCTTGTTTTTGTTCCTGTACACGGGCTATCAGTTGATCCTCGATCCATCCTTGCGCAATTGGCGAGTGCGGATCAGCCACCTGGTGGTCATGGTACTCTTGCCGTTTGCCTTGCTCAATATTTGGGTGCATTGGGCTGATTATGCCGCCGACCGCCCTTCCAACCCCTATGGTTTTACCGCATACATCGGCCAGTGGGAAGGCATTTTCCTGCCCTATGAGTATTTCCCGGTGTACAAATGGCTCGACACCCACCTGATCCATATCCGGCGGGTCAACGGCGAATCGCAGGCCTACGCCGGCGTGGTGGTGTTTTTGTTTACGCTTTGGTTTCTCGGTTTGTTTTTCAAATGGCTGCTGCACACCATAAGCCGCCAGCCGGTTTTTGCGCAGTACAGGATGTTTCCAAAGGCTTGGGACGAAATGGCCCACCACCGGGTACACAAGCGGTACATGCAGGGCATTTTTTTTGCAGCGCTGCTGCTGTTCATTTTCGCCTGCGGGTTTCCGTTTGCCATACCGGCGTTTGAATGGATGGTGGATTACTTTGGTCCGCTGCGGCAGTTTCGCGGACTCGGCCGCTTTACCTGGGCCTACTACTATGTGATTAACCTGCTCGCTTTCTATGCAATCTGGAACTGGAGCGCCCATTTCAAGGGATTCCGGAACGGAAAAGCGGCCTGGCTGCGCTGGCCCATTGCGCTGCTGCCCGCTGCGGCACTTTGTTTCGAAGCCTATACCTTCCAACATTTACGCCCCTTCAACCTCTCCGGCAACGTGGAACGCCCGGAAATAGCCGCGCCCACGCCCGACCACTGGCTCAAACGGGTCGATTTCAGCCCTTACCAAGCCCTGCTGCCCCTGCCCTATTACCACATGGGTTCGGAAAACATCTGGTGGGACTTTGATTTCGGCGAATTTATCCGCACCCAGGCCACGGCACTCCAAACCGGCAAGCCCGACATGGGCGTGAACATGAGCCGCACCTCTTGCAACCAAACGGTGCTCTCCGCGCAATTTGTACTCGAACCCGGCACCCAGCCCGCTATGCTGAGCGAACTCCCGGACCCGCGCCCGCTGGCCCTGTTGGTAGATCCCAGAAACTGGGAGGATGTGCGGCGCCGGTACCCGCACCTGCTCAGCAAAGCCACGCAGGTATATGACGGTCCCGAAATGAAAGTGTTCTCCCTGGTGCCCGACAGCGTGCGCAGCTACGTGCAGGAGCACACCCGCAGCATCGAACAAGAGCGCCAATCGCTACCCTTGCTGCGCGCCGGCAAGTGGCAACTTTCGCAGATCGTCGATAGCGCGTTTGTGCACCTGGATTATGACTCCCTGCGCAACAGCGCCCGGATTTTCCAGGGTACCGGCGCCTATTCCGGCAACATGCGCGATACCGCCTGGATTTGGAACCAACCCTTGCCCCGGGGGCAATACACGATCAGTTTCTGGATGTATGTCAACCAGGACCTGGGCATGAACCACGAGTTGAAATTTTTTGAACGACGCTTGTCTGACGGCTCCGAAATCCAGAAACGGCACGAGGGCCTGCGGTTTTATATGAAAAGTATCGTGAAAGACTGGGGCTTGTTTGAGTTGAATTTCGACTTGTACAGCGACAGTTCGTTTACCCAATTTTTCCTGCTGAAACGCAACGTAGACCAACCCTATTTCCTCGACGAAGTCCTGATTAAACCGCTCAACACCACGGCCTACCGCCGGGAACCGGGCTGGGTGATCCGCAATAATTTTTGGTACCAACTGGAAGATTAAACACATGGCAATCGTACTCCGGAATGTCCGTATCTGCACGGGCGGGCAAACCACCGCGCCGCAAGACTTGCGCATCCGCCAGGGTGTGATCGAATCGATAGGCCGTGCTTTGCCGGCCGAGCCGGACGACGAGGTTTGGGCCTTTCAGCAGGAAGCCTGCGTGTCGGCGGGCTGGCTCGACATCGGCGTACAAACCGGCGACCCCGGCTTCGAGCACCGCGAAGACCTGCACAGCGTGGCGCAGGCGGCCATAGCCGGCGGCTTCACCGCCCTGGCTTGTTTTCCGAATACCTTACCGGCGGTAGACTCCAAATCCGGCATCGTTTATCTGCAAAACAAAACGGCCGGCAGTATCGTCGGGTTTCACCCCATCGGCGCCCTATCGGTGCATGCCGAGGGCAAAGACCTGGCCGAATTGTACGACATGCACACGGCCGGCGCCGTAGCGTTTTCCGACGGGGTGCAGCCGATCCAGGACGCAGGCCTCCTGCTCCGCGCCCTGGAATATGTAAAAGCCTTCGACGGCCTGGTGATCCACCAGCCGCAACACAAAACCCTGGCGGCCGGCGGCCAGATGCACGAAGGCGTAGTGAGCACGATGCTGGGCCTGAAAGGCTTGCCCGCGCTGGCCGAAGAAGTGACCGTGCAGCGCGACCTCAGCCTGCTCGAATATGCCGGCAGTCGCCTGCACCTGCACCTGCTCTCGAGCCGCAAAAGTGTGGCCCTGGTGCGGGCTGCCAAAGCAGCGGGCTTGCCGGTGACCGCCTCGGTGGCTGTGGCCAACCTGTGTTTCACGGATGAGGTTATGCAGGAATTTGACTCCCACTGGAAAGTACTGCCGCCCCTGCGCAGCGCCGACGACCGGGAGGCCCTGCTCGAAGGCCTCGCCGACGGCACGATCGATTGCATTTGCAGCAACCATACGCCCTGGGACATCGAAGCCAAAAACCTCGAATTCCCGTATGCCCAATTCGGCATGATCGGGCTGGAAACAGCCTTTGCCTTGTGCCGAACCTATCTGGGCGACCGTTTCCGCTTCCCGGATCTTGTGGAGAAATGGGCCCTGGGCTCGCGCCGGGTACTGGGTTTGCCCGTGCCAGAGATCCGCCCCGGCGCCGTCGCCGAACTGACCATTTTCGCGCCCGATGCCGAATGGACCTTTTCAGCACAAGACATCCGCTCGCGCTCGCACAACACACCGTTTGTGGGGCAGCAATTTACCGGACGGGTGCTGGGGGTGGTGAATAAAGGGCAGGCCTTGCGAAGGGAAGGGGTGTAGGGCACCTACTTAAGTCAAAATGTAAAATATAAGAGTCAAAATGTAAAAGGGTGTTGGTAAACAGGGCAGAATTTGTCGTTTTTTCTACCCGGTATGCTTGTTTTACCCGAGATCGACCTTTTGACTTTTGTATCTCATATTTTACATTTTGACGTTAGATCAACATCCGGCCCTAAGAAACCGCCTGAAAACCCCTTGCGAGGCGAGAAGGTGTAGGTTTTGGTATCAGACAAGGCTCGTTTTTGAGGGAATAGCCATGTCCTATTGCCGAAAAAACAGCTGCCGTATGATGGCAAAAGATGCGCCTTATCGCCCGC
>JADLDL010000260.1 GCA_020846655.1 Saprospiraceae bacterium | reverse complement strand
GTCATCGCTTCCATTTTGTTTAGCCTGATGTTTATTTGGGTGCAGGCCAAAAAAATCAAGCACCGCTTTTTTCAAAATGTCAAACTCCGCGATTACATCGACCAGTTGATTCTGCTCAGCAACGACGAAAGCGTGCCAAAATACGCCACCAACCTGGTCTTTTTGAGTAGCGCCAAATCCGGAGACAAGGTGGAAGAAAAAATCCTGTACTCCATCCTGCAAACGCAGCCCAAACGGGCCGATATATATTGGTTTTTGCACATCGAGGTGATGGACGAACCCTACACGA
This sequence comes from Saprospiraceae bacterium, assembly GCA_020846655.1. GTDB lineage: Bacteria > Bacteroidota > Bacteroidia > Chitinophagales > Saprospiraceae > M3007. Next base: position 25,294 of record JADLDL010000260.1, on the reverse strand, counting down.
TGGAGTACAAGGTCAAAATTCTGGTACCCGATGATGTGTACAAAGTGACCTTTAAACTGGGGTTTCGGGTTGAACAACGCATGAACCTCTTTTTGAAAAAAGTAGTGGAAGACCTGATCGAAAACGATGAGTTGAACATTCAAGCCCGCTACCACATCAGCCGAGGCGAAATACCCACAGGCGATTTCAAATTCGTGTTGATTCAGGAATTCCTTTCCCACGAAAACGACCTCCCGGTGCCCGAACAAATTACGATGAGTATTTACCTGGCGGTAAAAAGCGTCACGGCTTCGCCGCAAAACTGGTTTGGCCTCGACAGCGACTCTGTGGTGATTGAAAAAGTCCCGCTGGTGCTGCGGCCGGTCAAAAACTTCCGGCTGCGACGGATACAATAGGTATGAAAATTTTGATCCTTCGGTTCAGTTCCATCGGCGATATCGTGCTGACGAGCCCGGTGATTCGGGTATTACAACAACAACTGGGCGCGGAAATTCATTTCCTCACCAAAAGCGCGTTTGCGCCTGTGTTGAGCCCCAATCCCTACCTGCACCGGGTCTGGTCGTTCCAAAAAGAGGTGACCGAAGTGTTGCCCCAACTGCGTCAGGAACGCTTCGACTGGGTTATCGATTTGCACCACAACCTGCGGAGCCTGCGGGTCAAATGGGCCCTGCGGCGCCCATCCAGGTCATTTGACAAATTGAATTTTGAAAAATGGCTGCTGGTGCAAACCGGCATCAACAGGCTGCCCCGGCAACACATCGTGCACCGGTACCTCCAAACCGTAGCGCATCTGGGGGTACACTACGATGGCGAAGGCCTGGATTATTTTATTCCGCCCGACCAGGAATGCGATCCATCCAGCCTGTCGCCTCAATTGGCCGGCGGTTATTTTGCTTTTGTCATCGGCGCTACCCACGCCACCAAACGTTTGCCGGAGCCTAAAATCATCGAGGTATGCCAGACCTTGCAAAAGCCGGTGGTGTTGCTGGGCGGGGCTGCCGAAGCGGAAACCGGCGCTCGGGTGGCTGCTGCATCGGGGCCGCTGGTGGTCAATTTGTGCCAACGCCTGAGCCTGCACCAATCGGCTTCCCTGGTCCTGCAAGCCGAGCAGGTCATCACCCACGACACGGGCCTAATGCACATTGCGGCGGCATTCCGAAAACCAATCGTATCTGTCTGGGGGAACACTGTGCCGGCATTTGGGATGTTTCCGTTTTATCCCGACGGCATGGACCGGAATGTGAGCCTGGAGGTATCGGGACTGAATTGCCGCCCCTGCTCTAAAATTGGGCACAAAACTTGCCCTAAAGGTCATTTCAGGTGCTTAAATGACCTGAAAACCGCCCAGATTTGCGCTGCCCTGGATCTGGAAAAATGACCTGAACTTTCCAAAAAGCAGTTTTTAACAAATTCCATGCGAGAGCCTTGGCGGTGTTTGCCAATTTTCCTCTATTTTTCCGCCTGTTAACAACCTTAATCCGAGCGTTCAAAACAATTTTCTATGCACAGCAAGAAACTACTACCCCTTTTCCTACTTCTGATGCTCATCGGCGCTAATCTTTGGGCACAAGACATCCACTTTACCCAGTACTATATGTCGCCCATGACCCTGAACCCAGCCATGGCCGGCAAATTTGAAGGAACGGTCCGGATCGGAGGGATTTACCGCGACCAGTGGTCCAGTTTCATCAACAATCCTTACCGCACGCCCTCTGCTTGGGTTGACGCTCCGATTATCCGTGGTTTTCGCAAGCGCGACTGGATCGGCGTCGGTTTTATGCTGTATCAGGACAAAGCCGGCTCGGTCGGCTTGTCGCACGGCGCCGGCAAAATTGGCGCTGCTTACCACCTGGCCTTGGATCGAAAAGGGAATGCTGTGCTCTCTATTGGCGGCCACTACGGCGGCGAACAGCGCAAAGTGGACGTCAATGCCTTGCGCTTCACTGATGGCTACCTGAATGCTACCAGCCCCGGCGGCTATGGCACCAGCATGGACGAAGGCCGTGTCATCGGCGATGCCAAATACAATGACATTGACCTGGGCGTCGTGCTCTCCTCGCGCCTGAATAAAAAGATGGATTTTAACCTCGGCTTTTCGATCTACCACCTGACCAAACCGAATTACAGCCTGGTCGGCGGTGGCTCCACCGGACCTGGCCCCGCTACCGGCGGCATTGCCAAACTGCCGCAGCGGATGGTAGTGCACGGCCAGTTTAACGTGGAATTGACCGATGTGTGGACATTTAGCCCCAATTTCCTGTTCCAAACCATGAGCGGCAACGACGAAATTGTGGTGCAGGGCATGCTTGGATACCTGTTCAACAAGGAAAAAGACATCACCCTGTATTTTGGCCCCGGCTACCGCCTCAGCGATGCCGTGAACGTGTTGCTTGGCATGAAATACAAAAACCTCCGCGTAGGCCTGGCCTACGATATCAACACCTCCAGCCTCCACAACGTGAGCAACTACCGGGGCGGGTTTGAACTGGCAGCCAACTACATCATTAAAATCTACAAACCTGCCGTGGTAAGACCCAAGGTGCTGTGCCCGCGCTTCTAATGCCAGAACGCCACAGCCCTGCTTTTCACCCTTTTCCACCTGGATACAATTCAATAAAAATGAAGAAATACCTTTTTTCAATAGCTACCTTGTTCTTTTTAGCCGGTGTCAGCCTCCATGCCCAACCACTCAACCGCTCTACGCCGGAGGCCATGCTAAAATCGGCCAAGGAAGCAGAAGCCAGTGGCAACCCTTATGCTGCATTGGAGTATTACGAAGACTACTACGACGAAACGAAAGACAAGGCGATTGCCGTTAAAGTCGCCCAACTCAATTTTGAACTGCGCGACTACCAAAATGCCGAACGCCAACTCAGCCGGATCGTACTGCGCGACCGGAAAAGCGAATACACCGAACTGAAATATTACTACGCCATGTCGCTCAAGTACAACGGCAAATACGCCGATGCAGAGGACATGTTCAATCAATACATCGCCGAAGGCCAGGACAAAACCCTGCTGGAGGCCAGCAAACGCGAAGCTGCCGGTTGCAAACTGGGCATCAAAGCCAAACAGCCGGAAAACTTGCTGGTCAACAACATCGGCAAAAAGGCAAACAGCCCCCAAACCGAGGCCTCGCCCTGGTACAATGGCGGCGAGTTGTATTTTTCTTCTTTGGCGTCCAAAGAAGTAGTCACCCTCGACGGCAAAGAAGGCGATTGGTACTCCAAAATTTACACCGCCACGAAAGCCGGCCAAACCGTTGAGTTTACCGCCCCCACCGCCCTCGGCACGCAAATCAACCGCGAAGGCTGGCACCAGGGCAACGTCAGCGTAACACCCGACGGAACTACAATGTATTTCACCCGCGTACAACTGGAAAACAACTACGTCAGCGAAAGCAAGATTTTCTATGCGATGAAAGGCTCCGACGGCTGGGGCGCCGCCAAAGAAGCAACCGGTGTAAACGGCGACTTTATCGCGAAACACCCTTGCGAAGGCGAATTGTTTGGCGAAAAAGTACTGTTTTTTGCCGCCAACCTGCCCGGCAGCAAAGGTGGCTTTGACCTGTACTACGCACCCAAAAAATCGGAAGGCGTGTTCGGCCTGCCCGTCAACCTGGGCGATGTGGTCAACACCGTCGGCGACGATGTGAGCCCCTTTTACCAGGATGGCAAACTGTTTTTCAGTTCCAACGGCCGCGCTACCATTGGCGGCCTGGATGTCTTTGAAAGCCAATGGAATGGCTCCGTGTGGAGCGATCCCAAAGCCCTGCCGGCCGGTGTGAACTCCAGCGTCGACGACCAGTACTACAGCCGCAGCGCCGACGGCTTTACCGGCTTTCTGGTGAGCAACCGCCCGGGCCCCAATAACCTGAAAAGCAAAACTTGCTGCGACGATATTTACATCTGGGAAATCGAACGGATCAAAGTCGAACTGACGGCTACGACCTTCCGTTTCAAAAAGTCATCTGAAAAATCCAATCCGGCGCTCCTGGGTTGCACGGTGCAGTTGATCGACCTTTCGGAAAAAGATCCGCGCAAGGTGGATGCCAAAACCAACGACGCTGCCAACAGTTTCCCCTTCACTCTGGAGCCGGACAAATCGTACATGCTGATCGCTGACCACGACGGATACACTTCTGACACCTTGAAGTTCAATACGACGGGTATCAAAAAGACGGTTCAGATTGAAAAGAAACTCACGCTCCGCACCAAGCGGCCACCAAAACCGCGCGTCATCAAGCGCGACGAGCCGATCCGCCTGAACAGCATCTACTATGATTTCGACAAAGCCGACATCTTGCCGGATGCTGAAAAGGATCTCCAGTTCCTGGTCGATTTGATGAACCAGTACCCGGACATGAAAATCGAACTGTCCTCGCACACCGACGCACAGGGCAAAGACGATTACAACGAAAAACTTTCCCAACGCCGGGCCGACAGCGCCAAAACCTGGATGGTGGCGAAAGGAATTGTTGCGGATCGTATCGTAGCCGTCGGGAACGGCGAAAAGTTCATCCTGAACCGCTGCAAAAACGGCGTGGAATGCACCGATGAAGAACACCGTTTCAACCGGCGCACCGAGTTCAAAATCATCGCCGGCCCAACCAGCATCACGATTGAGGAAGAAGTGCCGGCTGGGAATAATTAAGAATAGTGCATTTCTAAAAAAAGCGGCCGTCTCGTGCGAGACGGCCGCTTTTTTTATACCATTATTGAATCAGCGTGACGGAACCGGAAATGATCTCCGTATGCGCGTCCCACCATTCCAGTTCAGCCCAGTAAACATACACACCCGGTAGGGCGGTTTTGCCTTTCCAGGTGCCGTCCCAGCCTTGAGTGGGCACATCGGGATCCAGATTGTCCTGTTGAAACACCTGCTCGCCCCAGCGGTCTGCAATGCGCAGCGATTTGATGCGGCTGATGCCCGGCCCGGCGCTCAAAAAGAAATAATTATTAGGAAACGCACTGCCGGGCTTGAAGGCATTGGGCGCGTACACCGGCGGCACGGATTTGACGGACACCCGCAGTTGATCCGAAGTGGTACAGCCAAACACGTCGGTTGCAAAAAACTGCACGATTTCACTGCTAAAAAACACCTGGCAAAACTCAGGACAATCGGGCTGCCCACAGGGCAGGGTGGGGGACCACCAGGTGGCCGTGGGCTGAAAACTCAGGGTAGGGCTGATACAAGCGCTATCTCCGGCGCTCAGGCTCAGGTCGGCGCCCAAATCCACGCTCAAATCGCGAAAAGCAAGTTGGATAAACACCACCGAATCGCAACCGGCCACCAAGGTGCTGGGGAAGATTTCGGTGCCGGAAGGCTTCTGGCGATCGTACCGGTGCCCGTTGATCAACAAGAAGGTATCCGGACAAATGGTATCCCGAATTTCCCGGTAAGTAGATTGCACCACCGCTAGTTGCACAAAAATCAGGCTGTCGCAGCCGGCACTGCCGCCGGCAGGTATGGTTTGCAGGCCTGATGGATTGGCGGCATTGTAGGTGATCCCGTTGACGACCAGCGAATCGGTGCCACAAATTACTTGTTCCAGGTGCAGGACAGCGCTGTCGCGAAATTGCAGGTCCACGGCGATGATACTGTCGCAACCATTGGCCGCGCCGCCCTCTATAATTTCCTGGCCCAGCCGAAATTTGGCGTGGTACGGAACGCCATTGACCCAAATGGTATCCGATGGGCACAGCGTAGGGCTGAGCAAAACCATCGAGGGTTGGCGAAACACCAGCCGGACTTCAATGATGCTATCGGCTCCATTGGCGGCTGCTCCGGGCAATACTTCGGTACCCGTTGGATTGTCTGGACCATACAAGTGGTTGTTGACCAGCAGCAGTTGATTCGAGCAAAAGGTATCGCGAAGAAAAAAAACCTGCCCGTTCAGGCGGGAAAAGGATAGCAAAAAAAGCAGGAAACAGCACAGCGGCCACCGCCGAATGAGATAGCGCATCGAAGTTTTCACATTTATTGGACAAATATCCGGGTCGACGAAAAATGCCACAGGCGCTGATACCAGGCGCCTGTGGCAAAAATGCTGTCAATAAGCCGGCATTATTTTTTGCCGGTGCCGGCCGTTGGTAGTTCCAGTTGCCGTACAGCCAGTTCGAGGCGGTTGAGGCGCTCGCGCAAATTCTTGTTTTCCTGTTGCAGTTGGTCGATTTGGGTCTGTTGTTCCTGCACGGCTTTCACCGCCAAAACGCCAAAGCCCGCGTAGTTCAAGCCCAGGTAGGTGTTGCCATCCGTGAGTTTGTTTTCCGTAACCAATTCCGGAAATAAGGCTTGTACATCCTGCGCCAGGAATCCAATGGACAAATTAGCATTGGATTTTTCGGGCGTGTACCGGTATTGGACGGCATTTAATTGGCGCATTTTGGCCAGTACCTCGGGCAGCTGCTGGATATCTTTTTTCAAACGACGGTCTGACGGCGTATACAAGCCCGTGGTGGCAAATACACCAGCCGGGAAACCACCGCCAAACGTGTTGTTGAACAACATCAGGTTGCCATTGCCGCCATTTACCTGGAAATTCCAATTGAAGCCGACATCCGAATTTTCAACCATCAGGCCGGGGTTGCCGGTGCCGTGCAGCACCTTGAGGCGGGCATCATTGATGTTTTGACCACCAATGCCTACATTGCCCGTGGTACCGTCGACGATAACCGCCTTCCCGTTGCCGCTGGACAATACAATGGTGGAAGAATCCTGAGAACCCAACACCAGGAAACCATCGGATTGACCCAGGAAGCCATTGTAATCGCTTCCATTTCCATTGACAAACCCGATCAAGGGGTTGGCGCCTTGCAGGCGCAGCGCTTCACCGTTGCCTTTTACATGGAGTTTGGCAGCCGGCAAATTGGTGCCAACGCCTACGTTTCCGGTATTGGAGTTGTGGATATTGGCCCCTACACCCGTCCACAGGTTGACGCCGGCATTGGTCAGCACGGTATCCAGGTTAACTTCAGTATTGGTAATCGACAACTTGAGTTTAGTGCCGTTGAGGGTCAGTTTCTGCAATTCATTCGTCGAGTTGGCATCGGCGTCGCCGGTGTTGACGATGGTGAAATTGGGGGCAGACCCGGTAATGTTGATGCCTGCTCCTGCCGAATACGTGTTGCCACCCGGAAGCACTACCGTGCCGCCGCCATTGGAAAGCGTCAGGTTGTTGCCGGCCAGGCTGAGGGCCTGCAGTTCGTTGTTGGGGTTGGCATCGGCGTCGCCGGTGTTGACGATGGTAAAGTTAGGAGCGGCGCCTGTGATGTTGATCCCAGTACCGGGGTTGTAGGTATTGCCACCCGGAAGGGCTACTGTGCCACCGCCATTGGACAGGGTAAGGTTGTTGCCGCTCAGCGAAATCGATTGTAGTTCGTTGGTGTTGCTCAGGTCGCCGCTGTTGTTGATGACCAGGTTAGGTGCCGTTCCGGTGATGTTGATACCCGTGCCGGCGGTATAGCTGTTGCCGCCACTGCCGCCCACCAGGTCATTGGAGGGCGCCCAGGTGGAGCCGGTCCACTTGAGCACTTGCCCGGCTGCGGCGCCTTGTGCTGCCAGGGTCAGGGGCGAAATCAGGGTGCCGTTGCCACTGAATTGGTTGGAGGTTTCAACGGACTGGACGCCCCAGTTGTCGCCCGTGTTTTCGTCGTCAGAAGGTCCCCAGAATGTGCCTTGCCATTTGAGTACTTGCCCGAAGGAAGCACCCTGGGAGGCGAGTTCAAGTGGGCTGACCGTTGTCCCTTCGCCGATAAATTCAGTAGAGGTTTCCACCACCTGGGTTCCCCAGTTGTCGGCGGGGCCGGAGCCGGTATTGTCGTCGGCCGGCGCCCAGGACGCGCCATTCCATTTCAGCACCTGCCCGCTGTTGGCGCCTTGCTGGGCAATCCCCAACTTATTGGCAGTGGTGCCATTGCCCACCAGGGTTGCGTTGGTTTGCGCAACTTGCACGCCCCAATCATCGCCGCCGCTGTCGTTGTCGTCGGCCGGGGCCCAAGTGCTGCCGTTCCATTTAAGGACTTTGCCGTTGGTGGCGCCTTGTTGGGCCAGGCCAAGTTTGTTGGCGGCTGTGCCGTCGCCCGACAGGGTGGTGTTGGTTTCCGTTACTTGTGTGCCCCAATTGTCGCTGCCAGAATTGTCATCGCCAGGGGCCCAAAACGAACCATTCCACTTGAGCACTTTGCCATTGGTTGCGCCTTGCTGAGCCACCCGCAGTGGGTTGCCTGCAGTACCTTCGCCGTCGATCGAAGGGTTGGTGATGACCACCTGTGTACCCCAATTGTCGGCGCCGGTATTGTTGTCGTTGGCCGGCAACCAGGTCGTGCCGTTCCATTTGAGCACCTGGCCGCTGCTTGCGCCTTGCTGGGCAATGTTGAGTGGGCTGCCGGTGACGCCGTTCCCGCTCAGGGTGGCGCCTGTGAGTGCCACTTGTATGCCCCAATTGTCGCCAATAGAGCCGATATCGTCGGTTGCGGGCGCCCAGCTGAGTCCGTTCCATTCGAGTACCTGCCCGGTGAGGGCGCCCATTTGGGAAAGTTTGGCGCCGGTGACGGCATTGTTTTGCAAATTATTGGTAGCAATGGCGTTGTTCGCCATCTCGAAGTTGGAAATGATATTTTGTTTGATCTGTAAATTTGAAAAGGGACCGCTCAGATCGCCACCGGCTACGGAGGTTTCGGTCACATCATCAAACGGGTTGACATCGCCATTGTTGGCAATGGTGAAGTTGTTGGTGCCACTGGGAATAACATCGATACCGATACCCCCGTTGATCGTCACGGTGCCGGCAATGTCGGCGGCGGGGGCCCAGGTGGTGCCATTCCACTTGAGTACCTGACCGTTCGAAGCGCTCATTTGCGCTAATTTATCGGCCGTTACAGCGCCGGCATTGATTTTGGTATTGGTTACGGCATTGTTGTTCAACTCCGTAGCGGTCACCACATTGGGTTTCAATTGCAGGTTGGCAAAAGGCCCGCTGACGTCGCCGTCGGCCTGGCTGGCGGCGGTAATATCATCGGCAGGATTGGTATCGCCGGTATTGTTGATGGTGAAATTGGGGGAAGCGCCGGTGACGTTGATACCGGTGCCGGCTGTCACACTAAAGGTGCCGGCCACATCGGTTGCGGGCGCCCAAGTTGTGCCGTTCCATTTTAAAACCTGTCCGGATGCCGCACCCATAGCGTCGATTTTGCCACCGGTAACAGCCTGGTCGGCCAGTTTTTCGGTGCTGACGGCCTGGTTAATAATTTTAGTGCTACTGACCGCATTGTCGGCTATTTTGGCTGTATTCACTGCATTATCTGCTAATTCAGGATTGCCAACAACATTCGCTTTGATTTGCAGGTTGGAAAACGGGCCACTGACATCGCCATTGGCCTGGCTGGTGTTGAGGAGGTCGTCGCTGGCATCCGTATCGCCGGTATTGGTCAATACGAAATTAACACCATTTTGCTGCACCGCAATGCCGGAAGCGCCGGTAATACCAATGGTACTGGGTTGCGGCACCACGGTAACGACATCTGTTACCCGGCCTTGCTGGTCCACGGTAATGACGGGGATCTGCGTGCTGCTGCCATACACGCCGGGCGTGACGGGGGTGTTGGCCAGTTCAATGGTGCCGGCAGTGGTGATAGGGCCACCGGTAAGTCCGGCGCCGGTATTGATTTCAGTTATGGTTCCGGATTGGCCGGTGTTGTCGTCTTGCGGCAGCCAGGTTGTGCCGTTCCATTTCAGAATTTGTCCGGGTTGAGCGCCTTGTGGAGCCAGGGTAAGCGGTGAGCCGGCCGTGCCAGTACCGCTGAGGATGGGCGATGTTTGCACCGTTTGAGCACCCCAATCGTCGCCACTATCGGCCGATTTTTCTGCGTACAAGGCATACGGAACACTCATCAGTTGGGTAGAACCCAGTTCGTCGAATACATTGGGGGCTGTTTCGACCGAAACCGTGAGAAATTTGGCGCTATTCCCCCAGTTTATGGAAGTAAAAGCGCCTTGCAAGGCTGTGCCTTGCCCGATGACCAGGTTGACCAGGCCAAACTCATTGGTAGAGGAGGTTTGTTTTTCAGAATAAGATACCGCACCATTGGGCGCCCCGCTTCGAATGGTAAAGAGCAGGACGACGGTTTGGTTGTTCAAAGAAGACCCGTTGGCGTCGCGAACGATGCATTGGTAGTTAAATCCCTGAGGTGTAAATTGCGCTTCAACGCGCCAAATCGCAAGGAGCGTAAATACGAATACCAGTAAAGAATGACGTGTTGTCATGGACCTCTCAGTTTTGGAATGTGTTAAGTAAAGCGGAATAAAATAACGCGATTGAAAGTAAGGTCAGGCCTATAGTCGTATAATCCGGGTGGTGGCAATCGCCTGACTACGAGGATGTTGAATGACTAAAAAATATACCCCGGCTTCCCAGGAGCGGCAGTCGATCGTAGAGCCATCCTGTTCGGTAAGCGGGAGTTCGGACAAAATAACTTTGCCGAGCAAGTCCAGGACCGTAGCGGTCAGGCCGCCACCGTCCTGGCTGTTGAACCGAACTGTGAGCACATCAGAAACAGGATTGGGAAAAACCTCCAGGGCCCAGTCATTCAGGCTCGGTTCCTGCACATACACGAGTTGGGTTTGCTCCGGCTGGTGGAAACCTTGTGTCAGGGTCCGGTTGTTGGCGGAAAATGTGCTGATGACCACTTCTCCTACCGTGTAGGAATAGGTCAATCCTTGCTGGACAGCGACATGACCGGTGGAAGCAACAACTTGGTTGAAAACAGCGGCATCTTGTGCAACGCTAATACATAGCGCGCAATGCCACAACATTGCGGTGAGATATAATCGGCTCATGGAAAATGGATTGAAAAATGATTCCACAAAGTAAGCATCAAAAATGATTCCATTCCTACCATTTTATAACGTATAGGCGACATTTTTTGAGTTTCCTGCGGCTTTGGGCGTACATTTGGGCCTCAAAATTCTCTTACTATGCGATTATTTTTACTGTTTATTTTTCTACAAATCAGCACAATGAGCCTGCTTTTGGCGCAGGCCCAAAACCGTTCTTCCGTTTTGACAGCGGAGGAGCAAAGATTTAACCACATGGTTGCGAAAGACACCGTTTGGCTGCGCCAAAACCTGGATGATGACCTGATTTATCTCCATTCCAATGGCTTGCGCGAAACGAAAGAGCAGCATTTGCACTCCATCGGCTACAGCGAAATCGTGTACCAAAGTATTGATTTGTTACCCGGGACACAGGTGCGGCAATATGGAAAAATAGCCTTGACCAACGGTAAAATTCACGTCAAAGGCCTGCTGAACGGCAGCCTTTTTGAGATTAATTTGTTGTATTCAACTGTGTACCGCCGGCAAAAAGGAAAATGGCGACTGCTCAACTGGCAATCAACCCGTGTGCAGTAAAGGAAGACTCGCTACCTTTGCGCCGCCTAACCGGCTTTTGTCCTTAACGAATAATCAAACTGCCTTGAGCACTACCACCACCACGATCCGCCGGCCCGTTGCCGATGCATTGCCCCTTGTTCCGAAAGAAGTTTTGGAACGCGCTTTTCGCCTGATGGCGACGGCAAAAGCAATGACTGAATTGTATGAAGCGAATTTTAAGTTTGTTTCTAAATATGTCCATGCTACGTCCCGCGGCCATGAAGCCATCCAATTGGCGGTAGCCTTACAACTCCTGCCACAAGATTACATTTTCCCGTATTACCGCGACGATAGCATGCTGCTGGGCATTGGCTTGCGACCCTTCGATTGCATGCTGCAACTCATGGCCAAGCGGGACGACCCCTTTTCCGGCGGCCGTTCGTATTATTGCCACCCCAGCTTGCGCCGGGCAGATATGCCCAAAATTCCACACCAAAGCAGTGCAACCGGCATGCAAACTATTCCGGCTACCGGAACGGCGTTGGGGTTTTGGTACAAAGAAAAATTTGACAGTTTTAAGCAGGAACCCGATGCGCCCTTGCCGGTAGTGATCTGTTCGCTGGGCGATGCTTCTGTGACCGAAGGCGAGGTGAGTGAGGCGCTCCAAATGGCTGTTTTGAAGCAACTTCCGATTTTGTACCTCGTGCAGGACAATGGTTGGGATATTTCGGCCAATGCCGCAGAAACCCGCGTTGCCAATGCCGTAGAATACGCCAAAGGATTTCCAGGGTTGGAAGCGATAAGTATTGAAGGCAATGATTTCGCCGCCTGTTGGTCGACCGTAGAACGAATTCTAAACACCATCCGCAAAGAAAGACGGCCGTTCCTGCTGCGGGCCAGGGTGCCGTTGCTCAACCACCACACCTCCGGCGTCAGAAAGGAATGGTACCGGGACGACCTCGACGAACATCAGCAGCGGGATCCCTATCCGAAACTACTGCAACTGCTGCTCGAAAACGGATTTTCAAAACAGGATATTTCCCGCTTCGAACAAGACGCGCAAACGCAGGTAGCGGCCGATTTTGAAGCCGCCAAAAACGCAGAAGATCCAAGACCGGAAGACCTGTACACCCATGATTTTGCTCCTACACCCATAACGGAAGAATCAGGTGAGCGCGCACCCGCAGGCCGCGAGCCCAAGGTGATGGTAGACTGCGCCTTGTTTGCCATCGAAGAACTGATGCGAAAACACCCCGAATGCTTGTTGTACGGCCAGGATGTTGGCCGGCGGCTGGGGGGCGTGTTTCGGGAAGCCGCAACTCTGGCCGAGAAATTTGGCGACCACCGGGTGTTCAATACGCCCATTCAGGAGGCTTTTATCATTGGCAGCACAGTAGGCATGAGCGCTGCGGGTTTGAAACCAATCGTGGAGGTTCAGTTTGCCGACTATATCTGGCCGGCGCTCAATCAATTGTTTACGGAGGTGAGCCGCTCCTGCTACCTGACCAATGGCAAATGGCCCGTGAGTTGCATTTTGCGGGTTCCGATAGGCGCCTATGGCAGTGGTGGACCATACCACAGCAGCAGCGTGGAGAGTGTAGTCGCTAATATTCGGGGGATAAAAATTGCGTACCCCAGCAATGGCGCCGACCTGAAAGGCTTATTGAAATCTGCCTACTATGACCCCAATCCGGTCGTGATCTTTGAACACAAAGGCCTGTATTGGTCCAAAGTACGGGGCACCGACGCCGCCCGAACCGTAGAGCCGGACGAGGACTATGTGATTCCCTTTGGCAAGGCCCGTACGGCCCTTCAGGCGGCCGAAGAGCGGATTTTATCGGGCGATACCCTGGGCATTGTTACCTATGGAATGGGGGTACATTGGGCCTGCAACGCAGCAGCAACATTTGAGGGTAGGGTAGAGGTGCTCGATCTCAGGACCCTGCACCCGCTCGACGAAGAGGCCATGTTTGCGTTGGCCAAACGCCACGGAAAAATATTGGTGCTGACGGAAGAACCCGTCAACAATACCTTTGCCCAGAGTCTGGCCGCCCGCATTTCGGAGCAATGCTTCCGTTGGTTGGATGCGCCCGTGCGCACCTTGGGCGCGGCCAATATGCCTGCGGTGCCTCTCAACACCGTGCTGGAGATGGAGATGATACCTTCCATTGAAAAAACAGAAGCCGCCATCGCTGCACTGCTGGAGTACTAGAACCCGGCTTTGATGTAGGCCCAGTGTTTTTCTTGCTTGCGGGCCACTTCCAGGACGCCGGAAGGAACGGTTTGGCAGCCGATCACCAGGTCTGCGGCAGTTACTTTCCGGTCCCGCATCGTGTTTTCGCAGGCCATAAAGTCGACCCCCTTGGCTTCCAGTTCCTTTATTTTTGCCACTTGGGTACTTTGCGCTGCCACTAAAAAAGGCAATCCGTTGCTGTGGCAAACGACTTCAATTTTGGAATTCGGTGCGGCTTCCAAAATATGGCCGATCTGCCGGAGCATGCCTTTGTGCACCAGCGAGTCGCCACTGGTCAACTGAAACACGATTTTGTGTTTTTGCTTGTCGACGGGGTGGTTTTGCGCGGTGGCCCGTAGCGAAATAGCCAGGCAAAGAAAGAAAAATAGTATTCTCATGGTGTTGAAAATCAAAGCGATAAACCTATCGGCTAGCGCTTGCTGATGGTAACAAAGTAATATTCGGCGCCGTCTACACGCTGGTTCCCAAAGCGGTATTGAAACATACGGCCGTTGTAAAAATCGGGATTTTCGGTGATGCTCCCGGACGGATTTCGCTCCACAATGGCTTTCCGCAAGCTGCTGAAATGTTGTTCGTTGAGGGTGAACCAGGTAATGGAATTGCCGGTTTCGTTCCACCAAATCAATTGCTCAAAAGTGGTTTTGTCCCGAACGGTGGATACCCAGCATTTGGAATAATTGCGATAGGAAGCGCCTTTCGAAGTAAAGGTACTTCGCAAATCAAAACCCAAATCCTGAATTTTGCTTTCGCGGAGATCGGGTTCCACCCGTTGGAGGTTTTGGAGTTCGGACAATTGTAATTCGATACATTGGGATTGCGCCGCGAGGGCGCCGAAGGCAAAGCATGCCGCCAGGATTAATTTTGCATTCATGCGTTGGATTTTAGGCGCAAATGTATGGCGAAAATTGGCTATTCAATGACTGCTCAGCCCGGATAAAACTCGCCGGTGTTGAATTGATTGCGGGTATACCGGCTTTCAACTATTTTTACACAAAATTCAAGGTATGAAAATTCGGTGCGAGCAAAATAGCGTGCGCTTTCGGCTTCGGAAATCCGAACTGGTCCAATTGAAAGCCGAACAATGGCTTACTACAGCCCTGCACCTGCCCAATGGGGCTACATTTTCCTGGGAATTGGTCTTGGACGACCAAGCCCTTGACCCATCTGCCGCTTTTTCAGAGGGCGTATTGAGGATCACCATTCCGCAGAGACAGGCTATGCATTGGATGGATTCGGAGGCGGTCGTTGGGTTGGAATATTTCCAGCCACTGGGCGAGGGGCAGGCGCTTCATATTTTGGTGGAAAAGGATTTTCCATGCAAAGACCGAGCAGACGAGGACCAATCCGACTTCTTCGCAGAGTTGGCGGAAGATGCGCGTATAAAATGCTGATTATCCGCCGCTTACGGGCGGAATGAGCGCTACTTCATCATTTTCCTGCAACAGCCTTTCGTCGGCTGAATAGTGTGCATTGACGGCAATGAGCAGAGACGACAAACGCTGCAAAGCTGGGTACTGCTCGTATAGCGAGTGGCGCAAATCGGCCACAGAATGCGCTTCTGGCACAACGAGTTCTACCTGGGCAGCGCCGGTGATATCCTGCGCAATGCCAAACGTTAAGATCCGGATTTTCATAAGTACTGCCAAAGTATGTTTACGCCGGCATACAACACCAAGGCTGCTGTTAGGTTGCGAACCAGTACCTGGGAAAGCCGGATCGCACTCCATCGGGCGCCGACCTGTCCGCCGGCCCACACCGCCAGGAGCAAGGGCCAGGCAAAGGTCCAGTTGATCGTTGCTTGTCGGGCCAACTGACCCGCCAAGCCGGCCGCTGATTGGCAAAAAATGAACAAACTTGCTGTTGCGGCAATCGTTTTTGGGGTGTCCCAGCGCAACAGTTGCAAAACGGGCGACAGGAAAATGCCACCTCCAATGCCGGTGAGACCGGCCAACAGGCCCAGCCCGCTGCCCAGGGCTGCATTTCCGGCCGGGGCCAGGCGCCAATGTGCGCCCGATTCCAACGCTTCCTGTTTTGGTTGAAGCAGCATGGCAAGTGCTGCGGCCAGCAAACTAAAGCCAAGTAAAACAAAAAATCCACGCTCACTCAATTTCCAATAGCCGCCCAGGAAGGAAAAGGGGAGTCCGGCCAACACGACTATCGAACTTTTCCGCCAATGCAGGAAGCCGTTTCGGTGAAAAATCCAAAGATTTCCTAGCACAACGACCAGGTTGCACAACAAGGCAACAGGCCGCAGGGTAGCCATTGGGATGCTGAACAAGGTGAGCACGGCCAGGTAACTGGAGCCCCCGCCAAATCCGGCCGATGCATAGATCACAGCAATGAGGAAAAACAAAAAAAGCAATTCAGGTTGCACGGATTTCAGTTTGGACAAGAATGCAGATCGGAGGCTAAGGTCGGTGCTTTCCAAAATATGAATTACTTTTAATTAATACTCAGCCGAAATTTCCTTATCAGTATTTTTAATTCTTCAAAAACGAAGTCAGTACAAACATCCAACTTTCTCCTTTCGCTTGGATTTTAAATCGACATAAATGATTGTATGTGAGCGTTATACCACATCAGGAATAGGGTAGGGGATCTGGTTCGGCGAGCAAGCCGTCACCTTTGCCAGTGCCTGCTGTTCAGGTTTTTACTAAAAGTAGACCAGCAGATCGCAAAATAATGCAGGGAAAATGCGAGTTTGGCCGGATTCGTTTGTTGATCCTGAAGCACCAAACTACATTTGCTCATCAAAATTTAACAAAGCGATTGCAAAAATTGCATAATACGCCCCCTTTCCCAGCGTTTCCGGTTCAAAACAACACGACATCCTAACTTAAAATTTTTACTATGAGTGAGAATCCAAATTCACGTGTTTACGGCATTGTCGTAACCTTTCTGCTGATACTTTCGGCCATCCTGGGCTGGTTTTTCTGGCAAAAATCAAGAGCCATGATTTCGGAAAGCAAGGAGCGCCAGGTAACGCTCGACTCCCTCAACCTGGTGAAAGCCGATATCGAACAAGAACTCGACAGTTTATCCCTGGCATACTCCAACCTGCGTACTGAAAATGAAAGTTTGCAAGGCAAAGTAACCAGCACGGCAGCCCTGATCGAGCAAAAAGAAATTACCATAAAACAAATCAAGTCCGCTTCGGCCAAAACCCTGGATGAATTGAAGGACCAGGTCGCCAATTTGCAACGCACGAAGACGGAGTATGAAACGATCATCACGGTATTGCGACAAGAAAATGCACAACTAAAAGAAGAAAACGAGCGCCTGACGGGCGAAAACGCGCAACTTAAAGGCGAAAAGGAACAACTCAGCGGCCAAGTGACGGATCTGGCCAAACAACTGGAAGAACAGATCCGAAAAACCCAGTCGGCCACCTTCAAGGCTTCCTCCTTTCGGGTAGAAGTGGAGCGCCGAAACGATAAACAGACCACCAAAGCCCGGCGTGCGCGCGAACTGCTGATCAGTTTTGACCTGGCCGATGTGCCGCAGCCCTACCAGGGCACTCAAAAGTTGTACATGGTAATTACGGACGACAAAGGCAATCCCGTTGCCAGCAAAAATCCAACCAAAGCCACGGTGTATGCCCCCACCGGGCCGGTAGAAATTATGGCGCAACAAGTAAAACAAGTGGCGTTGGAAGGCACGCAACGGATGTCTTTTGTACACCAACTGGAAGATAAACTGAAATCTGGCAACTATGTGGTAGCGATTTACTGTGACAAAGGGCTTTTGGGCGCCTCCAGTTTCCGCTTATCCTGATTGCCTTCGGGGAAAGCCGGATAGCCGGTCTTGCTCTTCCCGAACCTAATGATCAACAAAAAAGTGTGGCGGCGAACGGATCCCACACTTTTTTGTTTTACCCAAACCATGAGCGAAGCGCCCGCAACACCTCAGTCACCTGTACCGACACCGCCTGCAACAACACGTTTGCTCCAGGTGCTGCGGCGCATTTGGCGTCGGGTGGAGAATATCCTGTTCGTGCTGATGCTCATCCTGATTGTTTGCTATTTTGTGCTGCAATCCTCGCTGGTGCAAAATTGGCTGATAGCCAAAATAACCGGCTACCTCTCCGAAGAGCTGCATACCACGGTCCAGATCAACCATGTGGATATTTCGTTTTTCGACAACCTGGTGCTGGAGAACCTCTTTGTCGCCGATCAAAAAGGCGACACCTTGTTGTTTGCCGAGAAATTTTCGGCAGGCCTGAATTCCAATATTTTTTCTCTGCTGACCAGCAAACTGGAATTCAACGAAATCAGCCTCACGCATGCCCGGTTCAACCTGCGCCGGGCTGAAGGCGAAACCGACAACAACCTCCAGTTTATCCTCGATTATTTCTCCAATCCGGATGCCAAACCCAAGTCCAGTACGCCGTTCCGCATCCGAGTTCAAAACCTTAAGTTGAACGATGTACAATTCCTGAGCGATGACCGGGTGCGGGGTAAACGGATTTTTGCCCGGATACCCACCGGCATCATTCAGGTCAACAACCTCGATTTGCCGAGTAAAATTGTCGATGTACAAACGCTTACCTTGATCGGGCCAACCTTCTCGATTACCGAGTTCCCATCCAGGCCATTGCCATCTCTGACATCTGCTGGGGCCAAACCTGTTGCTCTTAAATCAGGTAACGCAGCAACTACCGATAAGCCCCTGCGCATTACCGTTGTCCGCTTGTCGTTGCAGGAAGGCTTTTTTGCCATCGATAAACCAAACAACACTTCCAGCAGCCAGGATACACTCCCGGAGGTGATGGATTTCCGGCACTTGGCGGTGCGGGATATTGCCCTGGAAGCGGATAGTGTATATGCCGACGACGACCTCAATTTTCACGGCATCATCAAGCACCTGTCCGGAAAAGAAAGGTGCGGATTTTCAGTGACACACCTCGAAGCCAATGCCATTCATATTACCGACACCCTGGCTGCTATGTACGGCATGCGGCTCCAAACGCCCTACAGTTCGCTGAGCGACAGTGTCGCATTTCGATATTCCACGTACCGCGATTTCAACAAATTTAACGACCGGGTGCGCATGGAAGGGCGTTTTGACAACCAGGCGGCCATTCGCCTGGGCGATATCATGCATTTCAGCCCGGCAGTTGCGCGAAACTCATTTTTCAAAACCAATAAAGATGAAGTCGTGCAGATCTCGGGTAGGGTAGACGGCTTCGTCAACCGACTGAATGGCCGGGATTTGAACATCCAAATCGGCGGCGATACCTATATCCAGGGGGATTTTGACGGGAATGACATGGCGGAAGGCAGCGACCGGATTCGCTTGTTGTTTGACCTGAAAAGCGCCCAAACCAACATGAAACGGGTCCGTAAAATTATTCCGGGGTCTAATGCGCCCGAGTTTTTTGACCGCCTGGGCAACATTAATTTTAAAGGGTTTTACGAAATATTCTTCAGCAGCAACCACATCCTTGCCGGTAGCCTGGTTACGGATATTGGGTACGGCGACGTCGATATGAAACTTGACCTGGCCGGGGGGCGCGAAAAAGCCACCTACTCCGGCTTTTTGCACATGAACGATTTTGATCTGGCGAAATGGACCGGTAACCCGGATTTTGGGAAATCGACCTTTCGGGTCAATATCGCCAACGGCAATGGGCTGGTAGGGCGCAGCCTGCGGGCCCAATTGACCGGGGTAGTGGATTCCTTTTATTTTCGGGGCTACAACTACCAAAACGTCGACATGAACGGGAGTTTTAACCAATCCATTTTCGATGGCAAATTGACGATTGAAGACCCCAACATCGATTTTACGTTCGATGGCGCCATTAATTTCAAAGATTCGGTCCCGGTGTATGATTTCAAGGCCGACTTGCGCCGACTGGATTTAGGCGCGCTCAACCTGGTCAAAGAAGACTGGGTGATTTCCGGCAAAGTGCAGAAAATCAAATTGTACGCAAAAAACCTCAATAACCTGAGTGGCTCCATTTCCTTGCGCGATTTTCGCCTGATTCAGGACAAGGAGTTTGTACATCGGATCGACTCACTCACCTTTGCAGCCATCAACCGACCCGGCGGCGACCGGTATTTTATCCTCTTGTCCGATATTGCCGACGGACAATTGCAGGGCCATTTTGAATTGAACCGGCTGGTGGACAACCTGAAACGCTTGTTCTACCGGCAGTTTCCACAAATGATGCAACAGGCACTGGGGCCGCCGCCGACGCCCGAAACGGTGCTGACCGATGACTACAAGTTTAATTTACAGATAAAAAGCACGCGTGGCCTGACCAGGTTGGTGGACCCCAAACTGGACACTTTGCGCAATTTGTCGATGCGGGCGGCGGTCAATGCCCGGGAGGGCAGTACAGAGTTTAAACTACTCGCCCCAAGTTTCAAATACAATGGCCTGACCCTTCAGCGAACCGATTTGTTTTTGAGAAGTACGCAGACCAACGGCTATTTCGACTTTCAAATCCCCAACGCATTGCTGGCCAACGGCCAACAACTGGCAAATATCCATTGCACAGGGACGATCACCCCGAACAACATTAATTTTTCATTGGCGACCGCTGATGACAGCCAGTCGATTGTGCAACGCATCAACCTGAACGGCGATTTGTCTACCATCGATTCGCTTTGGCAGATCAAATTCAATACCTCCGATATTACCCTGTTCAATGAGCAATGGGTGATGGAGGAGGACAACTACCTGCGGTTTTCCAGCACGTATTTTGATGCGCACAATTTTGATTTGATGAATGGTCTGCAACGGATCGTCATCGATAGTTTTAACCAAGGGCATGGCGCCTTGTTTTCGCTGGCCAATTTTGATTTGAACTTCCTGGAACGGTTCTTCCCGTTGAACAACATTCACTACCGGGGCAAAATTTACAACCTCGATGTTGAACTGTACGATCTCTTTGGCTTGAAGGATTTCAAAGGCTACATTACTACGGACACTGTATTTCTGAATGAAAAACCCTACGGATCGCTCATCGGTAACGTGGAGTTGTACAACCTGGAATCTCCCCTTTGGTGGAAATTGTTTCTGAGCGACAAAGACAAACACCAATTGCGCGTGGTAGGCGCTATGCCCCTCGATAAAAAAGAGCATATCGTGGAGGAAGTGGGCAAGGTCCGCCCGGGCGAATTCCAAACCCTCATCAGTACCACCAATTTTCCAATGGGTGCGCTGGAGTTGATTGTGCCCGGGATTTCCAAAACTTCAGGCACTGTGAACGCCAATGTGAAATTAGGCGGGCCGTTTAAGCGGGTCGGGATGAATGGGCAGGCCATGGTCAACGGGAAATTTCAATTGGACTACATGAAGGCCATGTTTTACATCCCGGACCAAAAAATCACCCTCACGGAGTACCAATTGTGGGCCGACAGCGCGACCATCCTCGACGGTAGTCAGCGGCACAAGGCACATATTTACGGCGGGCTGCGGCACGATCACTTCCGGGACTGGCGCCTGGATTGCAGCATCAAATCGGAGAACGATAGTTTCATGATTTTGAACACCTTACGCGAGGATAACACCCTGTATTACGGCCAGGGGATCGGCAAGTTTGAGGCGAAATTTACAGGCTCGTTCAGCAAAACCAATATTTATATCAACGCAGTAACCGGCAAGGATACGCGCTTGTACATTCCTTTGTATTCCAATTCGGATATCCAGGATGCTAGTTTCATCACGTTTCGGGATAAAACAGCAAACCCCGCCCAGGATGCCAAGGAAAACACAAAAAGTTTTATTCTGGAGGACATAAAAGGGCTCAACCTGGAGATGAATTTGTCCGTAACAGATGAGGCGGAGGTTCAATTGATATTCGATGAGCAATCCGGAGACATTGTGAAGGGTAGGGGAGAGGGCGACCTCCGAATGACCATCAATAGGGAAGGGGAGTTCAAAATGTACGGTACCTATCAGATTCGGCGGGGGGAATATTTATTCACGTTGCTCAACTGGGTGAACAAACCCTTTACCGTGGCGGAGGGTGGAAGCATCAACTGGTACGGCGACCCGTACGGCGCGCAAATCAGCCTCGATGCTACCTATGCCGAAAACACCTCTCTGTACAACCTGTTGCGCGATGAGTTGGCGGCATCCAGCGGCGACCTGACGGATGAAGCGACTATTTCGACCAAGGCGGTAGTCACGATGCACCTCAAAGGCGATTTGTTCAAGCCGGCCATCACCTTTGACCTGGCCTTTCCAAGTTCCTCGTCTTCAATTAAGTCTCTGGTTGACAGTAAGTTATCGCAACTTCGGCAGGACCAAAACGAAATGACACGCCAGGTATTTGGCCTGGTCGTGGTGGGTTCATTTTTGCCGCCTTCGTCGGGTGGGGCAGGGACCCTGCAAAGCAGCGACTACCTGGCTTCGGCATTTAACACGTTGACGCAGGTGTTGAGTAATCAATTTTCAGGCTACCTCACGGGCCTGGCCACGGAGTGGTTTGGCGGGGCGGTGTCCAGTATTGATTTTGACATTGCCTACAACGAATACCGGAATGTGCAGGCCAATCCGGATAATACGAACCTGGCGCAAATTGGGAGGGAACTCCAGGTGCGCTTGACCAGTGGTTTTGTCAACGACCGGATTACCGTACAGCTGGGTTCGCAATTTGGGTTGGGGCAACCAGGCACCGCTACGTCGGACGGATTTTTGGGCGAAGACGTGACGGTGGAGATACAGTTGACCCAAAACCGGGAATGGCGCCTGAAGGTATATCAACGGACAGAACCAGATGTGGCAGGCGGCGCCCGCCGTTCGCGGTATGGCTTTGGTATTAGTTTCCGCAAGGAATATGCATCGTTTAGCGATTTAATGTCCGGATTGACGGGTTGGTTTCATCAGAAGAAGAAATAGAATACCTTTTTTCTTCACTAAAATTCGTTCATAATTTATATTATGTTAAATAGAACAAAGGAAAACACGCCTCCTGCCATCTTTTCGCCCAGCCCGGCGGCTTTCTCCGGTTTTCAACGAATGGTATACCAAACCCAGCCTTCAGCCGGAATAGTTACCGTGAGCGCGCATTCGTAGTTTCTCGGCGCCTGGAACACCATTTCTTCCAACGAGCCCAGGTTAAAAAATATCGGCTTGCCCTGTATTCCTGTGTAATACAGCGGCACCCGGATACGGCGGGTAATCGGCGTTTTTAAGGGATTGTACAAGATCAGCAAACCCTTGTCGGGCAGATCTGGGTTGACGTGCAGGATACCGTCCCAGTCCCGCCCGTCGGGCCGGCGCAGGTGGATGATGTCCGAGTTCAAAATGTCCCGGTATTGCTTGTGCCACGCGATCGTTTTTTGAACCAAACTTTTTGTTTTATCTGTATCATACAAGCGCGGTCCCCGGTAGCAGGCCTGCACGCCGGCGCCATAATATTGCACCATAAGTTGTTCATAATCAGACAGGTGTTCACTCAGTGGCTCTAAAACGGCCTCCTCTCCCCCACCCTGGTACCGGGTCAGCGGCACAAAACCCCAGCCCATCGACGGCGTTTTTTCCCAGGTGCCGTCGTAAATATTCTGCCGGTTCAGGATCTTCTGCTGGGCCCGCGAGAGCGAAAAATTCGTTTCCCGGTAGCCCAGGGCGATTTTGTGCGTGCCGTCGAGGAAATACCAGTCCGGCGCGTTCACGTACACCCCGTTTTCGTTGCACCAGCGGTACAGGTCTTTTTGGATTTCCATTTGGCGCCACTGGCTGTCGTCCAGGTTTTTGTGCCCCGGGTGGCTCGTGGAGGCGCAGACGTCGCCGGGGTACGGCCCATCGTTTTCAAAAATCCGGAAGCCTGTTTCCCGCAGGAAATACTTGATTTTAGCGGCAAATGCAAGCCCCCAGGCGCTCCCAAAACAAGGTGCGTTGCCAAAAAATGCGCCGCCGGGCCGCCCGGTTTTCGGGTCGATCACGTCGTCGGCATCGCTGATCCGCCGGCTGCTGAACAAGGCATAACTACCCAACAAAATGTTTTTCGATCCCGCGTAATTGGCCAGTGCGCGCCAGCGGCGGATATTGGCGGCACTGGTGTCTTCCATGTTGCAGTGGCTGCCAAAACTCAGGATGATGCCCTCGTAGCCGGTTTCGGCGCATTGGTCCACGATATCGCGCACCTGCTGGTCGTTTTGGCTGATGAGGTGCATAAAAATCGGGTTCTGGCTCGTCCAGGGCGCTATCGTGCGGTACATGTGGCGGATGGCCATGCCCCGGCGCTCGCGGTCGTAACTGTCGAGCAACAGTTCGTGGCTGCGCACCGAGCGGAAGGTGTCGCCCGGCGCCAGTTCGATGCCCGGCGAGTGCTCCGTGTAAATCTCCAGGATGCAGGGTGTTTCGTAGTTGTAGTTGACCTGCGAGCGGTAGGCGGTGTCCGTGCGCCAGTGCGTCGTCTGGTCGCTGAGTTCGTAGCGCATGGCGTTGTTGTAGGCGAAATTGGTTTCGACGTACAGCCCGTGCTGCTTTTTCATCTGCTCGGGCCGGCCGATCACGGCGCTCTCCTCTTCCACCAGGGCCAGGGTTTCGTGCACGACCTGTTCGATCTTGAACCTGCGGCTGCCCGTGTTTTCCAGCGACAGCCATTTCACCACCAGCGGCAAGCCGTCCACTAGTTCGTAATGCACCCGCACGAGCAGGCCGGTCAGTGCCGGCGCCGTGGCGGAGTAGGTAAATACCAGGGTTTTGCCGCTGGCTTGTTGGGTATGCATGGCCCAGGTGCCCGGCTGCCAGTGCAGGTAGGGGCGCAGGGAATCGGTGGCGATGTCCGTCAGGCGGAAATCCGTGGAGAGCGGCGTGAAGGCGTCCAGCCACTCGGGAAGCAGGTAGGCGCGTTCTGTTTGGCCGCTGAGGCCGCCGACCAGGTACTCGCGGCCGTCGATGCGGAGCCGGGCTTCCGACGACACGGCGCGGAGCAGTTGCTGGCCGCTGGAGAGGTTTTTGAAATCGGTGCAGGCCACGGCGGGGCTGAGCCGGAAACTGCGTTGCAGCAGGCCGTTGCAGAGGATCAGGTCGCGGCCATCGGGGCTGCGGTACAGCTCGGCGCGCCGGGGCGTGCACTGGATCAGCCAGTCGGCCGGCGGCGCTTGGCCGAGGCTGTCGTGCCAGAGGGGCAATTGGGCGGGCGCCTGGGCCTGGAGGGCGGCGGCGAGCAGGAGCAGGAGAAGAATTTGGACGGCTTTCATTGCCGGTAAAAATAGGCAGAAGGGCACACTCCCCTACCCTTTTCCGGCCGGTTGGTGTTTTCGGGCTGCCGCGTTATCTTTCGGGCCGAAACACTAAATCCTGCCGACCATGTCCGAACTCGCCCGACAAATCATCGCCGACAACAAAGCCAAACACCAACGCGGCGAAGACGCCTCCGTGCTCGACCTGGGCAACTGCGGGCTGAGCGAAGTGCCGGAAGAGGTGGGGGAATGTGTGTGGGTTAAAAGCCTGATCCTGAGCGCAGCATGGCATGAATTTGATCTGGAAAAGAAAAGGTGGAGGAACATTCAAAGTAGCAACACCGGAGAAGCCAATCAATTGGCCGGGTTACCTGCTTGGCTGCCGGAACTGGAAGGGCTAGAGCAACTCATGCTCAATAAGCAGCCAGTGTCCGACTTGTCGCCGCTGGCTGCCTTGACCAACTTGCAAACCCTGTTCTGCGAATCCACGCAAGTGTCCGATTTGTCGCCGCTGGCCGCCTTGACCAAT
>JADLDL010000259.1 GCA_020846655.1 Saprospiraceae bacterium | reverse complement strand
TTTCGTACTCCCAGAGGCAAAGCGGCAAGGTGCCGGCGGTAGTGTTGCCGTATTTGCTGATGTTGATCGTGACCTTTTCCATCGGGAGGTGCAGGTGGTCGGCTACGGTACTGATGATCCGCATGTTGGCCTGGTGGGGCACTACCCAGTTCAGGTCGTCGACGGTCATTTTGTTGCGGCGCAGTAATTCGGACACGGTACTGACCATGCCTTCCACGGCGTATTTGAACACGCGTTTGCCATCCTGGTACACATAATGCTCGCGCTGGGCAACGGTTTCAGCAGTGGGTGGGTGCAGGGAGCCGCCGGATTTCATAAACAAGTGCTCCCGGCCGGAACCATCGCCCCGCAACACAAAATCCTGAATCCCATTGCCGTCGCGCCGGGGTTCGAGCAGCACGGCTGCTGCGCCGTCGCCAAAAATGACGCAGGTGTTTCTGTCGGTATAGTCGATGATAGACGACATCATATCAGCGCCCACGACCACTACCTTGCTGTAGGTTTCGTTGGCGACAAACTGGGCGCCAGTAGCCAGGGCAAACAAAAAGCCCGAGCAAGCGGCGTTGATATCATAGCCGAAGGCATTTTTAGCGCCGATTTTATCACAAACCGTATTGGCAGTGTCGGGAAAAATCATGTCGCCCGTGATCGTACCCACGATCAGCATGTCAATTTCGCCGGGCTTGGTGCCGGTTTTTTCCAAAAGGCCTTTCACCGCCTCCACACACATATCGCTGGTCGCCCAGCCGGGTTGGCGCAGGATACGCCGCTCTTTGATGCCCGTCCGGGAGGTGATCCACTCGTCGTTGGTGTCCACCATTTTTTCC
This sequence comes from Saprospiraceae bacterium, assembly GCA_020846655.1. Lineage (GTDB taxonomy): Bacteria > Bacteroidota > Bacteroidia > Chitinophagales > Saprospiraceae > M3007. The sequence goes on along the minus strand of JADLDL010000259.1, from coordinate 9,485 downwards.
AGATCAAAATTGGTGAGTTTGTCTTCCGGTACCCATCCGTGTACGCCGGTAATTGCGGCGCGGGTTTTGTTCGCCATACGTAAGGTATTTATGTTTTTGCCGCGCAAAGGTAGCGAACCCTGGCAAATCGCAAGCGGCAAGTTGACTGTCGTAACATTGTTGCCGGCCTTGACAAAACTTGCTGCATTTTTGCCCCGATGAAAAAATACTTTTCGCTCGTCAAGTTCAGCCATACGCTGTTTGCCATGCCCTTTGCATTGGTCGGCTATTTTATCGCTACTACTGAAAAAGGCGAAGGCCTGGACTGGCGTTTGCTGGGGCTGGTCGTGTTGTGCATGGTCTTTGCCCGCAGCGCCGCCATGGCGTTCAACCGCTGGCTCGACCGCGATGTAGACGCCGCCAACCCCCGCACACAAATGCGGGAAATCCCATCCGGCCAGATTTCGGCACGGGCAGCCCTGGGCTTTGTGCTGGTCAATTGCGCGCTGTTTGTGGCGACTACCTATTTTATCAACCCGATTTGTTTCTGGCTGTCGCCGGTAGCCCTGGCAGTAGTGCTGGGCTATAGCTACACCAAACGTTTCACCTGGCTCTGCCACCTGGTATTGGGCCTGGGTCTGGGCCTGGCGCCGGTGGGCGCTTACCTGGCCGTCATGGGGCGATTCGATTGGGTGCCGGTGCTCTACGGGGCGGCTGTGCTGCTCTGGACGGGCGGCTTCGACGTGATTTATGCCTTGCAGGACGAGGAATTCGACCAGCGCCAGCGCTTGTATTCCATTCCTGCCGCCTTCGGCAAAAAACAGGCCTTGCGCTTGTCCGAATGGATGCACCTGGGCACTGCGGCGCTGATGGTGTATGCCGGCCGGCTGTTGCACGCCAATGTGCCGGAGGCCAACCAGCTCTTGTGGGTGGGCACCGCCATTTTTTTGCTACTCCTGGTGTATCAGCACCGACTGGTGAAGCCCGAGGACCTGAGCAAAGTAAACCTGGCCTTTTTTACCACCAATGGCCTGGCCAGCCTGCTGTTCGGGACGCTCACCATCCTGGATTTGCTGTTGTAAATTTTCTCAGTGCCCTCAGTGCGCTTCGTGGTTCAATATTTTGTAAACCACGAAGGGCACTGAGCATGTCATTTATTTTAAAATATACTACGCGTCTACATGGCCCATCATATCGCCCTTTTTGCCTCCGGCACCGGCAGCAATGCGCGCAACATCATCAAGTATTTTCAGGGCTCCGAAACCGTTCGGGTAGCGCTGGTGGTGTCCAATAAAAAGGACGCGGGCGTTTTGCCGATGGCGCAGGCCTATGGGGTGCCGACCCATATCGTCAGCCGGCATTCGTTTTACGAGAGCACCGAAATCCTGGAGGTATTGCAGCAGCACCAGGTCGATTTTATTGCACTGGCCGGTTTTCTCTGGCTGATCCCGGCCTACCTGGTTCGGGCTTTTCCGAGGCGTATCGTGAACATCCACCCGGCCTTGTTGCCCCGCTACGGCGGCAAGGGCATGTACGGGATGCACGTCCACGAAGCCGTGCAAGCCGCCGGCGAAACCGAAACCGGTATGACGATACACTACGTCAACGAGCAGTACGACGAGGGCGATATCCTGTTTCAGGCCCGCTGCCCGGTGGCGCCCGGCGATTCGGCTGCCGACATTGCCCGAAACGTGCTGGCCCTGGAGCACCGGCATTTCCCGGAAGTACTGGCGCGTTTGCTGGACACCGCTGTGGCGCCGAATGCCGACTGACAAATTTTGCAGCGGATAAATCGCCGCTGCGCCTACCAAAAAGGCCGGCCACCGGTTACATTTGCCCCATGAGCGTGCGCCATATCCTGCAATTGATTCGGCCGGAACATTGGGTCAAGAACTCGTTTGTATTTATCCCGGCTTTTTTTGCCGCCCGGCTGGCCGAATGGCCGGTGCTGCAACGGGCCTTGTGGGGCTTTCTGGCGTTTTGTTTCATCGCCTCCTCGGTGTACGTCCTGAACGACCTGATGGATGCCCCGCAGGACCGCAACCACCCCGATAAGCGGCGGCGCCCGATCGCCAGCGGCGCCATCGGGCAGCGGCAGGCCATTGGCATTTTGGTGGTTTTACTGGCCGCCGGCACCCTCGTGGCGGCATCGCTGAGCCGGGAAGTGCTGCTTGTTTGCTGGCTGTATTTTATCATCAATGTATTTTACAGCCTCTCGCTCAAGCACATCGCGCTGGTAGACATCAGCCTGATCGGTATGGGTTTTTTGCTGCGGGTGTTTGCCGGCGGCGCCGTCACCGGCGTACAGGTGTCGCACTGGCTGATTGTGATGACGTTTTTGCTGGCCCTGATTTTGGGCCTGGCCAAGCGCAGAGGGGAGTACGTCATCGCTACCGGCGGGCATACGTTCCGGAAAGCCTTGGAAGGCTACAACCTGCCCTTTCTGGATGTGAGCATCACGGTGTGTTCCACGGTAGCCGTGGTCGCTTACCTGATGTATTGTTTTTCGCCGGAAGTGACCAGCCGGATTGGCACCGACAATATTTTTTATACGGCATTCTTTGTCGTACTCGGCATTCTGCGCTACCTTCAACTGACACTGGTATTCAACAAAACTGAATCGCCAACGCGGGCTTTGCTGCGCGACGGCTTTTTGCAGGTTGTGCTGCTGGGCTGGATCGGATCGTTTGCCTGGTTGTTGTATGGCAAAAAATGGTTTTGATACACCCGGACCGCACACAAAAACACCAAAAGTAAGCGAATCAACCTATATGCTCCCAGCCCTGCTGACCCGTCGATTGAGCCGATTGTTTGGTTACAGTCATTTGCCACCGGAGGAGATCGAATACCGGTCGCTGGCCCTGACGATCATTGTCTTTATCGCCGTGCTGGACCTGACCTACAACGTGGCTTATTTTGCGTTTGGGTATCCGTTTGTGTGGTGGACGACAGCGGTGTATCTGCTGGTGGCCGGGATCAATTTGTACCGCCTGCAACACGGCGCCCGGTTCAGGCAGTTCCGAAACACCCAGATTGCCCTCACGATTGCGCTGCCGCTGGTGGCGCAGATCACGCACGGCGGCTTTACCGGCGGCAGTGGGGTAGTGCTGGCCGCTTTTTTGGCGCCCATGGGGGCGCTGATGTTTGCGGGCATCCGCACGGCCCGCTGGTCGTTCTACGGCTACCTGGCGGCACTGGTGCTCGCGGGAGTTTGGGAGTATTTCACCCACCCGCGCCAAAACGTGTTGCCGGAGGAAATCCACTTGTTGTTTTTTATGTTCAACATCGGTTTCACGGCTGCAGTGGCCTATTTCCTGATGGAAGGTTTTTTGCGCAACAAATCGGCACTGCTGGATTTGGTGCGCGAAGAACACCAAAAAGCCGACAACCTGCTGCTCGATATTTTTCCCGCCGACACCGCCCGCGAATTGAAGGAAAACGGCGCCGTACAAGCCAAGAGTTATGCGCGGGCGACGGTCCTTTTTACCGATTTTATCGGTTTTTCGGCTTTTGCCGGCGAGTTGCCGGCTGAGGAACTGGTCGAACAACTGGATTTTTACTTCAGCGCCTTCGACGATATCGTGCGCCGGCATGGGCTTGAAAAAATCAAAACCATCGGCGACGCCTACATGTGTGCCGGCGGCTTGCCGGCAGGCCACGACGAACACGCCGTGTCGGTGGTGCAGGCTGCCCTGGATATCCGGGCTTTTATCCTGCACCAACGCCTGGGCAAAATAGAGCAGTACGGCTATCCTTTCGATATCCGGATCGGCATCCACACGGGGCCCGTGGTGGCTGGCGTGGTGGGCAGCCGCAAAATTGCGTACGACATCTGGGGCGCCACGGTGAATATCGCCGCCCGCATGGAACAGTTGTGCGAACCCGACCGGATCAATATTTCCCAGGCTACCTATGCACTGGTCAAAGACGCTTTCGAGTGCCAGTACCGAGGGCGCTTTCCCGCCAAACACGTTGGCGAGGTGGATATGTACTACGTCAATGGCGTTCGCTAGCGGAAACTGCCAACGCCGCGCTGTTCGGCCGCCTGGAAAAAACTGTCCAGATAATCGATGATTTTACTCGTGGCCGGGCGGGGCAGCGTTGCCGACTGGCAGAGTCGCACAAACTCCGGGCGGGCATTGCGCAGCGTTTGGGCGGCAGCGGTGAGCGACTGATCCGACAAGGTGCGGGCCATCAGGTACCGCTCCCGGACGTTTTTCAGGCCGGTTTCGGAGGCTGGGGTAGCATAGGGGGCATTGACCAGGCCGGAAAAGTCAAAATCGAAGGGAATCAACAGCAATTCGCCCGCAGCATTCCGGATAAAACGGACATTTCGCTGCTCTTCCACGCTCCAATCGGTGTTGCCGATCATACATTGAAACGTCGCCACGAGGGCCGCCTGTTGCTGTGAAAAACTATCCATCGTCATGCCGTAAAAATCTACCAGTGTGCCCTTGAGTCGGGCAGTGGTTTCCTCTTCGTCTTCCAGTAAAATGGCTTTTATCTTGTATTGCTGCTGGTTGCCGAGGCCGGTGTTGAGCAGCGTCAGGTCGATCAGCCGGGCCCGCACGCTGGCCGGGCTCAGGTGTTCGTACATGCGGTAGGCCAGGTATTCGCGCACCACCAGTTCGTCACCCCGTTCGTCGAGCACACTGGGGAGCACGAGTTTGATTTCGTTGAGCGTATCGAGGCCTTCGGCTTCGAGGGCTTTCTTTTTAAACTTGAGTTTTAAGGGCGGAATGGGTGCAATTTTCCGCCGGTATTTGCCCCTGGGGCGCACTTGAGTGGAGTAGGATTTGCCATCGGCGGTCGTGAGAACGCCCGGCAGGTAATTGGTCGAGTTTTTTTCTGCCATCAGGGCGGAAACATCCGTCGACAAGGTCATGGCTGCCGCTTCGGTGGTGGTCAGGTGTTCAAAAATAGATGCTTGGGCGGACAGGCTGGCGACTGTGGTGCTTAAAAAAAGCCAGGCCATACCCAAAAGGGCAGGAAGAGTTGTTTTTAATTTCATAGCGGATAGGACAATACAATTTGATTGCGGGCATTGGACACCGGTAAAACCGGGGCGGTGACAAGGCCTTGCCCACAAAGTCAAGGAAAGGGCGCCAGGGCTGCATCGGCCCCGACCAACGGCGGGTTCTTTTCGACGACGGGCGGAAAAAAAACTCGAACAACCACCTGCCGGCTGGGGGCTGCTGCGGTAAAATCGGCGCCGCCCTTTGGCTGGCTCCGATTACCTTTGCCGCAAATCAACGCCTACCGCATGTCCAACAAAGAAATCGCCTACGCTTTCGACGAATTGGCCAACCTCATGGAACTCCACGAAGAGGACGGCTTCCGCATCCGGACCTACCGCAACGTCTACCTGACGCTGCGCAAAACCGATCGTTCCCTGGCCGGGATGAGCGACGCCGAAATCAAGGATATCAAAGGGGTGGGGCAGGCGGTTGCCGGCAAAATCCGCGAATTGCTGAACAGCGGCAAGATAGACACCCTGGAAAAATACCGGGCCAAAACGCCGCCGGGTGTGGTGGAAATGCTCGACGTCAACGGTTTCGGACCCAAAAAAGTGCGCAGTGTTTGGCAGGAAATGGGTATCGAAAGCATCGGCGAATTGTGGTACGCCTGCAACGAAAACCGCCTGGTGGAATACAAAGGTTTTGGTCTCAAGACCCAGGAGGACCTCAAACTAAAACTGGAATATTTCCTGCGCAGCAAGGACAAACTGCACCTCGACTCCGCCGAAGAACTGGCCGATTTTGTGGGCGCCTGGCTGACGGGCAAACTGCGCGGCGCGTTTGTCAGCCCGGTGGGCGAACTGCGCCGCCGCTGCCCGGTGGTGGAAAAACTGGAACTGCTGGTGGGGTACAACGGCGAGTTGGACACGGTCTTTGACCAGGAAAACCTCGTTTTCGAAAAAGAGGAAAACAGCGCCTACTACGCCCGGCTGGAAAACAACACGCTGGTCGTGCTGCACAAATGCCTGGCGGAGGAATTTGGCTCCAAACTGTTTCGCCTGACCGGCAATCCGGCCTTTGTCGAGGCCTTCGTGCAGGCCCATCCGGGTTTGAATTTTAAAAACCTGCGCCTCGAACAGGAGGTGTTTGAAAAAGCCGGACTGCCCTACGTGGCGCCGGAATTGCGCGACACGCCGGAGCGCCTGGCCGATGCCCGCAGCGGGAAACTGCCCCTGCTCATCGAAGAACAGGATATCCGAGGCGTATTGCACGTGCACACCAACTGGAGCGATGGCCTGCACAGCCTGCGCGACATGTGTACCTACGCCCGGGATTTGGGCTATGGCTACATCGGGATCACGGACCACAGCCAATCCGCGTTTTACGCCAACGGCTTGAAGCCCGACCGGGTGCGCGCCCAAATGGATGAAATAGACGCGCTGAATGCCGAAATGGCGCCCTTCCGGGTGTACAAAGGCATCGAAAGCGATATCCTCAACGACGGATCGCTGGACTACGAGGATGCGCTGCTGGAAAAGTTTGACTTTGTGATTGCTTCCGTTCACAGCAACCTGAAAATGACCCGGGAAAAAGCCACCGAGCGGGTCGTTCGGGCTATTGAAAACCCATACACCACCATTCTCGGGCACCCCACAGGTCGTTTGTTGCTCAGCCGCGAAGGCTACCCGCTCGATTGGGATGCCGTGCTGGAGGCTTGTGCACGCTGCGGCGTCAGCATCGAACTCAATGCCAACCCGTATCGCCTCGACATCGACTGGACCCTCATCCCCGCTGCCGTTCGGCAGGGCATTCGCATCAGCATCAACCCCGATGCGCATAGCCAGGAGGGGATTCATGACATCCGGTATGGGGTACTGGTGGCCAGAAAGGGCGGATTGACGGCGGCGGAGTGCTTTAATGCGGCGCCCTTGTTGCGGCAAAAGGCCTGAGTTTTGTTTGCCGGATGGAAACCACAGACTACCCGAGAGGGCGTCGTGGTTTTAAAAAATAAGGGCTGTACTGGGCACAAATCAAAACTGCCCGCCTTTACAGACGAGCAGTTTTGCCGGTTTGAAAACGAAATAAAGCGTGTTTACTGTGGGCGAAGGTAGAAGGGCGCGTCGGTTGAAAAAACCCCTATATGGGGGTACTTAGCGCAGGTGGATGAATTTTTTCTCCTTGCAGTAGGAGGCGAAGTCGCGCGCGTTCCGAAAATCATAGACAAAAAGGGCTTTGGCTTTCTTGAGCAGGTTCGCATTGTACTCGTGCAGGGTGTTGCGCGACCAGCCTTTCACAGCCATCACTTCAGCCGCCGATTTGCCGGTGGCATAGAGCGACAGCAGGTCCAGTTCCGCATTGGTAAATTCATCGATCAGGTACAGGGAAAGTTGTGCGAAGAGCTGGGACTCCAGCTTGGAATCGATGCCGTTTTTGATCTGTACGCTGGCCTCGAAAGGGCGTTGGTTGCGGGGCGACCAGCGGCTTTCCCGATAAAACGTCTGCAAATTGGTGGCAATTCGACCTTCCGCATCCACCTGGATAATGGAGGCATCCGTATTAAACCAAAAATACGAACCATCTTTTAGAGCCATTGGAAGCGACTGCCGGTAAATGATCTCCAGCGGGTCGATCGCCATTTCCTGCCGCAAAGCGACCTCGTAGGCTGCTGCCCGCCATTGCAGGTAGGGGGCCAGGTAATCGGGATGCATCCGTTGGCAGAAATCCTTCAGCGAATGGAGTTTCTTGCCAAAAATCGCCACATCGCCGTAACTGTGGGTGATGTTCAAGGATTTGTAATCCAGCACAAACCACAACGCCAGACTTGGATTTACGTTCAGGTGCTCTTGCAAGCGGGCCAAAAACTCGGAAAAGGCTTCCGGGCTCAGGTGCACGGGTGGGCCAATGGCAGACCGATACCTTGCGGTGGGTTGACTGACCAGTTTTTCAAAAAGTTCATCAAATGGTTGTTTGCCTGGCATAGTTACGCCTTTAGCATGTCGGACATTTCCGTCTTCCAAAAATAGTCTTTTTAATGCCTTTTTGCACAAAACACAACCTTTTTTTCTGAAAAAAGAAAAAGCGCAGATTTGCGTCTTTAAAAATGAACAGTGTTCAGTAAATTTGCGGCGTTTATAAAAAGAGCCGGGTTACGCACCCGCACAAGCGCCATGGGAATTACACAACGCAAAGAACGGGAAAAAGAAGGGATGCGGCAATTGATCCTGCAAGCCGCGCTCGGACTGTTTCGGGACCGGGGCTACGACGCCGTCAGCATCCGGAACATTGCCGAAGCCATCGAATACAGCCCGGCTACTATTTACCTGTATTACAAAGACAAAAGCGAGATCTTTTTCGCCCTGCAATACGAAGCAGCGGCGCTCAAACGCGACCACCTGCTGCCCGTAGCAGCCATCGAAAATCCCTGGGAACGCCTGGTCGAATTCGGCCGCCGCTATGTAGATTTTGGCTTCAAACATCCGGACCTGTACGACCTGCTGTTTATTACCCGCGCACCGATGGAATACGTTGAAAATCAGGAGTGTTGGGCCTTGGGCATGGCTACCCACTCCTTCTTTTCCGAAACGGTGCAGGCCTGCGTGGACCAGCGTTATTTCAAGAGTACCGACACCGAAACCATCGCCTACACCCTCTGGTGTCACGCCCACGGCTTGGTCTCGCTGTTCGTGCGGGAACGGATGCGGATGTACCCGGAAGAAAAACGCCAGGATCTGGCCCAGAAATCCTTTTCCATGATCATAAAAATGGCCGAACACCTGTGACCTTTTGACCATATCCCGCGTCTTTTGATCACCCCTTTCAAACGCTTCAACCCCCAATACCTGCCATTCACCTGAATTCCATTTTTCCGCAGCCGGGTGCTGCGTTTTTTTGTGTCCGAAAATAAACACTGTTTAGTTTATTAAACCTGTTATGTCAAATGAAGAAGACCTTCCTCGATTGGTTTGATCTTACGCCAAGCCTGAGCCGCCGGTCCAAAGCCCCCCGGCCCTCTTTGCCTGCCAACGCCGCAGATACGCCTGCCCGGGATACAGAAAGCGGCCCGCCGGCTGCAGGCAAAGCCACCCGCCCAACGCGCTTTTTGGCCACCATCATTACCTTGTTTGTCGCGAGTGTACTCCCCGCCCAATCTTCCGCTGTGTTGGACGAATATATCCGGACCGGGCTTTCGGGCAACCTGGCCTTGCAACAACAAAACCTGGACTTGCAGCAACAACTCGAAGCCGTGCGGCAGGCGCGCAGCCTGTTTTTTCCGACGGTGCAGTTCAACGCCACCTATACCCGGGCGGCCGGCGGCCGCAAAATCGACTTCCCGGTCGGCGACCTGCTCAACCCGGTGTACAGCACGCTGAACCAAATCACCCAGACCAACCAGTTTCCCATGCTGGAAAACCAGCAAATTCAGTTCCTGCCGGATAATTTTCAGGAAACCTACTTCAAAGTGGCCTACCCGCTGTTCAATTCCGACCTGCGCTACAACCGCCAGATCCGCCAGCAACTGGTCCAAAGCAAAACGGCCGAAAAAGCCGC
>JADLDL010000258.1 GCA_020846655.1 Saprospiraceae bacterium | reverse complement strand
TTTTCGATGAGGCGGCGCTTGAGCAGGAGCGAAGCGGGGCGGGTAAGGTCGCGGCCCAGGTTGGCCAGTTCCACGCGCTGCGGCCGGGTAAGGCCGAGGCGGTATTTGGCGCGCAGTACGCGTTTGACGCTGGTTTCGATTTGAGCGCGGTCGAGCGAACCGTTGGCCAGAGCGGCCTGAATGGCGGTCATCGCGGCGCCGATGTTGCCAGGCAGCAGCACCATATCGTTGCCGGCGCGCAGGGCTTCCACATCGGCCAGGCCGGGTTCGAAATACTTGGCCAGGGCTTGCATTTCCATGGCGTCGGTCATAATCAGGCCTTCGAAGCCTATTTTTTTGCGCAGCAAATCCGTCACCACCGAGCGGCTGAGGGTGGTGGGGCGGTTGGGGCGCGGGTCGATGGCGGGCATACTCAGGTGGGCCACCATGACGCCGCCGATGCTGTATTGCGACATTGCCCGGAAGGGAAACAGTTCGAGGCTGTCTAGGCGTTCGAAGGCGTGTGGAATCAGCGGCAGGTCGAGGTGGGAGTCGACGTTGGTATCGCCGTGGCCCGGAAAATGTTTGGCGCAGGCCATCACGCCGCCGTCTTGCAGGCCCATCATGTATTGAAAACACTTGGCCGTCACGCGGTTGCGGTCTTCGCCGAAGGAGCGGTCGTTGATCACCGGGTTGGCGGCGTTGTTGTTGATGTCGGCCACGGGAGCAAAATTGATGTGAACCCCCAGGCGGCGGCATTGGGTGGCCATGTCGCGGCCCATTTCGTAAATCAGACGGTTGTCGCGGATAGCGCCCAGCATGATTTGCTTGGGATAGGTGATGACGTTGCCTTTCAGGCGCATGCCGAGGCCCCATTCGGCATCCATAGAAATGAGCAGCGGCAGTTGGTCGCTGAGGGCCTGGTAGCGGTTGGTCAGTTCGGCCTGCCGCTCGGGCGTGCCCTGGAAAAAACAAAGGCCGCCGACGTGGTAGTTGCGGATAATATCCTCCACCTGTTGTTCGTACTCGGGCCCTTTGTCCGAATGGGCCCGGATCATAAACAATTGGCCCAGCCGCTCCGGCTCGCTCAGGGAGTTGAACACCGAGTCGACCCAAATCGCTTCACGCGGGTCCAGGGCATGCGATAGGTTGAAGCGCTGCTGGTGGTTGGCACTGAGAAAAAAGGTGGCAAGCCCCAGCATGAAGGCTGCGCGCAACGAAAAAAGGGTAGCACTGCTCATGGCGCAAAGGTGCGGAAACTTTGCTGAAGTTGGGCTGTAGCGGCTTGAACTGTGATGTTTGAACCACTGAGGCCACTTAGAGCACTGAGCAAATCTAAGTGTCCTCCGTGCTCGAAGTGGTTTAAAAAATGGCAAAACGCATTACACCGAGCCGTACAAATAGGCAAACACCCCAAACACGGCGCTGCCGATGAGCAGCCCCAGGGCAAAGGCCCGGTCGTCGCTGGTTTTGAGCATAAACCCACCGGCCAGCAGGCCGCCGCCGACGAGGAAGTAGTACGGAATGACAAATTGCAGTCCCAGAAACACGGCAAAAACCAAAACGGTACGCAAGGTTACCGGCCAGATCATCTTCATACAAAATTCGTTTTTTGTACCCGTGAAGGTAGGCAATCCTTGCTTTTACAAATACCCTTTTGCCTGCAAACGAAACAACTCTGCGTATTTGCCGCCCTTCGCGACGAGTTCTTCGTGGCTGCCCAGTTCGAGCAACTGGCCGTGTTCGAGAAACAAAATGCGGTCGGCCATGCGCACGGTGCTGAAGCGGTGGCTGATGAGCACGGCGGCTTTGCCTTTCATGAGTTCGGCGAAGCGCAGGAACACCTCGTGCTCGGCGCGCGCGTCGAGGGCGGCGGTCGGCTCGTCGAGGATGACCAATTGGGCCTCGCGCATGTAGGCCCGGGCGAGGGCCACTTTTTGCCATTGCCCGCCCGAGAGGTCGACGCCGCCCGTAAAGCGGCGACCGAGCATCTGCTCGTATTTGTGTGGCAGGTGTTCCACTACCGAGTCGGCCAGGCTTTTTTGCGCGGCGCTTTCGATGCGCGGTTGGTTTTCTTTTTCCGAAATATTGCCCACGGCGATGTTTTCGCGGGCGGTAAACATGAAGCGGATGTAGTCTTGAAAAATAATGCCGATTTCGCGGCGCAGGTCTTCGGGGTCATAGTCGCGCAGGTCCACACCATCCAGCAAAATCCGGCCTTCGGTAGGTTCGTAGAGGTTGGCGAGCAATTTGACGATGGTGGTTTTGCCGGCGCCGTTTTCTCCCACCAGGGCGAGTTTTTCACCCGGGCGCAGCGTAAAACTCAGGTGGCGAAGGGCCCAGACTTCGCTTTCGGCGTATTGGAAACCCACATTTTCAAATTGAAAACCCTCCTTGATCGGGCGCGGCACACTGCGCTGGCCGCTGCGCGATTTGGACAAGGGCTCCAGTTCCAGGAACTCGAACAGATCCTGGAGGTACAGCGCCGTTTCGCCAATGCGCGAAAACCGGCTCACGATGCCCTGCAACAAGCCCTGTAAGCGGTTGAACGCGCCGGCCAGAAAGGTGAGCGTGCCCACCGTGATTTGCCCCAACACCGTTTGGCCGATCACAAAAACATACGCGGCGTAGTACGAAAACGTGCCGATGGCCGAGAAAAAACTCCCCCAGGCGGCCCGGCGCAGGGCGAGTTTTTGATTGACCAAAAAATACCGGTCGGATATCGCTTTGAACCGCTCGGAAATAAAACCTTCCAGCCCGAAAATCTTGATCTCCTTGGCGGTTTCGTTGCTGGCCCCGATGTAGCGCAGGTAGTCCAGTTCGCGGCGCTCGGGCGTCCAGGAGCGCGTGAGGGAGTAAGATTCCTGGTTGAACTTCGTTTCGCCAATAAACGAGGGGATAACGGCCACCACCAGGATCAGCAACAGCCAGGGGTTGAAGGCAATGAGGCCGCCCGACAACAGGATGACGGTGATCAGGTCCTGCGCCTGCGAAAGCACCATGCTCATCAGGGCCGTGCGGCCGGCGGTTTGGGTGCGGGCGCGCTCCAGTTTGTCGTAAAACGTGGCGTCTTCAAACTGGTACAGGTCGAGGGTGGCGGCGTGGCGAATGATGCGCACGGAAGAGTCGTTGCTGACAAGGTCGCCCAACAGGCTGTCGGTGAGGGTGATGGCCCGGTTGAGCAGGCTCGACGCGATGGCCAAAGCGAGTTCCAGGCCCACCCAAAACCAGATGGGGTGCCCGGGCGAACCGATGTGGCTGGCGAAAGCCGGATCGCCAATGGCTTTCACCACCAGGTCGATGATCTCTTTGCCCACGTACAACATCGCCAGCGGCACACCCGACTGGATGAGCCGCAACACAATGTTCCAAAGCGCCAGGCGGGGCGAAACCGCCCAAATCATGCGGAAAAACCGGGGTACGTTGCGGAGCGAGGAGAATTGTTCGGAAAAACTGGATTCCTTTTGGGCAGAATTTCCTCTTCGTCTATTTTTGTCCATAGCAAGTCTGTTGTTCGGTTGTCCGGCTGCATTCAACAGGATTTGCACCATATAACCTGCGCACTAAACTTATAACACCATGAAATTGTTTTTCCCACTCCTATTCCTGCTCGCCGGCGCAGCGCTCAGTGCCCAAACCGAATCCAGAAACAGCCTGAGCCTCAGCAGCGGACCCAATTGGTTTTGCCAGTTTTCGGAACGCACCACCAACGAGTACAGCCCTCGCACCGGCTATCAGTTCGGATTGGATTATACCCGCAGTTTAGGCCGGCGCTGGGAGGCTGGCCTCTTGCTCCGGTACAATGTCTGGCACTCCAACGCCGACATCCGCAACCTGCAATGGCCTTCTGAAGTGGACTCCAACGGAGTCTGGCACCCAGACCCCTCGCTCCCCCACGCACTCCGCCTCACCACTACCGACAAGGTCTGGCAAGCACTGGCCAGCCTCCGCTACCTCGGCCCGGCCACTACCTGGCGCTGGTACGCCGGGCTGGATGCCGGCATTTCGATGCACGCCGGTGCTGGAGGCGATCCTTCCACGCCCCGCCTGACGCTGGGCGTCGGTGGCGGCCTGGAATGGCGGCCACCGACGCAGCACTTCGGGTTGTTTGCCCAACCGGTTGCGCGCTATGTGTTCAAAGCCAACGATGAGTCGCCCTCAGACTACCGCTTCCTGGCCCTTGCGCTGGAACTGGGCGGTCGCTGGCATTTTTAGCGCTCCCCTATCGCATCCGCACCATTTTTCGCACGGCGCTGTCGGTCGGTGTTTCCAGTTGGTAAAACCAGACGCCGGCGCCGCTTAACAAACTATCGTCGATGGGAATGGAATTATAACCGGCCTGGAAAACATGTTCCTGGCGCAGCAGCACCCGCCCGGTTTCATCCAGCAAGCTGAAGGTGGCGGAAGTCGCCTCCGGCAAATAAAACCCGATCCGGGTCGAACTGGTCCAGGGGTTCGGCTGGTTTTGGTACAATTCGAAGCCTTGGGCTGCCACCACCGGACCGTTCTGGCCGTTGAAACGCAGCGCGACATTCATTTTTTCAATGGCCACATGGTTTTCATTGCCCGAATGGGCCACATGCATCCGATACGCTTCGGCCCGGGTGATCCGGCTCGACAGCTGCAGCAACTCGCTCATCTGCCCGCCCGTTTTGGCCCGGAACAACAGGGTGAAACCCGCCGCCGCCGGCTGACCGGCCGGCGCGTGAAACGAGGTCGTCAGGGCGTTTTCTGCCGGAAACAAGGCGAAATTATCGAGCCCCTGCCCGGGGCCGGCGTCCAGGTCCAGCAGTTCCAGTTCCGGGAAAAACAGGGTAAACTGGTAGCCCAGCAAGGGTTCGGTGGCTTGCAGGGGCAGGCTAAACACCTCGCCGGGTTTCAAGAGGCGGTCTTCCAGGTCCCAAAGCACGGTGCCGTCGCTGCGGTCGTCCACGAAGAACAGGCTGCTGGCAATGGCGTTGCCGTTCACGTCGCCGGTTTTGACCGCCACAAAATCCTCCTCCATTTTGTCGGATTGCAGGTTGGAAAGGGCGATGGATTCCGGGAAAATATCCTGGAAGGGGTTGTACGGATTGGGGAACACATAGGCTTTGTCGATGAACCGCCAGGAAGTAATGCCCGGCAAATCGGTGTACACGCCGAGGATCAGTTTGCGCAGTTCCACAATGTCGAACGTCGTGATGGAGCGGCTGTTGTTGGCGTCGGCCGCAATCATCCGGTACGCAGAACTCAGGGGTTCCAGCCCCAGAATATGTTTGTTGATCAACACCAGGTCGAAGGTGCTCACGCCGTTCAGCGGGTCGTTGTCTTTCAAGGGCGACAATACGGCGTTGGCATTCAAGGGGATACTATTCGGAAAAGCGAAATGCCCGCTAGGATCGGTACTGCCCAGCATGCTTTGCGGCGCCTGCCCGTTGGCAGGCGTGCTTTGCACCTGCACGTCCACGTCCTCCACGCCCTGGCCGAACTCCGTTTGCAAGACACCGGCCACTGAGGCATTGTCGGGCGAGGTACAGACGCCGATATTGTCCTGCACCTGGATGTAGGTCGTACAGTAGTCGGCATTGCCGGCGAGGTCCATCGCCCAGAGTTCCACCAGGTTGAAGCCCACGTCGAGGCAATCAAAAAGTACGCTGGTTTGCGGGCTGCCGTCGGGCAGGAAAGGAAAGCCCGTGCCCGTGCCATTGGCACGGATGCCATACACGAGCAGGTTGGGCGGCGTGCAATTGTCGGACACATCCTTGAGGAACGACTGCCAGTTCACACTGACCATGCCCGTGGGCATGAGGTTGACGGTCAGGCCGAAATGGCACACCACCGAGGGGGCTTTACAATCTTTGACCACAAAGGTGTACTCGCACACGCGCTCGTTGCCGCAGCCGTCTTCCACAAACCATTTGATCTTGTGCGTGCCGTATGGCAACTCGGGCACGGTGTATTTGTCGGGCTGCTGGAGGGTGTTCCAGCGCAGGCACGCCTGAACGGTATTGCCGATAACAGAGGTTTGGATGGCAAACCGGTATTTCTGGTTGAGCGGTACCGGGCGCTCATCGAAACCAATGGGGGTGCCGCCGCCGTAGTTGGCGTTGCCGGCATTGCCAAACGGGATGGTGTTCGGGTCGGGCAGGTTGGTGCTGCTCAGCACCGTTTCCATGCTGCCGTTGTGGTCCAGGTCCAAAAAGAGCAGGTACCGGATGTTGAGGTTGGGGCCGGAACACAAGTCGGTGGCCGTGATGCACAGGTCGGTCGGGGCTTCGCAAAGGTCGTGGCTACCGCTGAGGGGATCAAACCACAGGGCTTCGTTCCAAAGTTGGTTGTCGTTCAGGCTCAGGTCGCACACCTCTTCAGGGCCGGCCGGGCACTGGATTTCGGGCTTTTGGGTGTCGATGACTTTTATAATTTGTTTGTAGACATAACAATTGGCATTGGCCGCCCAAAAACTGCTGAAGTTCGTGTTGGCCGCATCGCCAGGGTTCACTTTCACCACCGTCGGGGCCCAGGGCGCCGGCGTGCCGGGTGGTGATACCGTGGGGCCTACCAGGTTCGACGGGTGGTTGACGGTGGCATTCGGGTTGGGGTTGGGCACGTAGATGCAGGGTTTGTTGGGGTCAAACGTACACCAGTTGATAATTTTCCAGGTTCGTTCAATTTTGAAACAAGCATCCGGCACCACAGTGAAGATTTCATCCGAAGAAGACACGCCCAGCAACTCGCAGTCTTCGCCAAAAAATTGCGGCTCGCCGTAGTTGGCCGACCCGTCGCACACCGTGAGGATCACATCGTGCGGAAAACGAATGAAATAATCCTGCTCGTAGTCTACCACAATACGCTGGGTACATTGGTTGGACTGCCCGCCACAGTCGAACACCCGGAACGTGCGCGTGATCGTACCTCGGTTGCAAACGGTATCGAACTGGTTGTAATTGACCTGGACCAAAATCGTGTCCACACAACAATTGTCCGTCCCTGAAGCCGCCCCATAGACCCAGAGGCTGGGGTCAAAATTTTCGCAACTGACGCTCACGTAATCGGGCGGCTGGCAGCTCGGTTTTAGTTTGTCTTCGACATACACCTGCACCATACATTCGTTGGCATGGGATTCTTCCCAGTCCAGCGCCACCGGCCCCGGCGTCACCGCCACATCGTAGACCCGCAGGATCACCCGGATGGTATCGCCGATGTCTTCGCAGCAAAATTTCACCTGGTCATAAAACTGGGTATTGGGCTGGCAAGTGTTGGCATCCATGCGCCGCACTTTGAAGCCGACCGCCGAACAATTGTCGTACGAGCCGTCGTCAAACGTCAGGGCATTGACCAGGATCATGCCGTCGATACCCAAACTGACCTGCGTAATTTCATCGCAGGCCGCCACCGGCGGCGTATGGTCGGCCACTGTCAGCGCAAAGGAACAGGTGCTACTGTTGCCGCAGTTGTCCTCCACCGTATACAGTACAGTATGGGTGCCCAGCGGCAAACAAGGCGTGTACCCGAAACTCAGCATCGTATCCGGATCGGCCACATTGTTGCCCGGAAAACTCTTCAACACCCCAGCCAGCTCGTACACCGCGATGACATCGCCGGTAAACAGGTCGTGGACCTCCACACGCGCCAGGCCCGATTTGAGCTGTGAGCAAACGTCGGTCACGATCATATCGGGCAGGTTGGTGGTCGCGCAGCAGCCCAGCGGATCGGTACCTACCGTCAGGGCGCCCGGACAGTTGAGCACCGGCCCCGTATCGTCGTGCACCCCGATGTGCTGAACAATATACAGCGGGTTCGTAAACGGCGCCTGTGGCGTGGTCGGCGTACACCAATCGTACACGGTCCAGGTCCGGAGTATGTCGTAACTACCGTCGCAAACGGCTATTGTATTGTCTTTGTAGGTAGCCGATAGTTTGCAATGCCCGGTACCTTCTACAATCGGGAAATCCAATCCATACGCTGTGAGGTAGGGCGCGCCGGTGGCTTCCGGCAGGGTGTTCACCGGCCCGCTGCTACAGCTCAGGGTGATATCTGCCGGGAATTTCACATCGGTGATGTATTGGTGTATAAAATTCAGGTATTGCGTGCAAGTGCTCTTGTTGCCCGTGGGGTCGACCGCCGTCCACACCCGCCGCACATAGCCGATGTAATCGTCGTCGCAGCTCAGCGAAACCCAGGTATCCGAATGTTTCAGCGTATAGGCCCCACAATTTTCCTGCACTACCGGATACGCAGCCGCCAGGCCCAGCACATTTTTAAGGTATTCCGGCGAATAGTCGGTCATCGCGCAGATCAGTTCAATATCCGTGCATTGCAGTTTCGGCGCCAGGTTGTCGGCTACGCAAATGGACCCCGTGCAGTACACGCCCGAACAATTGTCGGTCACGCGCACCAGCAGGGTTTTGCCAATCTGCGCACAACCGACTTTGCCCCCGATGCTCACCCCGTTGACGAACACATCGACCAGGAACATGGAATCGATAAAATCGCCTTCCAGGATCATATCTGCCGAAATTTCCACCATCCCGTCATCGTCAAGAGAGACCATCATTTTGTCGTTGCACACCAAGCCGTCGTCCGGCTGAAAATGCAGCACCAGTTGGTCGCTGGCCGGTGTGCAGGGCCCGGGTGGGTCCGTGCTGTTGAGGCTGAGGGTCACGAACACGGCCTGCTTGTCGGCCGCGCTTGGCACATACGTTGTGGCGCTGCCAAAAACGGCATTGGGTTGAAATATTCCGCTGCCGCTACTGCTCCAAACGGCTCCTGTGGCCCCGCTGCCATTGGCCTGAAAAGTAGCGCCCAAGGCATTTAGAGATAAGTTTTCATCCTGACAAATGAGCATGTCCTTGCCGGCATACACGAGGGGCAAGGTATTGACGGTCACGGCCAGCGCATCCGATACCGCCGGGCAGGGGCCGGGTGGGTCGTTGCTGGTAAACGTGAGTTGCACCGTAGTACCAGCCTCGCCGGGCGCCGGCAAATAGGTGCTGATGGCCGATGCTGCATTGGAAAACGTTCCGCCGCCGCCGCTCCAGCTGCCGCTCGCAGCGGCTCCGCCCAGGGCGGCAGCGAGGTTGGCCTGCTGGTTTTGGCAAATCACCTGGTCGGCGCCGGCAAAAACAGTCGCCGGAGGGCTCACCGGGAGGCTTACCGACTGGCCCGCTACCGGCTGCACACAGCCGGCAGCGTCTGCCACGCTCAGGAGCGTATAGGTGGTCGTTTCGGATGGCGCCACCAAGGCAGTCGCCATGTCCATGCTGCTGTTGCCGTCGAGGTCGTCGGGCACGATCACGGTGAAGTAACTGGTATCAGAAACGCCGGCCGCCCGGAGTGTGGCTGTATAGGGCGGCGAGCCGCCCAAACCGGTCACTTTCAGCGTACTGGAGCCGCCGGCACACAGGGCGCCCGGCGCGCCCGGCGCCAGAGCCAGGGTGGCCGAAGCGCTGCAACAGCCGAATATGATCTCGTCTTCCAGGCAGCCAAAACCGGGCTTGCAAACGGTCAGGATCAGGGCTTGGCCCGGACTGGCCGTTTGGGCATTGCTGTACACCTGCACGCCCATGGCATTGGCAACCGACAGCGTGACGAGCAGCTGGCCGAGGGCATTGCCGGCAAAACCGACGGAGATCGTATAGTTGTTTCCCAAACTGATGGGTACGGCGCAATTGGCGGCGTTGCCCAGCGGGTTGGGGGTACCGATGTTGAAATACAAAGCGTCAAAATTGCCCTGGGCGGTCATCAGGTTGACCATGCCGTGGCAATTTTCCCCAAACAACTCTCCCGAGGGGCCGTTTTGCAGGTTGAACACCAGATCGAGGCAGCGGTAACTGGGCTGCGCCCCACAACAATTGGTGCCCGCTGCCTGCGAGGTGCAAAACTGCTGCCCGATCAGGTTCAGCATGCTGGTGGGGCTCAGGTTGAACTCGTACCGGGTGGGGTTGCCGGCGGGGTTGCACTGTGCCGCCAGGCGGCCCGGCAAGGCTGTCGCCAACAAGCCCAGCAGGCAGATCCACAGGACCGCAATTGGATGCGTTCCGAATGGAGATATCACATGCCAGGACAGGCGATAGCAGCTATTGAGTGTACAATTTCTCATAGTATGGTAGTTTGTTCAAATACAGCGGTTTGAACGCGCAACAGCGTTTCCCGCCAGGTACCGGCAGCCGGCTCCGCAGGCCAACCGGCTACCGTTCAAGCAGCACAGCCTCAGGCTGGCCCCTTGAAAAAGCGACAGGTTGGCACGCCAAAAGCAGCGTTCCGGTGTACCGGCAGCAAGCACAGGTTACACGTATAGCCCACGAAAGTAGAGCGGGGAGCACCACCCGGCCCGGACAGTTGCGCAGGTTTTCGGCAGTAAAAAGAAAGGATTTTTTAGAAAACAAAAAGTCCATATCGTTGATATTCAACGATATGGACTTTTGCAAAAAGAAACAAAAAGGAGGCTGAAACGGGTGGGAAAGGCAATGTAAAATGTAAAATGTAAGATGTAAAAGTCAAAAGGGTGACCTGTGACTGTGAAACCCCGGTGGCTAAAAGCCACAAGGCGTTCTGGAAACCATACCCACCCTTTTGACTTTTACATCTTACATTTTACATTTTACATTCCTGTGAGCTGCATCAAGGCTAGGGCGAGGGCCTGGTTTTCTTCTTCGGGGTTCAGGTCGCGCAGCAGGCTCAGGGCGCGCGGGTTGGGGCTGCTGGCGCGCTGCGGGTTGTTGAGGGTGAGGGCGGTGTTGTTGCCCAGGATCAGGGGCGATTGGGCTTCCTCGGGGCGGTTGTCGAGGCGAGCCAGTAGTTTGGAACCTTTGCCCGGCGCCAGCAGGGCGCCGTCGATGAACAGGCCGAAGGGCTGGCCGTTCATCCAGATTTCGGTTTCCTTGCCTTTCCGGCGAAAAATGAATTCGCGGTCGTTGGTTTGGGCCAGCGTCACGCGGATATTGCCCGAGGACTGGAAAACATAGGCCACTACCGGCTCCTGGTAAATAGTAGTAAATTGGCCCGAACTGAGCGGGTTGAACCAACCCGGTTTTCGTTCGTTGATCCGGTTGAGCGACAGCAGGCTGAGCATTTCGCGGTCCCAGGGAACCAGGCTGCTGCGTTCGGCCGAAAGCCGGTGGCGCAGGGTTTCCAGCATGCGTTTGAAAGCGCGGCTTTCCGGATCCCAGGACAAGATTTGAGCAAAGGCGCGGGCGATGAGATGTACGATTCCGGTCACTAAAAAGGCAATGGTTAAAACTATGGTGATGAAACTAAAAAGGCGAACCATGTAGAGGAAATTGCTGATTTGGCTGCAAATTAGCCCCCATTCCGCGAATCTACGGCGGATTTGTTCGGCCAACGACGGTATCTGATCGAAGTACGAATATAAAAGCCCTGTTTATCTGCAAATCAAAGACCCATGACGGTTTATCAAGCAGCCGAAGAACTCGTATTGGTGCATAGCGGCGACGATTTTTTTAACCGACTGGAACAGTTGCTCGACGGCGCCCGGGAGCGCATCCATTTCCATACCTATATTTTTCAGGCCGATGCCACCGGTCAGCGCGTGGCCGATGCCCTGGTCCGTGCAGCTGCCCGGGGCGTCCGCGTGCAGCTGCTGGTGGATGGCTATGGCTCTCAGGACCTGCCGCAGTATTTTATCCAGGACCTCCGAAAAGCAGGCGTGGAATTTCGGTTTTTCGACCCGTTTATGTCCTTCTGGCAACGAAATTTCGGCCGCACCCTCCACCACAAAGTAGTGGTGGCCGACGCCAACCAGGCCCTTATCGGTGGCATCAACATTGCCGACAAATACCGGGGCAGCGATACCGAGCCGCCCTGGCTCGACTTTGCCGTGCTGATCCGGGGAGAGGTGTGCCGCGAGATGTCCGATTTGTGCGAACGCATTTTTGCCCATGATTTTTGGAAAAAAAAGCGAAAAAAAAGCAACCCAAAAGCAACGCCCGACCACACCCAAAAGCCCGGCAATTTGCTGCGCTTTCGCCAAAACGATTGGTTGCGGCGCAAAACTGAAATCTATCAGAGCTACCGCAGCGGTATCCTGAGTGCCCGCTCCGAACTGATCATCGTGGCCAGTTATTTCCTGCCCGGCCGCGAACTGCGCCGGCACTTGGCCGCGGCCGCCAAGCGCGGGGTAGCGATAAAAATCCTGCTCACCGGCCCTTCGGATGTGCAACTTTCGCGCCTGGCCGAGCAGTACCTTTCCGATTGGCTGCTCCGCAAGGGCATCCGGGTGTTTCGCTGGGAAAAATCGGTGTTGCACGGGAAAGCCATTCTGGTCGACCAGCGTTGGGCCAGCCTGGGCTCGTACAACGTCAACCGGCTCAGCCGTTTTCGGAGCGTCGAACTGAATGTCGATATTCTTGCCCCGCGCTTTATCCAGCAGTTCAACCAATACCTCAACCAACTCCTGGGCACCGAATGCACCGAGGTGACGCCCTTGTCGCTGCCCTATTTTACCAGTCCCTGGCAGCGCCTCAAATCCCGGCTGGCCTACCACCTGGCGGTGTACCTGATGCGGGTGTTGTTTCCGGAAAAACGTTGATACGTCAGGCCTGTGCCGCGAGTATTTCGGCCAACATGCCCTCTTTCATCGAATATTCGGAGGTAAAAATCTGCTTCAGGTGGCCGCCGTTCAGCACGCGGCGGATCAGGATCATGCCCACCACAATCATTTCGCGGCGTTCGGGCGCCAGGTCCTGCCATTGTTCACGTTCGGCCAGGGTGCTGGCCAGCACGCGGTCGCACAGCGGCAGAAAATGGGCGGCCGGGATCAAGCCGTAGAGCAGCGGCTTGGTGGCGGGGTCGAGCAAGAGGCGGTCGATGATGTCGAACGCGCCGGCGGCGCCCACCAGGCTTTGGGCGGGCAGGCGGGCCAGGGCGGCCCAGAGTTCGGCGAGTTGTTCGTCCAAAAACGACTCCACGGCGGCCACTTCGGCCGGGGCGATGGGATCGCTTTTGTGAAACTGCCGGAACAACACGGCCACGCCCACGGGAAAACTTTTTTGCCAAAAAATCTGCTCCCGGTCGGCCAGCACCATTTCCACGCTACCGCCGCCAATGTCCATCACCAACATGCGCTCGCTGGAAAACGGCACTGCTTGCCGTACGCCCTGGTAGATCAGGCCGGCTTCCCGCTCGCCGCTGATGGCCTCGGCCCGGATGCCCGTTTGGGCCAGCACGGCGGCAAAAAAATCGCCGGCGTTGGCGGCGGTGCGCAGGGCGGCCGTACCGTAGGCCCACACCTGCTCGGGCGGCACGCCGGCAGCGTCGAGGTGTTGCCGGAAGCCCGCCAGCGCGGCCAAACCGCGGGCAAAGGCCGCCGGGCCGATCCGCTCGATGCCCTCCTCCGCCAGTTTGACAAAAATACGCTCGCGCAACACGGGCGCCCAGGCGCCGGCCGGCAGCCGCCGGACGATCAGCAGGTGAAAGGTGTTGGTGCCCAGATCAATAACGGCTGACAGCATGGTTGGGTGTGGTTAAGGTTCCTCAGAACACATACATCGTCTGGAAAGCCAGAAAATGTTCGTTGAGGGAATAGGCGTAGTTGGAGCCGGGGGCGCCGGGTTCGTACAGGCGGTTGATGGCCCGGTGGTAGCGCACGGTGAAGCCCAGGTGTTTGGTAGCAAAGAAACTGGCGCCAATCAGGAAACACACGCTGTTGCGTTTCAAAAAAGGCAGGGCCGGGGTGATGCCGGCAATGGTGCCGTCGGTGTCGTCTTTGTAGTCGAGCAGGCGGCCGTAGGCCAGGCCGGTATTGAAATGGACACGGTAATACTCCGGTTCGTCACTTTCGTCGTTGGCCGGCCAGTCGTGGTAGTGCCATTGGACCGGTACTTCGATGTAATTGAGGGTAGTTTTGAAAAAAGGCGGTGTTTTGGCTTCGTTGCGGCAGCCGCGCTGGGTAAACAGGATCTCGACGCTGAGGTCTTGTTTTTCTTTCAACACAATGATGCCGCGAATGCCGCCCTGGAGGCCGACCTTGTTGTAACCCGCCGATTCGTCGCCGTCGATTTGCGAAGCCGTTACGCCGGCAATGATGCCGGCTTTAAAGCGCCGGACGGCCTGTGCGGCAGCCGGAGCAGGGGCCAGAACGGCCGTGAGCAGGACAAAAAGCAGGCCTGTCAGCAGGCCGTTGCCCGTGAAGGGGGTAGTCTTGTGAATTCGCATAGTGGTAAAATTTGGATACTTTTGCGCGGACCCTGCGCCAGCCGGCCCGCGGCGAAGATAGAATGCTTATGCGCTACACTCAAACAACGTTAAAAAAACTGGAAGAGTTGTTCGGTGAGTTGGACTACACCGTTCGCTACGAAAAAGGCAGTTTCCAAAGCGGCTATTGCCTCGTCGAACAACGCCGGATCGCCGTTGTCAGCAAATTTTTCGATACCGAAGCCCGGATCAATTGCCTGCTCGATATCCTGGCCAAACTGGATGTCGAACCGGATGCCTTGTCTGAAAAGTCGAAGGAACTGATTGATAAATGGCAAAAAGCCCGGGAGTGAGGTTTCGTGTTTCGGGGTGCGTGTTTCGGGGTGCGTGTTTGGGGGTGCGTGTTTCGGGGTGCGTGTTTGGGGGTGCGGGGTGGGGGTGCGTGGTGCGGGGTGCGGGTTTCGGGGTGCGGGTTTCGGGGTGCGGGGTGCGGGTTTCGGGGTGCGTGGTGCGGGGTGCGGGGTGCGGGGTGCGTGTTTTGAAAAGAAGTATACCGTATGGTTGTAAATAATGTTTTATAATTTTTTGCGCCCGTAGTCCTCCCCCCTGCCCCCCTCCAAAGGGGGATATTTTGGCTGGCTACGCCATCCAAAACCGCGTTTTATGGAGCGTAGCGACATAAAATATC
>JADLDL010000257.1 GCA_020846655.1 Saprospiraceae bacterium | reverse complement strand
CGTCGACGTGCCGTCGAGGAAGTTGGCCGGAACACCCCACCAGGCATTGCTGCCGAGGGCCGGACCGACGAAGATGGAATTGGCTGCGTTGCGCACCTTCCAGGCGCCGCCCACGAGGTCGGTTTCGGTCATGGTGCCGGAGGTCAGGGTGAATTCCTGCTCGGCAGATGCATTGCCAACGCTGTTGGTGGCCGTCAGTTTTACTTTGTAAATACCGGCAGCATCGTAGGTATGGACCGGGCTGTTTTCAGTAGAACTTTTACCATCGCCAAAATCCCAACTGTAGCTGTCGGCGTTTTTGGAGGTGTTGCTGAACGTCACCGTCAGGCCATCGGCGGCGCCGGTGAAGCTGGCTTGCGGTTTCGGGCTGGGGATAGCCGGCTCGTCTCCGGGGTTGTCATAGTGTACGAGGGTGATTTTCCAGTAGGCATCGTCCTGGCCGCTGGTGTTGTTGGCAAATTTCCAATCCGATTCCAGGATGAGCGTATCCACTGCGCCGTCCGACAGTTTGATAATGTCGAGTTTGACGGAATTCTGCGGCACGTTCACTTCGGTGTCGGTGCCGATTTTGGACAGGCCGACAAAGGCGCCCAGGCCTTTCACTTCGAGCGTGGGTTTGACGCCGTTGGTCAGCACAAAGGTGTGGGTACCGTTGCCGAAGGCCGAGAGGTCTTCGCCGTTCGGGCCTTTCATGTTGGCGGCATCGGTGGTTTGGCAGATGTTGGCCGGCGAAAACACTCCGCCTTCTGCCCAGAAATCGCCTTTGGCGTCGTATTTGTAGGAGCCGTCGCGGCCAAAGGTGAACTCGTCGTTCATGATGCAGGGGCGAAGGGCGATTTCGTCGTTGTCGCGGCCTTGCGCCCACCACACCTGGTCTTTGGCGATGGGGCCTACTTCGAGGGGCCAGCGGTTGCCGTTGACCACGCGCAGCAGTTTCCAGGTTTTGGACACGTCGCCCACCAGTTTGGTGAGTTCGCCATTCGGATCGGCGATCACGACTGTTTGAGAGACAACGTCGGTGCCGCCGTCGCCGGTAGCCGTCAGTTTTACGGTATATGTGCCGGCAGCGGCGTAGGTGTGCGTCGGGTTAGCGTCAACGGAGGTGCCGCCGTCGCCAAAATCCCAAGCCAGGGTGTTGTGGTTTTGCGCTGCGCTGGTAAAGAGCACTTTTTTGAAATCGGTAACATCCACCGTGAAGGTGAAACCGGAGATCACTTCCGGTTTTTCCTTCTTACAGGACACCATTGCGACCGCCATAAATAGTACGGCGAGCAACCAGGGGTGTAGTACTAATTTTTTCATGTCTTTGTTGAATTGATAGCCACGGATGGGCTGGTTGGAAATGAATTGTAGTCCGCAAAAGTGGAACACACAGCCCGTTGGGCCGGCCTTTTCCCCTACGGCATTACTACTGCACCAGCCCTTCGGCGGTACATTACGACTACTTTATAAACTGCTTTTCATTTCCTTCCGTAATTTCGCCCGGCAGAATTTTATGAGTAGAACGACCGTTTTTCAAATTCTTTTGTTGGTTTTTGTCCATTTTGGCTTACCTGAAATAATGGTGGCCCAAAGCGTCAATCTGGGTAGTCCGCCGGTGCTGAATTTCAGCAAAAAGAACTACCAGGCCGGCACGCAGGTGTGGGACATCGCCCAGGATGCGAAGGGGGTGATGTGGTTTGGCAACAACGAAGGCCTGTTGGAATTTGACGGGAAGCACTGGCGCTTGCACCCCCTGGCCAACCGCACCATCGTGCGCTCGGTGCGCGCCGGAGCCGGGGGCCGAATCTATGCCGGCGGCCAGGACGAGTTCGGGTATTTCGCCCCAACACCCAACGGCGGCCTCGCCTACCACTCGCTGAAACAATTGCTGCCCGCCGCCGAACAACGCCTGGGCGATGTTTGGAACATCATGGTCTGCCCGGAAGGCGTCTTTTTTCGAACCAACCACCAGGTGTTTCGCTACCACCAGGAGCGCCTTAGTTCGCTGTTTCCACCCGGCTCGTCGCTGCACTTCATGGGCGACTGGAACGGCAAACCGCTGCTGCAAGATGGCGCTGCCAAACTATACGTGTTCGAGCAAGGCCGGCTCCGGCAACTGGACAAGCCGGCCGAATTCCGCTCCGGCATCATCTCCGGTGTGCTCCCGTTTGCACCCGACACCTTGCTGATTGCCACCATCAAAAACGGTTTTTTTTATTTCGATGGCCATGGCTTTGTGCCCTGGAAAACCCCCGTGGATGATTTCCTCAAAACCAATGTGATTTTTTGCGCAAGAATGCTCGGCGACGGCAAAATTGCCCTCGGCACCGCGCTCAACGGTTTTGTCACCCTCGACCGGCAGCGCCGCATTTACCAGCACCTCAACAAAAAAAGCGGCCTCCAAAACAACACCGTCCTGAGTCTGTGCACCACACCCAACGGCGGCTTGTGGCTCGGCCTGGACAACGGCATCGACTTTGTCGATATCCAGTCGCCCTTCACCACTATTTTCCCCGACGGCGAGTTGCAGGGTACCGGCTACACGGCCCGGGTGTTTGGCGGAAAACTTTATTTCGGCACCAACACAGGCCTGTATGCCACGGACTGGAAATCGTACTATTCGCCGGCCGAACGACAGCGCTTTTCGATGGTGCAACACTCGGAAGGGCAGGTCTGGAGCCTCAACGAACTGGGCAACAGCCTGCTGATGGGCCACCACGAAGGCGCCTTCGAAATCAGGGGCCTCAGCGCCCGGAAACTCACGGCGCTGCAAGGTGTCTGGAAATTTGTGCCCTTGTCGGCCGAACTGGCCCTGGCCGGGCACTACAATGGCCTGGCCTTGTTCAAAAAATCGGCTGCCGGCTGGGCTTTCGAGTCGACCCTGGCTGGTCTTTCGGAAAGCAGCCGCCTGCTCGCCAAAGATGCCCGGGGCGCCATCTGGATGGCGCACCCGTACAGGGGCGTGTACCGCATCCGGCCGGACCTGCCCCAGCGGCAGTTGCAGGCCGAGTTTTTTGGCGGCCGCAGCGGCTTGCCGTCCGACCTGGGCAACCACCTGTTTCAGTTGGGTGAAAACACAGCGCCGGAAGGCGAAAGCGTGGTGTTTGCCGGCGAACGGGGTGTTTTTGAATTTCAGGAGGAGCAAAACCGCTTTGTGCCAGACGCCAAATTTGAGCGCATTTTTGGTGCTGCCAACCGCGTGCGCTACCTGAAACAGGACCAACTGGGCAATATCTGGTACGCCACCGACCAGGAAACCGGTCTGCTGAT
>JADLDL010000256.1 GCA_020846655.1 Saprospiraceae bacterium | reverse complement strand
ATTGGTCACATTCAAATTTGGGTGCTTTTTTGGCTATTTTCCTATTCTTTTTTTTCAAAAACGGCGAAATCCCCTTTTTCCGGGAGACGAAAACCCTGCTTTTGCGGGATGGTGTGACCGCTGGGGTAGGGGCCACCTTTGCCCCAACAAAGCGCCTGGTTTCCGGGCGATGAAACAGTATTTTTTATTCACCACATCATCTCCAAGACAATGATTTACATTTTAGGCAACCACCCGGTCCGGGATTTTGACACCTGGAAACCTTACTTCGACAGCGACCTGGCCCGCGCGACGGCCGCCGGTATTCACCTGATCCATCTCTTTCGCGGCCTCGACGACCCCAACTCGGTCAGCATATTGTTTTCTGCGCCGAGCAAAGAGGCTTTCCTCGCTTTTTTCAACAACCCGGTTTTGCCCGAACTGATGCAATCGGCCGGTGTGCTGGCGCCACCGAGCATCCAGTATTTCACTGAAGCCTAACTCATTTTTGTCACCGTTCAACTCATTTTCCAATGAAACAACTCAGTATGTTCAGCCTGCTCCTTTGCTGCGCCCTGGCACAGCCCCTGCACAGCCAGGACCTGGCGATGGCCACCCAAAACATCCGCTCGGCCTATGATGCCCTGAGCCGCAAAGACTGGAATGCCTTTGCCACCTATTGTGCGCCCAACTACACCGATCAAAACGTGGGGCCGGCGCCCACAGCCGGAATTCAGGCGGCCATTGGCTTGTACCAACAGTTTGCTGCGGGGTTCCCCGATTTTAAAGTGGTGCCTTCTGAAATTGTGCCGGCCGGCCCGCGCCGGTATTTCGTACGCGTCACGGTGAGCGGCACCAACACCGGCTCGTTTATGATGTTGCCGCCTACCGGCAAATCGATTTGGTTTGAAGACACAGATATTGTGGAACTAGACAACAACGGCAAGTGTGTCAGCCATGCGATCAGCCGCCCCGGCGAACCCTTGCGCCAGATCGGCTACGGCTCGATGGCGCTGCCCAGCACCCAGGTGGTGATGGCCGTGTATGAAAAATTTGGCCGGGGCGATGTGCCGGGTGTGTTGTCGCTTTGCGACGATCAGGTGCAGTTTGACATCCAGGACCGGATGTTCGACACTCAAGCGCGGATGTTCAATGGAAAAGCGGCCGTGGGGCAATTTTTCCAGGAACTCGGCAGCAAGTTTCAGTACTCCAAATTTCAGCCCCTGCGTTTTGTGGCCGACGGCGAGGATGTGTTTATCCTGATTGACGCCGAATATACATTGGCTGCCAGCGGCAAAAAATACGCGTCCACCTATACCCATCATTTCAAAGTGGTG
The DNA here is from genome assembly GCA_020846655.1 of Saprospiraceae bacterium. Classification (GTDB taxonomy): domain Bacteria; phylum Bacteroidota; class Bacteroidia; order Chitinophagales; family Saprospiraceae; genus M3007. The sequence goes on along the minus strand of JADLDL010000256.1, from coordinate 3,799 downwards.
AACGGCAAAGTCACCTTTTTCCGGGGTGTCGACGATTTTCAACAACTAAAATAGGATAGAACGGTGCCAACCCCTTAAAACCTTTTGCCCAACAACAGGCGCCATACGCCAACTGAAAACGAATGGGGTGGCACACCATCCATACCCACCGGTGTTGTTCGGCGCCTCAGCGCCATCCTGTTTCCTGCATCCGCGCTCCGGTTTTCCGGGGTGCGGATTCGTTTTTCCGGCAGCGTCGGTTTTATCCAAAAAAAGCGGAACTTCGCGCCTTCTTTTTCAACACTGCCTCCGGCAGCAGCCCCAACAGGCAAATGGGCTGGACGCAAAGGCCTGATTTTGGTGAACCTGGTACTCGATATTGGCAACACCCGCAGCAAAGTGGGAATATTTGACGATCAGCGCCTGGTCGAGCAAGCGATTTGGGGGGACTGGACGTTAGAGGAACTGTCGTCGTATGGCAACCAGGCAGGCGCCGATCACGTCATCTTTTCCTCGGTGTCGGTGCCGGACCCGGCTTTGCAGGAAAAACTAGCCGAACGGTTCGTCAGTGCCCTGGAATTGACCCACGAAACCCCATTGCCTTTCCGCAATGCCTACCGGACGCCTCAGACCCTTGGGAAAGACCGTCTGGCCGGGGTGGCCGGCGCGCAGGCGCTGTTTCCCGGACGGCCTTGCCTGGTGGTGGATTGCGGCACCTGTATTAAATACGAGGTGCTGAGTGCAGACGGCGTGTATGTAGGGGGCAATATTGCCCCCGGCGCCCAGATGCGCATCCGGGCGATGCACACGTTTACGGCGCGCTTGCCGGAGGTGCCGATGCACATGCCTGAGGGGGCAATTGGCAGCAGCACGGAAACCGCCTTGCAAAACGGCGCCTTGCGCGGCGCCGTTTTGGAAATCGAAGGTTTTGCGCGCCTGTTTGCGCAGGATGGCGAAGATTTGATCCTCCTGATCACCGGTGGCGATGCGGCGTTTTTTTTGCCGTACCTCCAACTGCCCAATGTGCACCATGAGCCTCATTTGACCTTACACGGACTGAACCATATTTTACAATTCAATGCACCACAACGTTTCCAACCCTAAAGACCCCTTAAACAGACTATCGATGAAGTTTTCTTTCTCCCTTGTACTTCTCTTGGCGGCCGCAACGGCATTTGGCCAACCTAAACTCAATTCACCCTATTCCCGGTACGGCCTGGGTGATCCCGTCAACCAGTTTTTTGCCTCGCAGGCGGGCATGGCCGGCCAAACCACCGCCTTTCACGACCCGTTTCACCTGAACCTGCTGAACCCCGCTTCTTATTCCTACCTGCGGGCCACCACGCTCGAAGCCGGATTGTTTGCTAAACGAAGCGGCTACCAATCGAGCAGCGCTTCGCGCAACGTGTGGAGCGGCAACCTCGCGTACATGGCCATTGGGTTTCCGTTGCGCAGTCCGATCAACGAGGTGCTGGACCGCCGCAAATCGCCCTGGCAGTTTGGGATGGGTTTCGCCCTGACGCCGTACACCCTGGTGGGCTACAACGTGGAAACGGTGGATACGCTGGACCAACTGGGGATTGTCCAAAATACCTTTGAAGGCAATGGCGGCACCTACCGGCTCACCTGGAGCAACGCCGTGAAATACAAACAAACGGCCCTGGGCCTCAACCTGGGCTGGATTTTTGGCAAAAACACCTATGAAAACACGACCGTGTTTTCGGACTCTTTTCCGACCTACAGCAACACGAGCCGGGATGATATTCGGATCAACGGCCTGGTGTGGAACCTGGGCTTGCAGCACGATTTTGTGTTGAAATACGCCGAAAACGACAAAACAACGCCGGTGCGCTGGCTAACCGTGGGCCTCACCGGCGCCGGCACCCACGATATCAAAAGTACGGCCGACCGACTGTTTTTGCGCAGCCGGGGCAAATTGAGCAACGGGCAGTACGAAAGCGCCGACACCCTGCTGTACGATGCCGGGGTAAAGCGGACGATCACCCTGCCGGCTGCGTTCAGCGTGGGGTTGCAGTATGTGATTGCGAACAAGTTGCGGGTGGGCGGCGAATTTGCCTACGAGGGCTGGTCGGCCTTCCGGAACGACGCCCGGCCCGACGGCTCCCGGTACCGGAATGTCAGTTCCGTATCGGCGGGGGTGGAGTTCATCCCGGATTACGCCTCATACAACAACTACGCCAAGCGGGTGCGCTTGCGGGCGGGCGGCTATTTCCGCCAGGATCCCCGCGTGATCAACGGCCAGGGCCTCGACGACATCGGGGTGACGCTGGGTCTGGGTTTCCCGGTAGTGTTGCCGCGCCAGCAGACCTCTTTTGTCAATGCCGCTTTTGAGTTGGGCAAACTGGGGACGGATTCGCCGATCGAAGAGGCTTATTTCCGGGTGACGGTGGGCTTTACGCTGAACGACAATTCCTGGTTCTACAAGCGCCGGTTTGAGTAATGTAGCGCGAATTTTCAATTCGCGTACTCTACGTCGGTATACATGTAGCGCGAATTTTCAATTCGCGTACTCTACGCGTACTCTACATCGGTACGCGTAGAGTATGCGAATTGAAAATTCGCATTACATTTGAAACACGCGGGAGAGCATATAATTCAGGTACACTTCGTCCTGGTTGTTCAGGCCCAGGCGGTTGTTGGTGAGGTGGATCAGGCTGGGCAGGCTTTTGTCGAGTTGGTCGCCGAGTTCGGGCAGGATCAATTGGTTGCCGCGCAGCCAGCGGAGCCATTCGGGTTGATCCTGGTCAAATTTTCCTTTATCGAGGGCGGTCCAGAGTTCGGAGAGCGTGTTGCGGAGTTCGTCGCGCTGGGGTTCGAAGCTCTGTTCAAAATCGGCTTTGAGCGAGGCCCGCCAGTCCGATTCGCCGGTAGCGCCTTTGCCGGCCGGTTGAAAGAACAAATCCATCCATTGGTTGCAGAGTTCGCCGAAGTACCAGGCGCAGCGTTCGGGCTGCCATTTCAGGGCATAGGCGGTGATGAGGTGCAGGCGCATGGCGTCGAACAGGGCATCGCCGTAGGTGTAGGGGCGGTTGAGGCGGTCGAGCACGACGCGGGTGGAGAGGTGGAAGTGTTGTTCGGCGGCTTCCAGGGCATTGGCGTTGCCGAAGCGATCGGTTTCCGGCAGGTAGGGTATTTCTTCCAGGGTACCGCGTTGGGCGAAGGCTTCTTCGAGAGCGGGCTGGATGGTGTTGCGGAGCCAATCGGCGTCGCCGCGCAGGCGCAGGCGGATGTGGAAGCCTTGTTCGTCTTCGTAGCGGATAAAAAAGGCGCGGGCGCCGGGGGTGGGCCAGATCAATTGTTCGAGAAAGGGGCGTACACCGCGGGCCAAAAACACCTCAGGGGCTTCCAGGGGGTAGATATGATACGAGAGCCAGGTTTGCATGGCGGCAAAGGTCATGTTTTTTGAAAAGAATTGGGATTAATTTGGAATTTGGAAATGGATGACTGTATCTTTGCGCCACAAAATCGCGGAGTGGAGCAGTTGGTAGCTCGTCGGGCTCATAACCCGAAGGTCGTAGGTTCAAGTCCTGCCTCCGCCACACAGAAAGAAGTCTCGTTTCGGAAATCGGAACGGGGCTTTTTTGTTTGTCAAAATGCCTGGCAAATCTTGGCTTGTTCTAATTTTCTAGCCCCTCGACCTCGCCCCTTCCCGCCCAACCCGAATTTTCAATCTGAGGTTCCCCCCATTCTTAAACCAGCAGGGTTGAATATTTAGTTGGAATGAATGGTACTTTTTTTCCGAAATAGAGGTCTGCGGGGGTGTTGTAATTGAGGGATTCATGGCCTCTTTCGTGGTTAT
>JADLDL010000255.1 GCA_020846655.1 Saprospiraceae bacterium | reverse complement strand
GAGCAGTGATTTTGAAATTTTCATGGCAGTTTCATTTTTAACGGTAAAACATAGCAGAGCAATTGGAAGCACTCGCTTCCACCTATACCGGAACAGACAGCCTGCCCCTGTCCAAAGGTTGGGCGCCGGGCAAAAAAATTATCCCGCCGCTTGCCATTCTTCTTTCAGCAAAGAAAATAAAAACAGGTCAATAAAGGAGTCGTGCAGTTTTTCGCCTTGCCGAACGATACCTTCCAGGGTAAACCCCAGGCGCTCCGGCACAGCCTTGCTTTTGAGGTTGCCGGTGCCGCACCTGATTTCCAGGCGGTTCAGTTGCAGCTCTTCAAAACCATGCGCCAACAGCCGCCGGCAGGCCGAACTGACGAGTCCTTTGCCCTGAAATGCCGCGCCCAGCCAATAGCCCAATGCGCCCGTTTGGTTTTGGTGGTCCAGTTGGTAAATTCCAGCGCGGCCGGCTATTTCGTTTTTATAAATTAGAAGAAACGAAGATTCTTGCCGGGCAGCAGCCCGCTCCTGCGCACCCTTGATAAAGCGCTCGAAATGCCCGGGCGATTGCATGTGGTCTACCCAAGTCAGCCAGCTCCGCAAATGTGCCCGGTTGGCCTCTACGAGTTGGAACAAGGGCTCTGCGTGGTGGACCGCCAGCGGTTCCAGCACGGTGTCGGCGTCGATGTGTAAGGTCATAAAAAGGAGATTATCCGGTTCGTGTTTGGACTCAACGACAGCCAAAGGAAATAGGTTTCCGCCGAAGGTACAAGCCTGGCGCTGCCGCCAAAAAAATGTGCTGGGGAGCAGTTGGTGAAAAGAACCCGCTGGTTGCTGATATTTGCCCTTCGACAGCAGTGGTATGAAAAATAAACACCTGATTTTTTTGTTTTTGAGCGTGGTGGCCCTGGGCGTACTGATCCGGCAAGTACCGCTTCAGTATCGGTCTTTTTTCCGGTCTGCCCTGATCCAGATTGATACCGCTGGCATGGATCAATGCCGGATTCAACGGAGCGGCCGCCCCGACCTGGCGCTGGACCGCACCGAAAATGGTTGGGTAGCAGAACAGGAGGGGCGTAGTTCGGCCGTGCCGGCTCTTCGCACCGACACCTTGTTGTCCATTTTGTCTGCCATCCACAGCCTGCGGACCGTAAAAACGAATTTCCCCGACTCACTTGGCTTTTCAGCCCAAAACACGCTGCGGGTCTGGGTGTATCAGGAAACCCGCCTGGTCGAACATTTTGAATTGGGGACCGAAACCCTGGAAGCCGACCAGCCCGTCACTTTTTTGCGCCTGCCCCTGCACGAAGGCGTGTATGTGGTGCCTGGCCACCTGCGGCAGCAATTTAACCTGGGCTTGGATGATTTGCGCCCGCAAACGCTGGTGCAGGACGTTCAGGACCCGGTAGCCCGTTTTGCCTTGCAAACGCCGGGAACGCAGCCCGTTTTTTTTGAAAAAAGCGTCGATTCTACGCGCTGGGTTTCTTTGGATGGAAAAATCCAACTCTCGGCCGACTCGGTACAAACCTGGCTGAACCAATTCCAGCGCCTGAACGCGAGTCCTTTCGCCGATCATTTTGACGAAAGCCAGGCCAATGAAACCCGGCTGGCTAGCATTCGGGTGGAGCACCTGCACGGGCACGCCCTGCTGCTCGATTTTTTCTACCTGAAACCACCTGAGACCCCGGAGGACCTTTCCACCGTGCATGCCCGAAATTTCCGCAGCCTGCCGGTGTACGTGGTCCATTCTTCCGAAAACCCCTTGAACTATTTCGCCGCAGCGGATACCAACCTCGTCCGTTTTCTATGTTTTGGGTTGTGGCGCCCGCCCCTTACGGCCGAGTAGCAAGTAAAATTCCCGGCGCGCGGTTTTTGCGCGCCGGCCCATACGTTGACAACCGAACCATGCAAAAACACAGCGGTATCGTAGCCAATTGGGGCAATTACCCCAAAATCAAAGCTGACATTAGTGCTCCGGAGAACCCGGCGGAGGCCCGCGAAGTGGTACTCGCGCAAAGCCACCTGATTGCCCGTGGCAATGGAAAATGCTACGGCGATGCAGCCCTGAGTCCGCAAATTCTGTCGACGCTGGGGCTCAAGCGCCTGCTGGCTTTCGATCCGGCACAAGGTATCGTGCAGGCGGAAGCCGGCATTTTGCTGGCTGATCTGCTCGACACGATTGTGCCGGCCGGTTGGTTTTTTCAGGTTACGCCGGGCATCAAATACATCACCCTGGGTGGGGCCATTGCGAGTGACGTGCACGGGAAAAACCATCCAGCGAAAGGTTGTTTTTCCAATTGGCTGCTCGACTTCGAGTTGTTGCAGGCCGACGGCACGGTACTGAATTGCTCCCGCACTGAAAACACAAGCCTGTTTTGGCAAACCTGCGGCGGCATGGGCTGGACCGGCGTGATCCTCTCCGCCCGTTTTCAACTGATGCGGCTGCCCGGCATTTTTATGCGTCAAAAAGCCGTGCGCGCCGGGCACCTCGAAGGACTGTTTCAGGCCTTTGACGACCACTGCGAGTGGCCCTATGCTGCCGGCTGGGTGGATGCCCTGTCGGGTGGCAAGGCTGTCGGGCGTGGCGTGGTGTATTTTGCCGACCACGCGCCGGCAGATCCGAACGCCACTGACATGCGCTACCCGCATCAAAAAGCCCGGAACATACCCCTGTTTGCCCCCGCCTGGCTGCTGAACCCCTTGTCCATCCGGTTGCACAATTCGATCCTGTTCGACAAAGCCAAAACCAGCGAACAACTGGTCGACCTCGATCATTATTTCTATCCCCTGGACCGGATTCGCAACTGGAACCGGCTGTACGGCCGCCGGGGCTTCATCCAGTACCAGTTTTGCCTGCCGGAAGCGCAAAGTTTCGAGGGCATTCGCCAAATACTGGAAACCATCCGGCGCAGCCGGGATTTGCCTTTTCTCTCTGTCCTGAAACGCCACGGCGACCGGGCGCCGGAGGCCCTGCATTCCTTTCCGATCCGGGGCTATTCGCTGGCGCTGGACTTTCCGTTTCGGACCAGCGTCCTGGACCTCGTGCGGGAACTGGACGAACTGGTTTGGCGGCATGGCGGAAAAATTTACCTCAGCAAAGACGCTTGTTCGGCACCCAAAATGGGTCGCATCGACCCGGCAAGTTTTGGCGAAGCCAAATTTCAATCCCTCCTGAAAGCACGACTCTTGAACGCCGGATGAACCACGTCAATCGTCGGGACCGCTGGATGTGGATTGCTTTTTTCTGGGCCATAATGCTCGGATACTGCGCGTATTATGCTCCCTACGGCATCAATGAGACCGATGGCGGTTTCCTGACCGGGCTGGCCTGGCAATTGCTTTCCGGCAAATTGCTGTATGCTGATGTGGTATATGTCCGGCCGCCGTTGCCGGTCTGGTGGCGCGCCCTGGAACTCTCGCTGCTGTCCGAAACGGCTCCGGTGTTGGTGGAGCGCTGGTTGTTTTATGGCAAGATTGCGGCCTATTGCTGGCTGGGCGCCTCGGTTTTGGCTGTTGGAAGCCGGCGCTGGATGTTGGCGACGCTGGGTTTTGTGGTGTCGGCGCATTGCTACCCGGCAGCAGCCTGGCACACTGTCGATGGTCTCTTGTTCGGGGCGCTGAGTATCTGGGCTTGGTACAGGTTGTCGGGGCGCTGGGGCGGCTTGTTGTCCGGCGTTGGCATGGCCCTGTGCCTGTTGTGCAAGCAGTCTTTTTATCCGATGGCCCTGATCTGGCTGGCGATGGTGGCGGCGCCGCCAGGCTGGCAGTTTGGGCACAGTAACCCTGAAAAAAAGCCATCAGCGATTTTTGCTTTTTCCGGAATAGGCTTAGCCATGCTCTTGTTTTTCAGTTACTTGTATTTGAGTAATTGCTGGGCGGGTTTTTGGCAAATGACGGCCGGGGCTGCATCCGGCGGAGAGGGGTTTCAACACGGCGTGGTGGATTATTTGCGCATTGCGCCGGTTTTGGCGGGAGCAAGTGTACTTGGCTGGATACCGGTGCTGCGCTGGTTTGGGACCGGGCGCCGCCCCAAAACGGCCTTTTGGACCTGGGTGTTGTGGCTGGGTGTGCTGGGCGGCAGTTACGCCTGGGCAGTTGGGCAGCGTCAGGATTTCACGGCGCCGTTTGCGCAAAGCCGCCTGGCCTTTGTGCTGGCTGTCGGGTACCTGATTTTCCAAATCAAAACAGGGCATTGGGCGAAGGAGCGAGGCTTGCGGCTGCTGGTTTTGTTGGGCTTGAGTTGGTGCGCAGCGCTGAGTTGGGGCTACAATTTGCCCATTCTGTTTGCAGTACCCTGGGTAATGGTGCTGTTGGAAATCTCCTCCAACCTTTTTGCTGCGGCATTCCCCGGCCGGCGTGTCGCTGGGGCGCCCGTTTGGGTTTTACTGGCGCTGCTGTTGTTGTTTCGCTGGGGCTATGCCTTTGTGTACCGCGATGGTTTGCGCAGCGAAATGAACGTCCCTTTGGGTGATATTTTTCCGCGTTTGCAGGGTATTTACAGCACGCCGGCAACGGCAGCCCGCTACCGGGACCTGCGCGATCTGGCGCTGCGCTACGGGCCGAATGTCAAAACCCTGCCAGCCTTTCCGCTGGCTAATTTTTTAACCAATACCACCGCGCCCTTGCCGCTTGATTGGGTAGTGCGCCGCGAAATGCAGGGCGCACAGGCCTTGGTAGAACAAGCGCTGGCGGCACAAACTCCCGTATTGCTGGTAGAAAAAGCCTATGCCGATCGGTTGGGCATCGACCGGGAACTGGCCCTGACGCGGCAGGTGCTGCAGGAGGGCAGGGTAGTGGAAGAGACCGCTCATTTTTGGGTCGTTCGCGGGCCGTTTAGTCCCGCACATTGACGATGGTCATTAAATCGTGTCAAAAATTGTAGTCAAAAAATCGTGTCACTTTTGAGGCTTAAATGTCACCATAAAAATGGGCGGGCAGATGAATCAAAAAGCGACCTTAGAACAAATAAAGTTCATTGAAAAGCAATTCCAATCGGGCAAAAAACCGCGAGAGATTATTCAATTGAGTGATTTGAAGCCCCGGGTTGTGAGGAAGTACCTTTCCATTTTAAAAAAAATGGCGATCTGTTTCCTCCCAGAGGCCGCCCGCCAATTGGGGCCTGCGGGAGTTTTGGCGCTGAAGTGCGGTCAACGGCCCTAAATATTAAGAATGAATATGTTGGCCGAGGCCCTGTAAGCATACAATCAGATTTGGAGGATGAACTGCCTACAGGGAGCAAAATACCGAGCATATCTTCCTTAACGCGCTTGTTTAGGGGCTTGTCAAGTGTTCAAAAATATGAGCCCAACCGGTCCTTTCCTTGTGCAAAGAAACAGCAAGGGGGCGGCGTACATGATCTGTGGCAAATGGACGACAAGGGCGCAGAAATCTATCCTGGCTTGGGCTATGTGGGCATTTTAAATGTCAAGGACGTATTCAGCCGTGTTCACTCCGGCTGCCTTTGTATACCCTATGCCCATAGCCGCTCGCACCCTTCGACAAAACACTATGTTGAAATGCTCAGGAAAGCTTTCGGCCAGGTTGGCCTTCCGGTGGCCATACAAACTGACCGGGGCACCCTTTTTTGGGAAAGCAACATCAAAAGCCCTTTCCCCACGCCCTTGCACCTGTGGCTTATTGGCCTGGGCGTGGAGTTTCAACACGCCAGGTCATTCCGGCCAACTGACCAGGCAATCGTCGAACGCACCCATCAAACCATACATAAGCAACTGAAACGAAGGACCGAATATAACTCCATAGAAGCATTGAACGACCTGGCTCAAATCAGAATGGACAAACTAAACAAAAAAATACCCTGCTCTACAATAGGCAAACCTCCTTTGGCACAATACCCCCATGCCCAACACTCTGGCAGAAACTTTTGCCCAGCCAGGGAGGCCGAACACTTCGATGTGGAACGGGTCAAGTCCCTGCTCAGTAACATGGAATGGTTTAGGAGGGCTTCTTCCGTCAAAACATTCTCTCTTGGCAGAAAAATATACTACCACAAAAACCTCCCAACTCAAGCCCAGATTAGAATCACTTTCGATCCGATTACCCTGAATTTGAATTGCTACAATGACAAAGAACTTTTGGCATGCCTCCAATCAAAGGCATTAGTTATGCCGAACTAACTGCTGGTTTTTGACACGATTTTTTGACTATTTTTTTGACACGATTTAATGACCATCGTCAACATTGAGGATAAAACCCACCCGGAACACATTTTCAATGCTGATTTGTGGGTCTTCGCGGAGCATTTTGCGCAAGCGGGAGATAAAAACATCAAAACTCCGGCCGAGAAAGTAATCGTACTTGCCATAAATCTTAGCCACGGCCTCTTCCCGGCGCAGGATGCGGTTCTGGTATTGACACAACAAATGCAGCACCTCGTTTTCTTTTTCAGTCAGCCGGATGGCCTGTTCGCCCAGGCGCAGTTCCTGTCGGCTGGCATCAAAACTATAGCGGCCCAACTGAACGGTTTCTGGCTCGGCCGGAGCGGCCATTTCGGCAGTTTGCCGGCGTAGGATCACCTGTATTTTGCACAACAATTCGCTCTCGTCGAAGGGCTTGGTCAGGTAATCTTCGGCGCCCAGGGCATAGCCTTTGAGTTTGTCTTCGCGCAGGAGACGGGCGGTCAGGAACAAAAACGGCAGTTGAGGAAACTGGTGGTGCAGGTTTTTGGCCAGGCTAAATCCATCCATACCGGGCATCATGACGTCCAGGATGCACAGATCAAAGCGCTGGCGCTGGGCTTGCTGAAGGCCGCTGAGGGCATCGCGTTTCCAGGTGACGCGCAGGCCTTCGGATTCGAGCAGGTCCATGAGCAAAAGGCCCAGGTTCAGGTCGTCTTCGACGATGAGAATGTGTTTTTCACTGTTGTTCATGGGAAAGCGGGATTAAGCCGGGAAAAAGAGATCGAAACGGGTGCCGGGTTGCTTGCTGTTGCTGATCTGGACCTGTCCCCGGTGCAGTTCAACGATTTTGCGGACGTAGGCCAGGCCCAGGCCAAATCCTTTTTCGCCCGACGACACGGCGGCCTCGCAGCGGTGAAATTTTCTGAAAATTTTGCGCCGTTCGCGCGCCGGAATACCGATGCCATTGTCTTCAAAACTAATCGTGCAGCCCGCAGGTCGGGCCTCGATGCTGATGTTGACCTGTGGTTGTTGTGGGCTGTATTTCAGCGCATTATCTAAAATATTGCGAAAGGCATTGCCCAGGTGAAAGGCATCGCCCTGCACGATGCAGGGGCCAGCACCGACTTGAATGTCGACTTGTGCAGCCTTGTCCTGAATTTGGAGATCCATGCTTTGCACCACCTCTTGTACGAGCGCTTGTAGGTCGATGGTCTCTTTGTGGAGTTGGTAGTCGCCTTTTTCCAGGTTGGACAGGTGCAGGACGTTTTCGACCTGGTGGGTCAATTGGCTGCATTCCCGCCGGATGATGTGGAGGTATTTGTTGTCGGCCAAAGTGGGGTCCTTGCGGGCCATGAGGTTGCTGGCCAGCCGCATATTGGTGAGGGGCGTGCGGAATTCGTGGGTCATGTGGTTGAAAAAATCCACAGTCCGGTCGCTCAGGCGTTTTTGCCGCAGCAGGTAGTAGGCTGCCAGCGCAAAAATCAGGCAGATAAACAGCAGGATGCCTACAGAGGCGCCGATCATGGCGCCCATGCGGTGCAGGTAATATTCGCTGCGGCCCTGGAATTCGAGTTGCAACAAATGGGTGTCGTCTTCCAGCACGGGATTCAGGGAGCAAGAAAAGGGCGTTCGGCTAGCAGCAGTACCGCTGTCTTTGGGCGAAATCAGCACCCGGTAGGGCAGGTCAATTTGGTAAAAATGCAAGGCCTCGGTGAGCAAGGCGCCCATTTCCGGTTTTTGCAACACCTCATCAAACGTCGCACGACAGCCCGAGGCGTTTGCGGGGGCACAACAAGCCCGCAAATCATTCGAACAAGCGGGGTCGGCCGCTATTTTTTCCACGGTCGAACACAGCGCCATGTTGACCCGGTTGTTGAACTGCTCTTCGATCAGGCTGCGGGAATGGCGCATCCAACTGACCTGGAAGGCGATCAGGGCCAGGATGGCCAAGGCGGCTGCTGCAATGAGCCAGGCAATATGGTTGATTTTCATGCGCGTCGATTTGCTGGCACAAAGGAAGGGCTATTTCGGAGGCGCCAATCCCCGTTTAACAGGCGCTTAACAAGTGCCTAACGCCTGCAAAACACCCCGGCATTGGTCCCAGCCGGCATCTTTGCAGCATCAATCGGCATTGCAGACCGCAGCCCGGTTGGTACCGAACGCCCGGCGGTTTCCGGGTTCACCTGTATCCAGTTAATTCAATCCACATGAAAAAAGTAATCTTCTTCACGGTAGCCCTCGTTGTGGGCTTGTGCTGCACCTGCGACCTTTGTGCACAATCCTGCCAGGCCCAATCGCCGGCCTGCAAAGCCGTTTGCTCGACGGCCAAAACCAGCCTGAAAAGCGATGCGGCTGCACCCACCACGGTAGCCGCCAGCCTGCAATCTGTATCCGCGCGCCAAACTTCGGTCAGCACCACCACCAAAAGCGCCGCCTGCAACCCCGCCAACTGCAAGCCTGCCGACTGCAACCCCGCAAATTGCGACCCGTCCAAATGCAAGCCCAGCAACTGCGAGCCCTCCCAGTGTTCGCCTGGTAAAAGTTCCGAATCCGGCGCTAAAACAGAGCGGATCTAAGCGGGTATCTTTTGTGCCGACGTGTTGCCGAACCCACTAGTGGCAAAATGGCGGCACGCATCAACAAGCAATGGGGTGGTTTTTCGTACGAAAAACCACCCCATTGCTTGTTGATGTCTTTGTTTTTGTGTTTACCGGATGGGTTTCTCCATCAGGATAAAATCCAAGTCCCGGCGTGGGACGCCAAATTGTGGCGGGGCATCGTAGGGCTGGCGTTCGCCGGTAGCGGCATAGCCGTGCCGTTCGTACCATTGGATCAATTCGGAGCGGCCGGACAGAACGCGCATAAAAATAGCGTTGCACTCTTGTTGGCGGGCATGCGCTTCGGCAGCGGCCAGCAGTTGTTTGCCGATACCCTGTGCTTGTCGCTCGGGCCAAACGGTCAGCATGCCGAGGTACAAGCGCTGCCCGCGTTTTTCCAAAAAAACACATCCAGCGAGGGCGCCTTCGGCGTCGGAAAGTTGCAGGATCACCGCACCGGGTTTTTCCAGCAGGGCCTTCAGGTTGTCCGCATCGGTGCGCAGTTCGCCACTCAGCAGATCAGCCTCTGTGGTCCAGCCCTTTTTAGACGATTCGCCCCGGTAGGCACTGTTGATCATGGGGAGCAAGGCCGGGATGTCGCCCGGATTAGCCGTCGATATGTTTAGGAGCATCTTGACGTTCGAAGAGGGTTGATTTTTCTACTTTTTTCAATTCCAGCGCACCGGTTTTGGCGGCGGATTCGAGCAAAGGTTGCAGAAAAAAGTCACATTTCCCGGGTATTTGCTTGCCGATAAGTTGGGGAATCTGGCTCTCGGTAGCCGGCGCAGCAGCGGCCGTGCGCAACAACAAGTACGTTTCTACGGTTTGGCCGGTCCAGTTGTTCATAAACCGGAAATCATGGAACCTGGTATTGGTGGTGGACGACCAGGAAGCCAGCACATCGTAGGCTTGTTTGGATTGGGCTGAGGGATTGCGCACGACGCCGCTTACCGTGTATATTTTGCCGCCGAGCCCGAGCAGAGGTTTGCCCAGCACGTCGAGTGTGCCGAATAATTTGCGGGCTACCGACTCGGTGAGAATCAGTTGCCCGGGAATCGAGAGTGCGGCCTGAGCATGGCCGCGCAAAAATTCTACTTCAAACAGCGACAAAAAGCCGGGGTCGGCAAAGGTCCAGTGTTTGACCGGTAAACTCCGGTTGGACCCCGTAAGCGTCACTTCCTCCGGCCAGCCCATGAGCCGGGCACTGCCTTCCACTTCCGGCAGGTTGGCGGCCAGTACCGGTGCGATCAGGCCGGCTGTTTTGCCGGAGGCAAGGCGTTCACCGTCGGCTTTTGCCACCCATTTCTGCACCTGAAAGATCCGATCCGCTTTGCCCGGCAAAATTCCTTCGGGCGACTGGTTCAGGATAAAGGCCGAGGCCAGCAACACATACACCAAACCAAAGGCGAGGCTGGCCGCCAGGAGGGCAAACTGGTTCGAGCGGGTCGGCATGGAAGGAGCGAGCAATTGAAAAAAACGCCGGATCATATGGAGGGTGATTGCGCCTGAAGGTTCAGGCCGGTTACTTGTTTCCATTATCCAATCAATGATTATGCCAGCCGCCTTAAATACTTGACAGTTAGTTTGTTATCGATTTAGGGTGCTCCTGGAATTGTCCGAAAATGAACACCCGCTGTTCAAAAACAAACGCCGAAACGCCGGTAGCACTTCCCGCCGGACTCTACACCGGCCGGGTCAGTTGCCGCTGTTTGGCCCATTCTTCTTTTTTTACAAAAATAATCGGGATAAAATCATCCGTTGGCTCGCCGATGAGGTACAGCATCCAATCCTGGTCGTACCCGTTCAGGATACTCCGAACACATTCTACCCGGTTGACGGTTGGCACCGCGCATTCGTTCCAGTAAAACAACTCCACCCGGTAATGCACGGCCTGGTGCACACCGTTGATCGTCATGGAAATTTCTACTTCCTGTTTTCCGGGGCCCGATGGGATGGGAATTGCGATGTGTGGCATAGCGCAAAATGTTTAGGGTAAAGAATTGTTTATTCGTTGTGCAAACTGTTTACCGGGTTGGCCAGGGCCGCCCGGATGCTTTGAAAACCAATGGTGAGCAGGGCTATCGCCAACATCAGGCTGCTGGCCAGTACAGGCAGCCACCATTGTATTTGAATCCGAAAGGCGAAATTTTCCAGCCACTGTTGCAAACCATACCAAGCCAGGGGCGTGGCCAGCAGAGACGAAAACAAAATCAGTTTTAAAAAATCTCCGGTCAGCAAACCGACCAGGCTGCTCAAATTGGCGCCCAAGACTTTACGAATGCCAATTTCCTTGGTCCGGTGCTGGATAGATTTGGCGATCAGTCCAAACAAGCCCAGGCAGGCAATCAGAATGGCCAACAGACTGGCCATGCCGGAAACGGCGCCGGCTTGTTGCTCGTCGGCATACAATTGGGCAAAATGCTCGTCCAGAAACTGGTACTGAAAGGCTTCTTCCGGCACCAGACTATTCCAGCGCGCTTCCAGGGCTTTCAGCGTTTCCGGCAAATGCCGGCTGCTCAGTTTGATGGCCAGTTCGGCAGCCGGGTCATCAGCGCCGGTTTGGCTCAGTACGATGGGCTCCACGGTATGGTGCAAGGTATTGAATTTGAAATCCTTCAGCACGCCCACCACCCGGCCCTCCGGCGCCCAGGCAAAGTGCAGGGTTTGGCCAATGGGATTTCCCCACCCGACCTTGCGCACCAGCGCTTCATTGACGAGATATTCGTTCCGGGCCTCCGGTTGCGGCGCCCGCCCGGCCTGTAGTTGCAAATTAAAAAAATCAAGGTAATGTGGCGCCACCCAATTGGCAGTAAACGTAGCGACCTGGCGTTTGGCTTGCTGATCCTTGTACTGGAAACTTCCGATGGTGCACGAAGTGCCCAATCGGAAGGCATAGCTACAAACATCCTCGACGCCTTCTATTTTTGAACATTCACTGCGCAAAGTAGCGATACGGCGGCTGGCGACTTCCGACAAGGGCACCGCCACCACCTGGTCAATGGAATACCCCAGGTCGGCTTTTCGCACAAACGACAACTGCTGCAAAACACCTGCGGTCAACATAATCAAAAACACAGCCGCAGCAAACTGACCAATCATCAGGATCTGAGCGGCGGAATACCGGCGGCTGCTCAGGCGAAGTTTGTTCTTCAAGGCAGTTTGGATCGGCAATCCGGAGACCACAACTGCCGGATACACCCCAGCCAATACAACGGCGCCTGCCCAAAGCCCCAGGAGCGCCAGACACAACGCCGGGTCGCTCCAAACGTCAAGTACAAGGGATTGACTCAGGCCGGCATTTACCCAGGGCAGCAAAAAAGTCGAAAGCGCCAGCCCGAGCAGCAGTGCCAGGCCTATTGCCAGCCCCGACTCCGCTAAAAACTGGCCTGCAATCTGAGCGCGTTGTGCTCCGATAGATTTTTTGACACCCACTTCCCGCAGGCGCTCGCCGGCTGTGACAACCGTCAGGTTGATAAAATTGACACAAGCCACCAAAAAGAGGATGAGCCCCAGCCAACCAAAGGTTTGTACATACAGGGCATTCCCGGGCCGGAAATTGAGCCGGTCATACACCATTTCCCTGGACTCCAGGTGTACCTCAGCCAAAGGCTGCAACACAATATCCAGGTTGGCGTTGCGGGTTTTGCTGGCCCGGTCCAATTGGTCCTGCAACGCTTGTGCATCGACACCCGGACGCAGTTGCAGGTAACTGCCTTCGAGCATGAGTTCGAAAGGCTGGTGAAAATTATTGGGAAAAATCTTGGGAAACGGCAGCAAACCGCCGGCTTGCAGGTGCGAGTTGGCTGGAAAATCTGCCAATACTCCCTGCACCCGAAGCAGGTAACTGGTGTCTGCGTTAACCAACTGAACGACTTGATGCAAGGCCGGCTGGTCGCCAAACAGGTGTTTGGCAGACGTGGCTGTGAGCACCACGCTATTTTGGTCGCGCAACATACCTGTCTGGTCACCAGCGAGGATCGGGAAATCAAAAATGGTGAAAAAACTGCTGTCGACACACAAAAAACTATCGCATCGAAGGCTTGCATCGCCCCAACGCAACTCTGCCGCCGGCATGATGGGATACCCAGCCTGAGCAACTCTGGCAAACTGCCGGATCTGTCCCTGTGCCGCTTCGGTTAAAAACGGCGCCATCGGGTGCGAGACCATGGGGCTCAATACAGGCGACTGCCCCGGGTAGTGTGCCCGCTCGCACAAGCGATACAAGTGCTGCCCTTGGGTATGAAACGTATCAAAATTGCGTTCCTGCCGCACATAGGCATATATCAACAGACAGGCGGCCACACTGATGCCAAAACCGCCAATATTGATGGCACTGATGAGGCGGTTCTTGGCCAGGCTGCGCCAGGCCATTTTTCCATAGTACATCCACAAAATTCCCGGGTTATTCATTGTGCAAACTGTTTACCGGGTTGGCCAGGGCCGCCCGGATGCTTTGAAAACCAATGGTGAGCAGGGCGACCAGCAACGCGGCAAAGCCCGCCAGTGCAAATACCCACCACTGTATTTGAATGTGGTAGGCAAAATTATCGAGCCAGGGAGCCATACAATACCAGGCCAACGGCGTGGCGAGCACAAAGGCAAGCAGCACGAGTTGCAGGTAATCTTTGGACAAGAGCCCCACCAAACCGGCTACCGAAGCCCCCAACACCTTGCGAATGCCGATTTCTTTGGCTTTTTGCCGAACGGTAAAACTGATCAGGCCAAACAAGCCAAAGCAGGATAAAAAAATGGCAATACCGGCAAACAGAGCGGCCAGCCGGGCCAGCCGGTTTTCGTCGGCGTAGGCATTTTGCAGGTTTTCATCCAGGAACGCGTAGTCGAAGGCTTTTTCCGGAAAAAAGTTTTTCCATTGCTGCTCCAGAAAATTCATCGTAGATGGCAGGCGCTCGTTGCTTACCCGGATGGAAAAAGTGGTAAAGGACCCCACGCTGATATCCAGCACAACGGGTTCCAATTCGGCCTGCAAGCCCCGGGTGTGAAAATCATTGACCACACCCACCACTTTGCCGGCCTTACCGCCCCGGCTGATGGCCTGCCCAATGGCTTCCTCATTGGAAGCCCAACCGAGGGCTTTCACGGCCTTTTCATTGATCAGATAACTGCTGATGTGGTCGATACCGTATTCTTTTCCAAAATTCCGACCTGCCCGGATCTGTAAGCCATACGTTTGCGCAAAATCATAGTCTACCGACATGCAGGACAGGAACATATTTTGCTCCAGGCTGATTTTGTCCGTGGTAACCGGGTACCGAACGGCCCCTTGCCCGGGCAGTGTCGACGACAAGGTGATGGCCTCGACGTCGGGGTTCTGAAGCACTCGCTCTTCCAGCGAGTTCATTCGCTGCCGCAGGCTGGCGTCGCCCGGCGAAAACGCCGAGTTGATGCTGGCGCTAAACAGGGGCACCGTCAGGATCTGTTCTTTATGAAAACCGAGGGGTTGGTTTTTCCAGTAGTTCAGTTGCGACAATACGATCAGGGTGCCGCTCAGCAAGGCGATGCCCACCACAAACTGGATGGTAATCAGTGTCTTACGCAGCCATTGGCGGCCACCGGTATGGCCCGTGTGTTGTTTGAAAATTTCAACAGCCTGGTACCGGCTCGCAAAAAAGGAGGGATATGCCCCCGCGAGCAGCGCGGCCAGCACAAAAATGCCTGCAAAGCCGAGGCTGAGAGGCCAGTCGGCCAGCCAATGAAAACTGAGGTGGCGGTCGGTCAGGAGGTCCAGTTGGGGGAGTAGCAAGTGGGTGAGCACGAGCGCCAGCACAAATGCCATCAGGCACAGCAGCATCGTTTCGCTTAAAAACTGCCGAACCAGGCCCGCACGGCCCGCACCGAGCACTTTTCGAACGCCCACTTCTTTCATGCGCCGCAAATAAATGGCATTGGACAAATTGACAAAATTGATACAGGCGATCAGGAGAATCAACAAGCCCACCACGCCGAATAGCCGGAGGTAGGTTTGGTTGGCCACCGGCTCCGGTTCGTCTTCTGCCTTGGATTGCAGGTGAATATCGCGCACGGGTACCAGCGCAAAACGTTGTTTGTCAATAAAATTTTTGTTGCCAAAACGCTGGAGAAAGCCCGGAAACGCGCTGTTTACACCGCTTGGCCCCGTATTCGGTTTGAGCAGCACATAGGTGTGGGTATACGACGCCAGCCAGTTGTTTTGCAGCGCGTTCAGCACCGCTTCGCGGGCATGTGCCGGCTCCACATCCGGAATATTGCTGAAGGGGGCCAGGAAATCAAAATGAATATGGGCATTGTCGGGAAAGTCCTGCACCACTCCCGTCACGATAAACGGGATGCTTTGTCCGGCCAGCAAGAGGGTTTTTCCGAGTACCGGCCCTGCGGCCCCAAAAATCCGCGCAGCGGTTTCCCGGGTTAAAACGATGGAATAGGGCCGGTTCAGCGCTGTTTGGGCATTGCCTTGCAAAAAATCAAATTGGAAAACCCGGGTAGCCGTGCTGTCTGCAAAGAGTGCCTGCTGGATTTCAAACATCTGCTCGCTCTGCGGGTTGCGCACGCTGATGCTGCGGGGAAAAAAACGGGCAGCCACCTCGATATCCGGGAAGTTATCCGGCAGCATCGGCGCGATAGGTGCCGGCACCCGGGTTAGTTCAAAACTGCTGCCCGTGAAATTGGCCAGATAATTCAGCCGGTACAAACGATCCAGGTTGGCGTGAAACAGGTCGTATTGGCGTTCGTGCCGAATATAAATGGCCAACAGGAAACAACAGGTGAGGCCGGTGGCCATCCCCAGAAGGTTGATGGCGGAGTAGCCTTTTTGTTTCCAAAGATTGCGCAGGGCGAGTTGAAGTGTCAATTTGAACATAGGCGGACAAACCAAAGGTAGATTGTCCGCCTATGCCGCAAATGCTATGCCACTGCGTTTAAATCATTGATTATCAAAGTTTAGTAAAAGGTAGACAGATGCCAAGTGTGCGGTTTCGGACAGCCCTTTGTGCGTTGCCGGACAGCCGCCACGCCAAACTCAACCTGTAAGGATCCCCTTTTCTTAGCCCTTGATCTTGACAATTTTCACCCGTTGCAACTTCCCGGTCCGCTCTTGTTTCAGACACAGCACATACAAGCCCGGGGATAGCCCGGCAATCCTGACTTGCTCCCGGGCCTGGCTAAATTCCAGTTGTTCGCGTTGCACGACCTGTCCAGCCATATTGACCAGTTCTAGGTGCAGCACTTCCCCTTGCGCAAAGGCAATGGTCAACCAATCCGAAGCGGGGTTGGGATACACTTCCAGGCCCTGCAATGCATCTTGGGTGCTTACAATGTCGTCGATCAGGCCATTGCAATTGTTGTCCAGGCTGTCCAATAGTTCAGGAGCCGCAGGGTTAATCAACGCATTGCCATCGTTGCAATCGGTGTTGTCGCTGGCAAACCCAGTCGGTGGCGTATCCAGGCAGGATTGGATCAGGGCGTCGCTGGCTCCGAAACCATCCAGGTCACTGTCCAGGTAATAGGTATAGGTAGTCAAGCCGTCATCCACCAAGCCATTGCAATCGTTGTCAAAGTCGTCGCAAAATTCTATGGCGAGGGGATTGATCGACTCGTCGCTGTCATCACAGTCCAGGCTGTTGGTCACAAAACCCGAGGGCACGGCAGCCAGACAAGTGTCGATAAACAAAGTCCCCGTGCCATAGCCATCGCCGTCATTGTCGACAAAGTAGGTGTAAATGGGCAAATCATCCACCAGTCCATTGCAATCGTTGTCCAGGCCATCGCAAGCCTCTGCAGCCAGCGGATTAATGCTTCCGTCTGCGTCATCGCAGTCCTGAGCATTGGCCACAAACCCCGCCGGCGCTGCTGTCAAACAGGTGTCGAAGGAAAGGCCGGCATCGCCATAGCCATCCCCATCTGTATCGGCAAAGTAGGTATAGAGCGTCAGGTCATCAACGAGGCCATTACAGTCGTTGTCCAGGCCGTCGCAGCCTTCGGCGACACCGGGATTGAGTGCGGGGTCCTGGTCGTTGCAGTCGCCACTGCTGGCCACAAAACCGGCGGGCGCTTCCGCCAGGCAAGTGTCGAGGGCTGTTGTTGTATCGCCAAATCCGTCGCCATCGGCATCCAGGAAATAGGTATAAACGGGGATATCGTCGGCCAGTCCGTTGCAATCGTTGTCCAGGCCGTCGCAAAGTTCCGGCGCTCCTTCGTAAATGGCTGCATTCTGGTCGTCGCAGTCTTCATAACTGAAAAAACCGTCGGCATCCTCGTCTTTGTAAAAATAGGTCCGGGCGTGTTCAAAAGCGCGGTTGCCCACTTTAATCCCAATCAGGCGGCCGGGAATATCATCGAACGGCGGGTGAATGCCGCCCCAAATTCTGGACAAACTGGTTTGGTCCGAAGCATCCCGGTAAGTAGCCCATTGGAGGGTGACATCCACACTGGGGCCTTGCTCCAGGCCCAGGAAATTGCTGTTGGCGGCAATATGAAACTCGCCCATTCCTCCTGGAAAATATTCGTCGCCGGTGAGCCGCGTCAGCGCCTCGGCAGCAGAACGCGAATAGGTCGAGTGCCCGGAGATATAACCGGCAAAGGGCGGCGTGACGAAGGTATTGCGTTGGTAGGGCACCCATTCTTCAGCCAAAATCCAGCCCACACCGGCAATATCGGTCAGCGGATTCTGAATTTTATCAAATCCAAGCCAGGCTTGCAGTTTGATTTTTCCCAGGTTTTCGTTGTTGGGGCCCGCCAAAGGGTCGCCGTCTTCCACCAATTCCACGAGGCCCGGCACCAGGGCCATGCCCGCCGGGTGGTAGTGTGGCTTGGCGGGATCTGATTTTTGCCCCAGTGCGGCCATATACCGGATCGCCGAAATGGGCCGAACGCCATCGTACCAGCCTTTGATGCCCCAGGCCGAAATAGCGGCATCGTGTACTGCGCCGCCCAATACAAGATAGGCTTTTACATCCCATTCCAGTTTAGACAACAAAGGACCTTTGCCGCCGAATCGCCGCACCAGATCCGGGTGGTCATTTACTTTGTTTAAAATAGCAAACCAGTGGCCGGGAGGGGTTTCGGACTGCGGCCCATCGGCCCAAAACTGAGCCAAAACCCGCGTATAATCGCCCCGGGGCACAATTTGAGAAACATACGGCTGCCCAGTGCGGGGGTTGGTGTCGCGGCCAATACCCTGGTCCTGCCCATTGGCAAAATCATAAAACTGATGGTATGCAGCCAGCGTTTGCGGGTAGGCAGGTACGTTGCCGATGCTCCGGGGCGAAATATCCCACAATACGCCGTCGTTCGGGTCCAGGTGCGAAGACCAAGCCGACACCAGCGCGAAATTCCATTCGTATTCGGCGCTGGTGCTGTCGCCAGCCAGGGTATCCAAAAACGGCATGGGGCCGGGGTCGTGGTATACTTTGTATTCATGGCCGTAGCGCTCGTACACGTTCATGTCGGCCGGAGCAAGTGCAAAGGGCACTACATCGCCCCATTCGGGGCTCTGGAAGGTTTGGTTGGCGGGCACGGGGTTGCCGTTTTGGTCGATGGCTGTGTTCAAGACCAGGGGCTGCCAGCGGTTGGGATCCAGCAAGGTGGGAGCGCCCGGATCGGCCACTACCAGCGGCGGATTCACCGGATAATAATAGAGATTGAGATAGCCCAGTTGCTCATTGGAGCCATCCAAATATCCCATTTGCGATACACACTGTGCGATGTAATTGCCCAATGCCGCCGGGTTGCCCGACTGGTAATTCGTGGAGGTGAAATTGACATCATAGCCCAGGCTAATCATCAGGTTGTATAGCCGTAGTTGAGTCACAAAACTATTCGGCGAATATTGAAACCGGTTGACCAACAAGCGATAGGCTGCGTAACTAATTGCCATTCGCCGTGCACTTTCCACATCGGCCGGAACGGGCACGCTATCAAACACGCAGGAATAGCCACCGACGGTTTTTCCCAACAAATAGGGCTCCGCGATGGTATCATACGCCGCCCAGGCGTCGTACATCGCCAGCGAAATATGAAACAGGTTCCGGGCATGTACGGGTGGCCGCGCAAAATCTTCGCGGATGGACTGAATCATGGCTTCATTCCAAATGCGTGCGATAGAAGGCTGGGCAAAAGCCTGTGTCGCCAGGAGTTGGGGCAGAAAAAAGAGCAGAAGTAGTTTTTTTTGCATGATCTAGTTGTTGAGCGAAGCGTTATTTATGGAATAAAACTCAATCGCGTCATTGTTTAGGGCCACGAGCAGGCTCAATTGTCCTTTAACATTCAGCAAGCGCAGATCCCGGATTTCACCTTCGAGCCGAAGGCCGGTGGCCGGCGAACGCAACACCTTGAAATGCCCCTGACCATCGCCTTTCAGCACCAAACCATAATCGGCGTCAATAAAACCAAACTCTGGTTTAGCGCCATTGAAGTTGCCTCCCGTGATGGCATCCAGGCGGCCGTCGCCGTCGATGTCCGCCACGGCCATGCCGAACAGCGGTGCAAATTGCGCTTCGGAAGGCAAGGGCTCAAACCGGTATTTGCCGTCGGGCTGGCTGAGCAACACGCCACTCGCCAGGGTGCCGGCTTGCAGGTGGATGGTATTTTTCATTTGATCCTGATTGAAAATTTCAGGCATCGTTTTATTGGCGTAGTCCCGGTAATGTAAAAACTGTTTTTTAAGGATAGGCAAATTGCCAACTAAGTCATTGCGAAGTGTATACGGCAATAATTTGCCGTCGGTATACCGGCAAAGAATTTGCTCGGGCGTTCCATTTTTGTCAAAATCGTTGAAAAATAAGGAAAGAGGCTCTTCCGCTGTAGCTTTTAACCTGGAATTTAAGCCAAAATTACCCAGCAAGAAATCCGGCCGGCCATCGCCGTTAAAATCGCCAGTGCCAATCCGCTTCCACAACCCACTCAGCTCCGCCAGGCCGGCCATTGCGCTGATGTTCGTAAACTTCCGTCCTTGCTCGCCCACATCGTTGCGGAACAAACAGGGCGCCATCCATTCGCCGACCACCAGCAGGTCCAGGTCCTGGTCGGCATCGATATCCACCCAAACGGCATCCGTCAGCAAACCCAGGTTTTTGAGTTCCTCCGGCTGGGTCATGGAAAAACTACCGGTTCCGTCGTTTTGCAGGAGATAACCACCCACGGGCACGCCCACTTTCCCGGGCAGGAGCCGCATGCCCACAAACAAATCCTGGTCGCCATCGCCGTCCCAGTCCGCCGGTTTCACACAGGCGGAAGCAAAGGGTTTTTCATCGGGTACGGCCCCTGTTTTGCGCAGCAAATTGCCTTTCCCATCGTTGAGGTACAGCCGGTCGCCCAGTTCAGGGCTGAGCGGCTGAAATTCATTGCTGCCGGACGCGACGTACAAGTCGAGGTCCTGGTCGCCGTCGGCATCAAAAAACGTCGCATCCACGTCTTCGCACTGGGCATCCAGGTCGAGGGCGGGCTGGCGGCTGCGCTGAAATTTCCCGTCGGGTTTTTGCAGCCACAAAGCGCCCGCCTGACCGGCCGCGCCGCACACAAAAAAGTCGTCCCGGCCGTCGTCATTGGCATCGCCCGTGGCGGTCCGTGGCCCTTCTGTCGAATAGCGGAAAAAGAGCAGGCGGTCGCGGTCCCAGTCATAAAAGTTGCTTTCCTCGTGTTTCCATTGCACGTCGGCGTTGCCCGCCAGGGGACTAAACCGGGTTTTGCTGGCAGCCGGCGCCAGCCAGGGCAGGGCAAAAGACGCTTGATTGGCATCGGTTTGCCGCAATTTCAGGGTTTGGTTGGCTTTTACACCGGTCAGCAGGGTAATTTTGTTGCCAGTAGGCCACACCACAAGAACGGTATCGACGGTGGCGATCTCGCCCAAACCGAAATTGGGCCGGGGGTCCATCGAACTCTGGAACCCGCGCATTGGCATTTGCTCCTGGAAAAACGTTTGGCCGCCGGCCCGGAGGAATATTTTTGCGCCCAGGGCCGCTGTATTCCAATCGGCCCCTTGCAATTCAACTTTCAAATAATGGTTGTTTTTCAACACCTTTTCCGCTTCGTTGCGGTACACAAAGGCTTCCATGTTGACGTTGCTGACGACGAGGTCCAGGTCGCCGTCGTTGTCCAGGTCGGCATAGGCAGAGCCGTTGGAAAAACTGGGCGTCGACAAGCCCCAGTCTTTTGTCCGTTGTTCAAAGTGCAGGTTGTGTAAATTCCGGAACGCGTAATTGGCCTGTTTTTCACTGGGAATGGAGTCGATCAGGCGTTTGAAATTCACCTGGCCGCCCGCTACAATTTCTTGTTTGACAAAAGGATCGGAGGCAAACATGAGGTAGTCTTGGTTGGTCAGGTCCTGCGCAATACCATTGGCCACAAAGATGTCTTTCCAGCCGTCGTTGTCCATGTCAAACAGGAGTGCGCCCCAACTCCAGTCAGTGGCTTCTGCATCGGCCAGGCAAGCGATTTCAGAGAAGGTGCCGTCCGTATTGTTGAGGTGCAACATGTTGCGGGTGAACTGATTATAATATCCTTGTGCGGTGGTGTATAGAAACCGGTCGGGGCTATCGAAGGAGGTGGTGGTTTTGATCCGGTAGTCGTGTTCGGGCAGCATATCCGTCACAAAAACATCCGGGTAACCGTCGTTGTTGATGTCTGCCATGTCGGCCCCCATCGAAGCGGCGCTGATATGGCGCATGTTTTGTTCCAACTGCTCGGCGAAACTGCCATCGCCCTTGTTGTGGTACAAATAGTCGCGCTCAAAAAAATCATTGGACACATACACGTCCTGCCAGCCGTCCATATCGAGGTCGCCTACGGTAACGCCCAGGCCAAATGCGATGACACTGCCCAGGATACCGGCCTGGGTCGACACATCCTGAAAGCGCGGTGCTGGGCCCGCCGGCTGGGTAGCCTTGCTGAGGCCGGGCATGTTGTTTTTATACAATTTATGCCCACCCAGGCTATCGCGGGTATAGCGCAAATTGCGCCGAAGGTCGAAGGAGCCAATGGGTTGAAAAGAGTTGTTGAGCATGTACATGTCCAGGTCGCCGTCGCGGTCGTAGTCAAAAAACGCCGCATGGGTGCTCAAGCCGCGGTCGGCCAGTCCATATTCACCAGCGCTTTCGGTGAAGGCGCCGGCCCAGGCCTGTCCGGCTGCGCCGTTGTTGATAAACAATTCATTTTCGCGGTTGAAGTGCCGGTCCCCTTTTTCGTCTGAACGCGGGTTGCCGGAATTGCACACATAAATATCCAGCCAGCCGTCGCCGTTCACATCGGCCATTGCCGCCCCGGTTGCCCAGGAGCCCGAGCCTTCGATACCGGCTTGTTGACTGATATCTTCAAACTTCAGGTTACCTTTATTGAGGTAAAGTTTGTTTTGGCCCATGTTGGCCGTAAAAAAAACATCGGGCAGCCCGTCGTTATTGATATCGCCCACGGCGACGCCGCCACCGTTGTAAAAATTGCGGTAGCGGTAAATATTGAAGTCGTGGTCGTATTGCAGATCGTTGCGAAACGTAATCCCGGTTTCGGAGGAAGGCAGCAGGGTGAAAAGCGGGGCATGCCCTGCAGCGGTTTCAGCATTGGAGGTAGCGTTGTGCTTGTTTTGGCAGGCCGTCCAGCATCCAAGGGTTAACAACACAAAAACGAGCGGTCTGGTCATTTTTTTCTTCAAGTGACATGAAATTTGGGCAAATATAGGTCTTCCTGTGGCTAAAAACCTCTCAAAACCAATTTGTCCCGGCACTTGAACTACATTGTACTTTTACAGTAACCAAGTCTTTTCTGATGGCAACCAAAGTTTGTTTGAACTGCTCGGCAGCCCTGGAAAAAGGGGAGAAATTTTGTGCCGGCTGTGGTCAATCGACCAAAACGAAGCGCCTTAGCCTGCGGCAGGTACGCAAAGATCTACTCAAAAAATTCCTGCACGCCGACGCAGGCATCTTCCACCTGACGAAGGAGATGATCTTTCGGCCGGGCCTGGTGGCGAAGGAATATGTGGAAGGCAAGCGAAAAAAATATTACAGCCCTCTGAACTACTTGACGCTGTCGGCTGCTGTCTCTGTTTTTCTCAATGAATATTTTCACCTGTTGGAACGGATGCCCGGGCAGGCGAACCCCGGAACGGAGTTCGCCATGCGCTATTTTAACCTGATTATCTTATTCAGCGTGCCGGTATCTGCCCTGTTTTCCTGGTGGCTGTTTCGCAAAAAAGGCTTCAATTATGCCGAAAATCTGGCTTTTCACGCCTTTTTGGGCGGTTTTCGCACGGTGTTTTTCGTACTCATTTTTACACCGCTGGTCCTGCTGGCCAGTCGCTATTATTATACCGTGCTGATGCTCTACCTCGGCGCCTGGATAGCCTACCTGGCCTGGGCTAAAATTCAGTTTTTCGGCGGGCCCAAGTGGCTGACCATCCTGAAAACCATCCTGATTCTTCTGTTCAATCAAATACTGGTTACCCTGGTCGTTGTTATCTATATTTACTGGCAGCGCCACTCCTAACCCAGCGCCAGCAGGGCTATCGCACGATCAATTTCCGGGCCTCTTGTATGCCTGCTTTTACCCAATACATGCCAGGCGGCAGGCTGGCAACGGAAAAGAAACCACTTGTGCCTTCCACTTCCTGCTCCCCGCACAAAGCGCCCAAGGCATTGAAAAGTTGTACCCGGCCGATTTCAATTGGCGAATCGATCCGTACCGACTGGCTCGCAGGGTTCGGGCTCAGCCGGATACCGCTACCGCTCGTGCCGGCGCTGGAAGTACCCGTCGTGGTGTTGTAGGTATCGAACGTAACGGGCATGGCCTGGAAGGGGCCGGTGCCATTGGGGTAGCGGCCGAAGGATATGTCCGATTGCTGCGTGCCGAAACTCAGGCTGTCGTACACCTGCGAAATGCCGTCGGACAGCATCAGGAACTCGCCGGATTTGCTGAGTTTAAAATTGGCGTGCAACGCGCCCTGGTCGCCGTCTTCGTCCAGCCAGACCACCAAAAAACCACCGGCAGGCAACACGGCGCTCTCCGGAAAGGCCCATTTGTCGGCGTTGTTCGGGTCGTCGCTCAGGTACAAGCCGAACAAGGGCAGGGCCTGATTGCTGCGGTTGTACAATTCAACCCAGTCTTCCAATTCAGCGTTTTCATCGGCCATGCCATTTTCATTGTCGGCTAAAAATTCATTCAGTACCAACGCGCCTACTTGGGGTAGCGGAATTGAGGAGGCTAAAGTAAAGTATTCAAATTCAGCACGTTCCGGCAAAAATGCTCCAGCCTGGGTGTTTTCAGCATACAGGTAGTATTGCAGTTTGGCTTTTCCGGCGGTCAGGGCCGCACCGTATGTGCCATCGCCGGCTGCGCCGTCCTGGTGCTGCCCGTCGTCGAAGAGCTGGTGGCGGATAAAAATATCTCCGGTGTTTTCCCGGACGCCAACCCAAACGGTACTCGCGTTTTGAACGCTGGCCGTAACCCAAACGCTGGCGCTTGAAATGGGAACGGCGGGTGACCACAGCGGATTGGCCAGCACAGGAGGGGCGGGGCTCAGGTTGGCATTGGCGACCAGGTAGTCGTGCCGCGCATCCATGAGCGCCGTCAAACCGGGCGACAAAAAGAAGCCGGCAGTGGTTTGGTCGACGTTTGAGAGAAATTGGGCATAGGTGTAAAATTTTTTGGTGTCGGCCTGCACCTCCGCATCGATGATTGCCTGCATAGCCAGGGCGCGCGTGCGGTAGTGGTCGTCGGCAAAATTCTCCTTCAACATGGTCCGGATATGCGCCAGATACATGCGCTTGTAGGTGGCGTTGGAGAGCAGGACTTTAATCAGGGGCCGGCTGGCATTGGTAGACTGCGTCAGCGGGTCCAGGTTTTGCATCTGCGTTAGGCTGAGGCTGCCGCTACCCATGCCGCTGCTCAGGTTGGGAAAATTGCCGAAACTCATATTCAGGTCCCAAACAATGGGGATAAAGCGCTCGTTTTCATCGTAGTACAGGTAGTAATTTTGGGCAAAACCACCGGTGTAACTATCCAGGTTGACCAACACGACATTGAAGGCCAGCATCCAAAGTGCCCGGTCAATATCCAGGATTTTGTCGATGCTGCCGGGGTGGTTTTTCAGGGTGTCCATGAGGGCCAGCAGTTCGCGCCAGCCGTAGTCCGATTTCATCTCATAGCGGGTATAATACGCCGAACTGTCGGTGCTGCTATATACCAGATCCGGCAAACCGCTGCTGCCCGGAGGCCCGCCGATGGTTTGCGGGTTGCCTTTGAAAAAAGGGTTATTGCCGTCGGTGATAAAATGGTCGCGGATAAAAGATTTGTTGATGCTTTGCTGGTTGCTATACAAGCCCCAAGCCTGTCCATTGATCGTGAGTTTGGCAAAATTGGCCAGCGGCGCATCCATGTATTGCCGCAAAATCTCGTAGGAAAGCGCCTCCCGCACAAAGGTGGGGTCCGAAAAACCGTTACCTAGTTTAATGTCTTTCAGGCCTTTGTAATTTTGGTCCGGTCGGATGTAGTCCAATTCGATGTGCATCGGATTTTTTGCATTGGTGGCCTTGTAGGAACTGTTTCCTTTGTATTTCACACCAATACTGTCAAAGCGCTCGCCGTTGATTTCCACCGATTTGGCCAGTAAATACGCTTCCTCGTTGGCGGCTTTCAGCGAATCTAGTTTGGCATCCCAGTTGCTTTGGAAAAAGGTCAGTTTGATGTCCTGAATGGTGGAAATGTCGTAAAATTCCGACTGGCTGAAGCCACGACCAGCTATGAATACGATTGCCAATACGAGCAGGATGATCCGGATAGATACAGATGAAAACGCTTGCATATGCTTGATTGTTAGATGGTTGGATAGATTAATTTACTAGAAACCATGTGCCTAGCGCACGATGGTAACATCGCCGGTATAGGTTTGGCGCAGGCCGTCGACAAATTCGACGACAGCCCGCCAGGTAAACACACCCGGCGGCAATTCCTTGCCGTCAAAACGGCCATCCCAGCCCATACTTTCCTGGTTGGCCGGCTGGTTGTTGGTTTCAAAGACCAGCTCGCCCCAGCGCGACCAAACCTGCAACACCGCCACCTGCCGCACTTCGGGGCCACCAAAGACCAGGAAATGTTCATTTTGGCCGTCGTCGTTGGGGCTGAACGAGTTGGGAATGTACACGTCGCGCCGGTCGAGCACGAACACCGTCAGGCTATCCACTTCCCTGCAGCCATTGACGGCCGAAAACACAGTGGCCGTGTAGGTGGTGGTGTGGTAGGGCCTTGCCTCCGGTTTGGGGCAATTGGTACAGGACAAACCCAGGGCCGGCTGCCACAGGATCGAATCCAGGGGCACATTGGACAACAAATACAGCGGCGTGCTTTCCCCCAGTTCAACGGTCACATCGGGGCTCAATACAATTTCCGGGATCAAGGGCTTGAGCAGCGTGGCGGACGTGTCGAGTTGGCAGCCGTTGGCATCGCGGGTGCTGAGGGTATAGTTGCCGTACAGCAAATTGGAAAAGGAAGTAGTGGGAGAAAATCCATTTCCCGACAAATCAAAGATATAGGGGGGCACGCCGCCGCTGGTGCTCGTCACCGAAGCGCCGCCGCTGCTGAGCCCGGCGCAACCCGGCTGCTGAAATGTTGCGGCAAAGACCAGCGCAGGAGGCTCGTTCAGGCTGGTGGAAAACATTGCCGAACAACCGTTGACATCCGTGAGGGTGCAGGTATATGCGCCGACACTTAAACTGTTGAGGCCCGCCGTCGTGGCGCCGTTGCTCCACAAGTAGGTGTACGGACTTTTGCCGCCGCTGGCCTGCGTGCTGATCTGCCCATCCTGGCCGCCTGCGCAGGACACCGAAAAGCCGTGGTGATCGGCTACCGAAAAGCCGAGATCCAGCTGCAGCGGTTCTTTGATATCGCCAAAGAGGACCAGATGGTGGCCGAAATTGTCTGTAATCGTAACGAAATACGTGCCTTTCGGCAAATTGGACAACAGCAATTCGCTGTTCACCGCGCCCAGGCTACCGGCGCCTTTTGTTTGCGCATCGCCCAGGCGTTCCCAGGCATACGAGAAGGGTGGGGTGCCGTCGTTGACCAGAAACCGAAGCGCGCCGGTGGGTTTGCCATTGCAATCCACGGCCTCCGGTGTGAGCAGGCCTTTTATTTCACAAACAATGACCTGGAGGTCTAGGTTGACCGTACTGTCGCAGCCAAACTGGTTGCTCAGGGTTTCCTGAAATTGCCCGGTGTCAGCATACGGGACGTTGCCGATTCGGATCGTATCGCCTTTGCAAATCATCAGGTCAAGGTCGGTCTGGCTGCTGGGCAGTATTTTGATCTCGACGTTCACGATACTGTCGCAGTTTTCCTGCCCGGCGAGGTGAAAAGTATAAAAGCCTGGGGTACAAAGTGTTGTATCGGCGCCTTGCCAGCATTCGCCGGCACAAAGTTCCGTTTGGATCGAGGTGACGGGCACGGGTAGCACCTGCACGATTTGGCAAGCCGGCGGCGCGGTATCGCACACATTGGATGCCGTCGCGCAGAGTTGGTGCAGGCCGGGTGTCGTCCAGTCCAGCGTCAAACTGGTATCGACGCCGGAAGACACCGGCTGGCCGTCGAGCGACCAGGAAACCCAGGTAGCGCCGGGCGGCGCTGCAAGCGTGTATTGCTCGCTGCGGTCGGGGCAGACGCTGAAATCGCCACTCAACACACCGGAATTGGGCAATGCATTGACCGCAGTGGTGCCGTTCACGACCGTTACAGTATATTGGCAAACATCATCGTGGTTGCCATCCATCACGAAATAATAATATTGACCGATGGTAAGGGGGACGGTATTGTAAAAAACGCCGGTTTCGTTGTTCAGCACGTCGCCGTCGCAGTTGGACACCAATTGGAAGTTTTCGCAATCCAGGCTTTGGTAAATACCGATTTCAAGGCCAAAACCGGTTTGGCAACCGAATACTTTTACGTTGAGGGTAAGGTTGGTACTCCCGGCGATAAAACCAATCCACTGCATGTGGTGGGCCGTTGAGGTGCAAAAGCCAGGTGGCACCTGGCCGGTTTCGGGGTCGTCGTTGATACCGGTAAAACCGTTGATATCGCAAATAATACAGGCTTCATCACAAAACGAGGTCATACCCGGATTGGTGCCGCAAGGAATGGGTTGGGCCAATAACCCGGTGTGTGCCAGCCAGAACAACAGGGTTCCGCCAATAATTTTTCGCATGCAGGATTGATGTTTGACAACAGCACGCAAAATACAACACGGGGGTTGCGTGGCCTTGTTTTCTCAAAACAAAGCGCCAACTGCCGGACGCGGCACTAGCGGTACATCAGCGTTGAATACCCTGGCTTGCCTTCGAGCCAATCCACATAGTCGACCGAACCCAGGCGAAATTTGAACGGCACTTTTTTTCTGATCTCGAAGTGGTATTCAATTTTGCAAAACAAAGGCAACGCATCGGCTTGCCAGGCGCAGGCGCGCAAATCAGGCGGCATCGCCTTGGCAGGCGGCGAAATCCAGCGAAAGAGCCCGGGCTTGAGTAAGGCCGGTTTGAACGGGACATACAGTGCCGGGCTGGCCAGTTCCAATGGCGCCTGAGCCCGCCCTGCGGCGCTGCACCAGCCCATGAGGCCCAAGAGCAGCAGCACTTTAACTGTGTTTTTTGCCGGCATACAAGTCGTATTTTTGAAAATAACACTCCAGCGAACCATTGTACAGGGTAATTTTGCGGGATGGGCGCAGGCCAAAACTTTTCCAGGCTTCCAGGTTGGAGGAAATCAGCCAGGCTTGCCAGCCGGCCCAGTGTTGCTTGAGTTGGTCGCCAATGCTTTTGTAAAAAGCCGCCACATCGTCCACTTTGATCCGTTCGTCGTAGGGCGGGTTGGTGAGCAGCAAACCGGGTGGTTCGGGTGGTGTCAGTTTTTCAAAGGCCATTTTTTCCACCTGCACTACTTTTTCCAGGCCGGCAGAAAACAAATTGATCGTGGTGGTATTCCGGGCGCGGGGGTCCATGTCGGAACCGTAGATCGCGCAGGGAGCGGGTTGGATCCGGGCGTCGGCGGTACTTTTTACATCCTGCCAAAGCGCTTTGTCAAAATCTTTCCAGCGGAAAAACCCGAAAGCGTCGCGCTTGTATTGCGGCGGAATGTGCATGGCGATCATGGCGGCTTCGATCGGAAGGGTGCCGCTGCCGCACATAGGGTCCACAAAAGTGCTTTGGCCGTCCCAGCCGGTGAGCAGAATCAGGCCGGCGGCCAGGACTTCATTCAGGGGCGCCTCGGCTACATCGCGCCGGTACCCGCGTTTGTGCAGCGAATCGCCGCTGGCATCGAACAGCAGGTCGCATTGCGAACCGTGGATGCGCAGGTGGATGCGGAGGGTTGGGGCTTCGAGGTTTACGCTGGGGCGGCGGCCGGTGCGGTCGCGAAACTGGTCCACAATGGCGTCTTTGGTCAACAAGGCCATGTACTGCGAATGCCGGAAATGCACGCTGGCCACCGTGGAATCGATGGCCAGCGTATCAATCGGGTTGAGGTATTGGCTCCAGTCGAATTTATAAATCTGATTGTAAAACTGGCGTTCGTCGGAGGCCTGAAACGAGTGAAAGGGTTTCAGGACCCGCAAGGCGGAGCGTAGTTCGTAGTTGGCGCGGTACATCAGCCGCTGGTCGCCTTCACAGGACACGGCTCGTTTGAGCGGACGAATGTCGGTGGCGCCCAGGGCTTCGAGTTCGGCGGCCAAAACAGGCTCTAAGCCCTGCAATGTTTTTATAATGAGCATTTTATGGTGGTAGGCACAGATTAAAGTTTTCCGGTCGAAATTTTCTGTTCCAACTGCGGTGAGGGTTCCAGTTTGTTGGCTTTTTGCCAAAAGTCCATGGCTTTTTCGCGCTCCCCGAGTTGGATAAGCGTATCGCCATAGTGTTCGAGGATGCGGGCGTGTTTGTCGCCGCCGATGTTCAGCGCCTGGGCATAGGTATTGGCGGCGGCGGCAAAGTCTTTTTTACGCAGTTGGGCCAGTCCGATCTGGTCTTCCAGGGCAAGGCGGAGGTTGAGGTTGTTGCCGGCCATCAGGGTGGCTTGCTCCAGTTGGGCAATGGCCTCGTCGGGTTTGCCTTTTTCGGTGGCAGCCAGGCCGAAATAATAGTAGGCCACCGCCTGGTTGGGGAAATCATCCATGGCTTTTTCGGCCATAGGGTAGAGTTCGTCGTAGTTTTTCTGTTGGCTGAGAATCTCCAGGGTGTTTTCCCAAACAGAAAAAATAGTGGGGTTCAGTTTGATGCAGGTTCGGTACCGGGCGAGGGCTTCGTTGGGGCGATCAGCGTAGTAGAGCAGGTCGCCGGACAGGCTCCAGGCCTTGGGGTCGTTGGGGTGCGCAGTTTCTACCAATTGGCCCAGGTCGAGCAGGGCTTGCAGGAGGCTGGGTTCGGTTCGGCCGTTGAGTTTGTCAAAATAGGGCAGCAACTCCTTCACCTTGGCGTCGATGGACACACCGGGGTCGCGGAAGAGCGGCTTGAGGGTTTGGATATAGGCGATGTCGGAGCCGGATTTTTCAAGCACTGCCAATTGGGCAACGGGGTCGGTCGGGTCGCGGCGGAGAATGTCTTCGTACACTTTCCGGGCGGCGTTTTTGTCTCCTACCTGGGTGTAAAATTCGGCCAGGTGGTGCCGGTATTCCAAGGTGCTGGGGTACAGGTCGGCGAGCCGCTGGAGTTCGGCGGCGGCTTTTTTGGCATCGCCCATGCCGAGGTAAATCATGTGTTTTTTGTCGGTGCTTTCCTCGGTGACCCCGGTGATTTTTTCCAGTTGGTCGAGGGCTTTCAGGCCGGTTTTAGGGTCGCTGTTGAGCACGGCGAGGTAGGAGTACTGTCGCCAGAAATCCGATTCGTGGGGGAATTGTTTGGTCAGGGTTTCATATACTTTTACGGCTTCCCGGATGTTGCCGAGTTGCTCCAGCAAATCAGCCCGGTAGATTTGATACCATTGGTTGGTCGCGTCGGCGGCAACGGCTTTGTTGGCAGCGTCGAGGGCATTTTGCGGGTCGCCTTGGGCGCCATAACTGCGGGCGAGCCCGTACCAGGCAGCAGCGTTGTCGGTGTTGGCGTAGAGGAACTGCTTGTACATGTCAACCGCTTTGTCGTTGTGGCCCAGCAGGCGTTGGCGTTCGGCATCGATAAACAGGCTTTGGCGGTCTACTTCAGCCTCCGGTACGATTTTGGCTTCGCCGCCGATGGTATTTTGGGCGAAAACCGAGCCGGAAATCAAACCGGGCAAGAGGAAACAAATGCGAAAAAATATGTTTTTAAACATGTAACAGTCAATGTTTTAGCGTTTGGACAAGTTCGAGTAATCGCCAATATTTACTTCGTCTTTGGAGCCGACAAATTTACTGGCGTTGCCGACCATAGAATTTTCCAGCAAAGCATTTTTGATCTGGGATTTGTTTTGAATAATGCTGTTGGTAATAACGGTGTTTTCGACCACTGAATTATTGCCGACACTGACATAGGGCCCTACCACAGCATTCCGGATGACGGCGTGTTCGCCGATAAAACAGGGTGGAATAATCACGCTGTTTTCGATGCTTGCGTTTTGGGCAACCAGGTCCTGATCGCGGTACAATTCGAGCATTCGTTCGTTGGAGAACAGGATGGCTTCTTTGTTGCCGCAATCGAGCCACTCGTCAATTTCGCCGGTACGAAAGCGCAGGCCTTCGTTTTTGAGCAATTCGAGTGCCGTAGTGAGCTGGAATTCGTTTTTTTCCTTGATTTCCTGGCTAATAATATGGTGCAATGCGGTGCGCAATTTTTCGCCTTCCCGAAAATAATATATCCCAACAATCGCCAGATCCGACACAAAGGTGGTGGGCTTTTCGACAAATTCGGTGATGTAGCCTTCGGTATCCAGTTTGACCACGCCGAAAGAGGAGGGGTCTTTTACTTTTTGTACCCAAATCATACCGTCCTCGCGGGTGTCGAACGAAAAATCGGCTTTGAAAAGCGTGTCGGCAAAGGCAATCATACAGGGGCCGGTCAGGCTTTCCCAGGCGCAATAGATGGCATGGCCCACGCCCATGGCTTTTTCCTGGTGGTAAATCCGGCCTTTGGCGCCCAGTTGTTCGGCGATGTGGATCAATTCGCGTTCTACTTCAGGGCCAAAATCGCCGATGATAAATGCAATTTCCCGGATGGGCTGGTCGTAGGAATGCGCCAGTTCTTCTACCAGTCGTTGAATAATGGGTTTGCCGGCTACCGGAATCAGTGGCTTGGGCACAGTAAGGGTGTGTGGGCGCAAACGAGTGCCCCGGCCAGCCATAGGGATTATGATTTTCATGATGTGGATTGCAAATTAGTTATGGGTGATAGGCAAACAGGCAGGTAACGGTGGCAGCTTGAAAAGGGAGTCAGTGTTTTCCTGTACTTCCAAAGCCTCCACTGCTGCGCTCGGTTTCTTCCAATACTTCAACCTCCTGCCAGTCAATTTGTTCGTAACGGGCGATAACCATTTGAGCAATTCGCTCTCCGGGTTCGATGGTTTGCGGCTCGTCGGAAAGATTGATGACGATACATTTGATTTCGCCGCGATAATCGCTGTCTACCGTGCCGGGTGAATTGAGCATGGTGAGGCCGCGTTTGATGGCCAGCCCGGAGCGGGCGCGGATTTGTGCCTCGAAACCGTTTGGGAGTTCGATGTGCAACCCGGTGGGAATCAGAGCCCTGCCCAGAGAAGGCAGGGTGACCGGCGCATCGAGCCATGCCCGGAGGTCCATGCCGGCGCTGCCGTTGGTTTCGTATTTGGGCAAGGGATTGGAGGAGCGATTGATAATACGAATGGTCAAGGTTGAAAATTTTTGTGCAAAAGTAGGATAATATGGAGTAAACGGTAGTTCACCCAAGACTGAAGCCTTATTTTTCCGGCATGAACCAGATTTCAAGCCTACTGATCCGGCAAGTCCTGTTGCTCCTGTTGATTTTTGCGTTAGCGTGGGTGCTGTTTGGCACCCTCCACACTTTTCTGCCGGCTTTATTGGGCGCCTATACCTTGTACGTGTTGTTGCGGCGGTCCATGGTATTCCTGACGGCACAATGGCGTTGGCCGAAAACACTAGCCGCTCTGGCCTTGATTCTGCTGGCGATCGTCGTGATTGGCACCCCGGTGCATTTTTTGGTACAATTAGTGCAGGCGAGGGTAATCGAAACAATGCAGCACACGGCCGATCTCCGGCTTAGCCTGGAAACCCTGGTGCATCGCCTGGAAGAGCAGTATTCCGTAAGTGTAATGACGCCGGACAACCTGAAGGACCTGGCCGGCTGGCTGGCGAATCAGGTCCGGGACCTGGTAACGGCTACGCTCGAAGGGATTAGCACGGCGTTGTTGGCAGTTTTCATTTTGTTTTTCATGCTGATCCACCAGGAAACCATGGAAGATGCTTTTTCCAATTGGCTGCCGATCCGCCTGGAAAACGTTGCCAATTTCAAAGGCGAACTGAACAGCCTGGTTTTTTCCAACGCTGTGGGTATCCCGGTGATGGGCATCATTCAGGGCCTGGCTGGCTTACCGGTGTACTGGCTGGCCGGTGTGCAGGATGTGTGGCTATGGTTTGCCATCACTTGTATTTCCGGTATGCTGCCCATTTTGGGCGTAGCCCTGGCCTATGTGCCCATGTCCTTGCTCATGGTAGCCAACGGAATGCCGCTAAACGGCGTCTTGTTGTTTATCTACGGCTTTACGGTCATCGGATCGGTGGACAATATCGGACGGATGTGGCTCCAGAAAAAACTGGGCGATATCCATCCATTAGTAACCTTGTTTGGGGTGATTGCCGGTCTGAAACTGTTCGGTTTTATCGGCTTTGTTTTTGGCCCCATTCTGATTGCCGTTTTTTTATTATTAATCCGCATTTACTCGAAAGAATTTGGAAAGGCTGTGCCGCAAAGCCCCTGACTCCCAAAATTCAGCTAATTTTCGCGCCGATTTAACTTTATCATCATGAAGGTTTTTTTTACTCTTTTCCTCTCCCTAATCGCCCTGTTCACCACTGCACAAAACTCCGATTGCACCCTTGACCTGGGTCCCGACATAACCGTTTGCAACAATGCCCGGTTCTCCCTCAATCCGCATCCACAGGCCAATGACGGCCAGTATACCTGGACCGGGAGTATCGGCCTCAGTTGTTACAACTGCCCTTCCCCCGAGGTTTCCGGACTCAGTACCGGCACATACACGTTTATCGCCACCGTGACTACGCCGGATTGCATGGACTCAGACACCGTCCGGGTATTCGTCATCAACGGCGAAGCGCCCGCCTATACTATCACCGAAAGTATGGGTATTTGCGCCGGCGACAGTGTGTCGATTGGTGGCCCGGCCATTTCCGGCACCTTTTACAACTGGTTTTCTGTGCCGCCGGGTTTTGCCAGCAGTTTAGCCAATCCTAAAGTAAAACCTTCGGGACCGGTCACCTACTATTTATCGACATCCACCCTTACCTGTCCGTTGTTAAGCCTTGACAGTGTGCGTATTACGCCGGTTGCTCTCTCCTTGCAACTCACCCCGACCGACACCGTGCGGCTGTGCCTGGGCAAGTCCAGGACCTTGCAGGCAACCGTTTCGCCCGCCGGCCAAACCATTTCCTGGTCGCCGGGTGCCGGATTACAGATCAGCGGCAACGGCGCCACTGCGGTGGCAACGCCCCTGGAAAGCACGATGTACACCGCGACGGCTTCGTTGGCGGGCTGTACCCGGCAGCAGCGCGTGTATCTGGCGCTGGATAGTTTGCCCAAAGAATTGGATATTCAGCCTGCCGACACCTCCATTTGCCTCGGCGAAACGGTCATCCTGGAATCTGGCACCTACGACCCGGATGAATACCTGGGCATTTCGTCAAAATGGACCCCTCTGAATGGACTGCTGTACTCCGATACGTTGTTTAACAATGTCGTGCAACCGTCGCAAACTACCTTGTTTCGGCGGATCACCCGCAAGGGTTTGTGCATCGATACCTCTTTTGCGTTGGTCAAAGTGATTCCTACGGCACAAATGATTACCTCGCCGGTCGATACTTTTATTTGCCCGGGCAACACGGTGCTGTTGTCTCTGAGTTTTGTCACACCGGGCGTGACCAATATCGAGTGGTCGCCGGCCAATGGCCTCTCCTGCACCCAATGTACCAGCACCTTTGCCACGCCGGTCAACACTCAAACCTATTCTGTGTCGGGCGAATACCAGGGCTGCCCGGTGAATGCCAGCGCTACGGTGCACCTCAAGCCGCTGCCTCCCCTGCATTTCCCGGACGACCGGCAGTTGTGCGCCGGAGAATCGGTTCAACTGAACGACCAGTTCGACCTGATGTCAACTTACGTTTGGACCTCCACCCATCCCGGTTTTGGCACTGTCACCAAAGCAGATCCCAGTTTTATGCCCACCCAGACGGCGACCTACACCGTAGTAGCCAACAATGGTTGTATCCGAAAAGACTCGGTGACGATTGTGCTGAACAAAGCCATCCTCACCGTGAAAGGCGACACGACCATTTGCAAAAACTTCACAGCAACGCTCAGCGCTTCGGCGACCTTGCCGGAGATCAGTTATGTTTGGATCGATAAAAACACCGGCCAAACTGTTGGAACGGGCCAGACCATTCAAGTAAAACCCGACGTAACTACCACGTATGCTGTACTTTACACGTATGGCGATAATTGTCAATTGACAGACGACGTCACGGTGACCATCAACGGAGAAGCCCCTGTTTTGGTTATTCCTACCGATGTGCGCATTTGTCCGGACGAAACCGTGACCCTCAACTCCGGCCCGGTATTGGCGGGCACCGTGTACAATTGGGTAGCCAGCCCGCCCGATCCAACGCTGGCGCCAACCAGTGCAACGCCGGTCGTTTCTCCGGATCAAACCACGATGTACTCCGTGGTGGCAACGCTTGGTAATTGCAGCGTTGCCCAACAAATCAAAATTACGGCCGACAACGCGACCCTGACGGTTACGCCGGACACCACAGTTTGCGATAGCACGCTCACGACCCTCCGGGCCATGGGCTCGGCGCCGGACGGCTCGTATGCCTGGAGCACCGGCGCTCAATCCTCCACGATCAACGTGATGCCAGCCGGCAATACCACCTAGACGGTCACCTATACCTATGGCGAAGGCTGTACACTTCAGGAAAGCGTCAATATTTCGGTTGTGCAGAATTTCAACCTGGGTATAGATGCGTTCCCGGACACGAGTACCCTGAACGTTGGTCAGGAAGTGAATCTGATTGCTATCATAAATCCGCCGCAAAGCCTGTCTAATTTAAATTTTGTTTGGCAGGAAATCACGGTGGATACCAAAGTGCTCCCATTCAATACAGAATCCATCAACATCGTAGCGTCTTCGAACGACACGACTACCAAAGAAATCCGGTATGTGTTGATCGCTACTTCCCCCAAAGGCTGTGTCCAGCGAGAGGAAATTCGCTTCAATCTGGTGTTCCCGTTCCTGCTTTTTCCCAATGCATTTACCCCGGATGGCGATCAGGTGAACGATGCGTTTGGCATGATTGTTCTAAAAGGCCTGGCCTATGTGGCGCGGATGGAAATCTTCAACCGCTGGGGACAAATTGTTTACCAGAGCACGGATGAAGCCGCTACCTGGGATGGCACCATTGATGGCAAGGAAGCGCCGGCCGACGTATACGTGTACCGGGTTTGGTGGCGGCGCGGCGACGACGCCCTGCAAGTCCTGGTAAAAGGCGATGTGACCCTGCTCCGGTAGAGCCGGTTGGCCGGTCCACAGATTTTTACCTATTTTTGCGCCCCGATTGGAAAAGAACGATGGTTAAAATTGGAAATGTTGAGTTGGGAGAGTATCCCTTATTGTTGGCGCCCATGGAAGACGTCAGTGATCCGCCGTTCCGGAAACTGTGCAAAGAACAAGGGGCGGACATGGTGTACACCGAGTTTGTGAGTGCCGATGGGCTGGTGCACGAAGCGATCAAGAGTTTGAAAAAACTGGAAATCTTCGACTACGAGCGCCCGATCGGCATCCAATACTTTGGCGGCCAACTGGACAACATGACCGAAGCCGCAGAAATCATTGAGGCCAAAAACCCCAATGTCATCGACATCAATTTCGGATGCCCGGTGGCCAAAGTGGCTTGCCGGATGGCGGGCGCCGGCTTGCTGCGCGACATTCCGCACATGGTGCGCCTGACCGAAGCCGTAGTGAAAAGCACCAAATATCCGGTGACTGTGAAAACCCGCCTGGGCTGGGACGACAACTCCATCAACATCGTGGAAGTTGCCGAACGCCTCCAAGATGTGGGTATTCAAGCCCTGACCATCCATGCCCGCACCCGGGCGCAGATGTACAAGGGCGAAGCCGATTGGAGCTGGATCGCCCGCGTCAAGGAGAATCCGCGGCTGCACATTCCCATTTTTGGCAACGGCGACGTCGATAGCCCGGAAAAAGCGCTCGACTACCGGAACCGTTTTGGCGCCGATGGCATTATGATTGGCCGGGCCAGCATTGGGTACCCCTGGATTTTCCGCGAAATCAAACACTACTTTGCCACCGGCGAACTGCTGCCGCCGCCGGATGTTGCCGAACGACTCCGCGCCGCCCGGCAACACCTGAGCGACAGCCTGGCCTGGAAAGGACCGAAATTGGGCGTACTGGAAATGCGCCGCCACTATGCGCCGTATTTCCGCGACCTGCCCAACATCAAACCCTACCGGGCTCGCCTGGTGACCGAAATGGAGCCGGAAGTGTTGTTTGCTATTTTGGACGAAATCGAAGACGTGTATTCGGGCCTGGAGGCCGAATGGGCCGGGTAAACCACCCGCTTGTTTAATTTGTCAAACCATGATTTTCAATATACAACCACACGAACGGCGCATCTTTGAATTGATCGCTGCCAGTGCCCGCGAAATCGATGTGCCGGCCTATGTGGTGGGCGGCTATGTGCGCGACCGCTTGTTGGGCCGCTCTACCAAGGATATCGACGTGGTGTGTGTCGGCGACGGCATCCGCCTGGCCCAAACCCTGGCCAACAAACTGTACCCGGCGCCCAAAATCGTGGTCTACCGCCGATTCGGCACGGCCATGTTGCGCTACGATGGCATTGAAATTGAATTTGTCGGCGCCCGAAAGGAGAGTTACCAAATGGACAGCCGCAAGCCCGACGTGGAACAAGGCACCCTTGAGGACGACCAAAACCGGCGGGATTTCACGATCAATGCCCTGGCAGTGAGCCTCAACGAGGCCGATTTCGGCCTGATTATCGACCCCTTTGGCGGCCTGGAACACCTGGAGCACAAGATCATCAAAACGCCCCTGGACCCCGGCAAAACCTTTTCAGACGATCCCCTGCGGATGCTGCGCGCCATCCGTTTTTCCAACCAACTGGATTTTGTTATTGAAAAAAATACCCTGGCCGGCATTACCGCCAACAAGCATCGGCTGAATATCATTTCCAAAGAACGCATCACCACCGAACTGGAAAAAATTCTGATGACCCCCCGGCCATCCGAGGGTTTTACGCTCTTGTTCAACACCGGCTTGCTGCAACTTATTTTGCCCGAACTGACCGCCTTGCAAGGCGTGGAGGACCGCAACGGCCGCGGCCACAAAGACAATTTTTACCACACCCTGGAAGTGTTGGACAACGTGTGCCGGCGCAGCAACAACATCTGGCTCCGTTGGGCAGCCGTGTTTCACGACATCGCCAAACCGGCTACCAAACGCTACCACCCGGATAGCGGCTGGACCTTCCATGGCCACGAGTGGCTGGGCGCCAACATGTTGCCGCGTATTTTCCGGAACCTGCGTCTGCCCCTCGACGCCAAACTGGAGTACGTCCAAAAAATGGTGCGTCTGCACCTTCGCCCGATCAGCCTCACCAAAGAAGAGGTCACCGACAGCGCTGTACGCCGCCTGCTCTTCGACGCCGGGCCCGATGTCGAAGACCTGATGATGCTTTGTGAATCGGATATTACGACCAAGAATCCGAAAAAAATGTCGCGGTACCTGGAAGGCTACAACTACCTGAAGGAACGGATGGCCCTCGTAAATGAAGCAGATCGCCTGCGCCTGTGGCAGCCGCCCATCACCGGCGATATCATCATGGAGTGTTTTGGCATCCAGCCTTCCCGCGAAGTCGGCATGATCAAAACCGCCATCCGCGAGGCCATTTTGGACGGCGAGATCACCAATGACTTTGCATCCGGTTTTCAGCGGATGCTGGAGGAAGGCGCAAAACTGGGTTTGATTGCCAAGAAAAGCGTGGAGGATTTTAAGGTGGAGATGTAGGGTTGGGCCTGCCTGTTCTATGGATCATTCTTCGACGTTGGATATTCGGAGTTCGATATTCGACATTCCTCGACGTTTTTCCTTTGAAAAATATCGAATATCGAACTCCGAATATCCAAGATCGAAATATCAAAACCCAGAACTGATCGCCCCTCGGGGCGAAGGGTAGGGGGCTCCGGGTTTAAGTTGGTCCAGGAGCCAGTCTTTGTTGGCCAAGGGTACCAAGCGGGTTGTTTTTTCTAAGAGACTGTTGCGCTGCTGTTCCTTTTTTTCTTCTGTGTAGAAAACGGACTGTTGGGTCCAACGGTCCAATTTCAGGATGATCTGAAGAAAATGCAGGTTGGCTGATTTTCCAAAATCTGACAGACTTCGATTGCGCCGAAGGAGTTGCTGCGTAGCCTTAACCAAGGCTGCCAAGGCCTCCGTTTCACCCAAAAGATAAAAAGATTTGATCTGCATGATTTTAGCGCCGAGGTGATAGGTGAAATCTGTAAATTCTACATTTTGAAGCGTTTGCAAGGTGTGGGCGTATTCCCCTTTTTCGAAATAAAGTGCCGCCATGTTGTAGATAAAGGCATTTTCTTGTTCTGCCGGTGGCAAATACTGGCGGTATTGGTTTATAAACTGCTCCGTCCAAACAAAATCACCGCTCCGCAGCCCTGTGGTGGTGATGTTTTTGTAGGTCCATTGGGACAATTGACCTTTGCGTAGCAGCACATTCCGGTCGAGTAGTGTCCGATATAGCGCCAAGGTCTCGGCGTAGGCTTCCGGGTGGCCGTCGTTGATCCGGTGGATGCAAAAATTGAGCGCATATTGGTATAATGCCGCCAACTCTTCGGCAGAAAACAGCAAAAAGTGTTTGTCCAGGAGTTCCGAAAAGGCGGCGTATGAACTTGACGTGTTTTGTTCCAGCAAATCGAGTGCCGCCAGGTAAACCTGTACGGTTGGCAAAGTCGACAAAAACAGATCACTCAGGCACCACTGCCGGATTTCGGGGAGCCACCTCGGATGCTCGTTGGATTGTAAAACGGCCAACCCTCGGCGACTGATTTGAGCGGCTCCCAGCCGCAATTTTTCCAGTACAAACGCTTTATCAAGGGCCTCCGCTTGCTGGTGCAGGTGTTCGCCGGCGGTACGCCGCGCCTGCCGGCTTTCGAGGGTTTCAAGGGCTTCCCACCAGCGGATTTCCAGGTGCTGGCGCTCTGCGGATTGGCAAGGCCAGGAATCTAACAACACCCGGCTGCGTTGAAGCAAACTAGCAGCCGCCTGCCCTAGGTCCCGATCGAGCAAGGCATTGGCGGCATCCAGTTGTTGTGTGAATCTGGCGGATTCATACTGCCGAAAGGCCATGTACCCCAGAAGCAGGTTGAATAGATCAGATATTAAGTTGTTGATTTTTAGTTCATTATGCTCTGTATCGGCAGGGAAGAGTCGCCGGTACACTGTTTTTTTAGCCAAGGCCTGATCCTTAAACTCGGGCGCGTAGGACAACACATCGTCAGCCAGTTGGCGCAGCACTTGGTGCCGGTTAAAAAAATCAGATTGTACATACTGTCGCCAACGGCTGCGTTCGCGGGTACTCAAGACCCGGAGACATTGAAGGAGT
Organism: Saprospiraceae bacterium; assembly: GCA_020846655.1. Lineage (GTDB taxonomy): Bacteria > Bacteroidota > Bacteroidia > Chitinophagales > Saprospiraceae > M3007. The sequence continues at coordinate 27,155 of JADLDL010000255.1, read as the reverse complement.
TTGGTTTGATGCACTGGTATTTTTTGATTGAAAAGTAAAAGAAAAAATCTATAATTTATAAAAAAAACCTAGATCTGAAATTGCTATAAAATAACCAAATAGGTAGTAAATGATGCTTTTTTGAAAAGCACTGACTTGGTATTGGGGAAAATATACGTGAAAAAAATGCTATAAATCTGAAAAAATGTAATTGCAGGGCCTTGTGCCTGCGGGTAGTTTTGTAGCCTGAAAAATTATCACGAATGCCGAAACCGCGCAAAGTGTCCATGCTTATGAAAAAGCACTCAACCTGCATAAAACTACTCCCGGGCCTGCTGGGTATCATTTTTTTTCTCTTAGGAGCCTCTACCATCGTAAAAGCACAAACCACGGATTGCGTGTTTTTCGAGATGCCCCTGGTAGCCGGAAGCCCCGGAGAAACCGTAGAAATTCCATTTCGGGTGCAGGATTTCGAGGATATCATCTCCATGTCTTTGGGCTTGCAGTGGTCGGCGCAGGCACTGCAATTCAATGAACTGCAATTTCATAGCAATCCATTAGGTCTGTCCAATGCAAATTTTAATCCCAATCAGCCCGGCACCATATTGTTCACCTGGTTTGATCCGAATGCTATCGGAGTGGATCTGCCTGATAGTACAGTTCTTTTTTCAATTCGACTGTTTGTCCTTAACCCAGCTCCAGGCTGGTACCCTATAGCATTGAAGGATGCACTCTATCTGCCGGCAGTAGTAAAAGAGCCGGGCGGCGGCGTTTCAGTGAGCTGTCGAACCGGTGGCGTTCAAATTGGGTCTCCAGCAGTGGGGCCTTTGACCCTGGGAAATTTCTGCGTCACGAATAGCACTAATTGCGCTTCAGCCACTGGAAAAGTGACGTATAACCTGACCAATGGAACGGCGCCGCTTACGTACAATTGGACCGGACCTGCCGGGTTCATGGCTACCACACAAGGCCTGTTAAATGTGTCGCATGGGTTTTACTATTTGAACGCTACAGATGCAACAGGACTGCAAATAGCGGTGGTCGTCTATATTTTTTCGGAAATCTATCCGCTCAATATCACAAGCCAAAGCACTCCAACCAGTTGTAACGAAGCTGACGGCTGCATCTATTTGGATTTGCAGGCAGGAACACAGCCGGTTAGTTACGTTTGGTCAGACAACAACCTGAGTGGCCCGGAAATATGCGAATTACCACCAGGTATTTACTCCGTGACGGCTACTGATGCGAATGGTTGTTTGGATGTAGATAGCATTCAGGTGCAGGCCGCCAATCAGTTGGTGGTACAGGCTTCGGCCACCCCGGCCAATTGTGCTGCCGACATTGCCGGCGGCGCAAGCGCTGCACCCCAAAATGGCACAGCGCCATACACATTTGCCTGGTCTAATCAGGCAACAGGGGCCCTCATCACCAACCTCGTGGCTGGTTTGTACCGGGTCACAGCAACCGATGCAATTGGTTGTACAGGCATAGCACAAACACTGGTGTCGGATGCAGGAAGCTCTACCTGGGGCCTATCTCTCGACCCCATTTGCCTGGGCGGCTCGGCGCCTTCCGGCAACTTATTGCTTGGCGCAATCAACCCTGCTGCCATCGACTTTCCACTGCTGTTGTCTTGGAGCAACGGTTCCATAAGCGAGGTACTTCAGCCCGCAAATGATACGATCGACCTGATGCAAATGGCCCCTCAGGGCGCCTATTCCGTTACCGCACTTGATGCTGCTGGCTGCTCCGACTTTTTAAACACGGCTTTGGAATGCATTTGGCAAGAACCCGGCGATTCTGCAGCGCTGGTCTGGCCGGGCGATCTGGATAACAACAATGCCGTGAACCACCACGACCTCTTGAGTTTGGCCCTTGCCTTGGGCGTTACTGGACCTACCCGTACCAATGCCAGCCTGGACTGGGCGGGGCAACCGGCAAATGACTGGGCAGCGAGCCTTCCCGGCAGTGTTGTCAACCTGAAAAATCTGGATGCGAACGGAGACGGCCAAGTAAACCTGACAGATACAATGGGCATAGTGGCCAATTGGGGACGGGTGGTTCATCCTCTGTCGGACAACCCATTTGCCGAACCAACAACGGTGCCGGGTATGGCCCCGGGGCTGGCACTTTATTTGGAAGCCGATACCCTTTTGCCGGGTCAAATAGCTACCATTCCGCTCGCGTTGGGCTCGGAACTGAACCCCGTTGCGGATCTGCACGGCTTGTCGTTCAGCATTTCTTACGATCCCGATTTGTTGCACCCTCTGTATTTTGAACCTCAGAGCTCTTGGCTGGGTGACCCTTCAACAGAACTACTGTGCATGCAACGTCACTTTCCCGGACAGCACCGGCTTGATGTGGTGCTCTCCAGGACAGATGGCGCCGGCGCTGGCGGATTTGGCCTCATCGGCCACACCTTCATTATCATTGAAGACGATATTTTTTTTAAAGGAAAGCAAGGCTTCAGTCCGGATGGCGGTGGCGGTGAAATGTTGGAAACCCCAGCATATACCACGAATATACAAGCAATTACACCGGAAAATATTGCCCTAAACATTGCTGGACAACGGACTGGACTGCTCATTACAAAAACAGTGCAAACCAATACACCAATTGAAGAAGAGTCTTCGATTTGGATCGCACCGAACCCAGCCAGTACGGACGTACGGCTGCAATCGGCAGCACACGCCATTACCTCGGTTTGCTTTTTCAATGCACTGGGTAACATTGTCTCTTGTTGGGGTGGCGAACCCGATACGGAAATAAGCGTCCCGGTATCCCATTTACCTCCAGGAACATATTTCGTGCGGGCCAACACAGAGGAAACAACAATCCTTCTAAAATTTATCCGTCAGTAGCGGACAACTCAGGAATCCCGCTACCAATAGGCATAGCTTTGCAAAAGGAATGTGGATATTCCCACCCCTGGTGTAGTTTCCGTGAGGTGCTTTTTTGTCGGCAACGCCGGAGTTCGTTGTAATTTTATGCTGTTATAACGCCTGTTGGCAAAAAAATAACCTAAACGCGAAGCAGCATGCACCAAACCGGATTACGCCGTTTTTCCCCAACCCTCATATTTTCCGCTCTACCTTTCCGCCCAGCGGTTTTGTTCTTACTCCTCGGGCTGGCTTTGGCCCTGGCCCCCAATTGCTCAAGCGTGCCCAAATCCGCCACGGGCGCCGGCCTGTCGGCCGCAGAACTCCGGCTACGGCACCGCGTCGACTCCGTTTTGGCGCGTATGACCCTGGAAGAAAAAATCGGCCAGATGACCCTCTTTACTACCGATTGGGGCTCCACCGGGCCCACTATCCGGGAGGGCTACACCGACGACATCCGCAAAGGCCGCTGCGGCGCCCTGTTCAACAGCCATTCCACCCAATTTACCCGGGAGTTGCAGCGCATTGCCATCGAAGAAACCCGCCTGAAAATTCCCCTGCTCTTTGGTTTTGACGTCATCCACGGCTACAAAACAATCTTTCCTATCCCCCTGGGGGAAGCCGCCAGTTGGGACCTGGCCGCCATCGAGCAGTCGGCACATATTGCCGCCGCCGAAGCCGCCGCCGCCGGCTTGCACTGGACCTTTGCCCCGATGGTCGACATCAGCCGCGACCCCCGCTGGGGCCGGGTGATGGAAGGCGCCGGCGAAGACACCTGGCTGGGCAGCCGCATCGCCGAAGCGCGGGTGCGCGGCATCCAGGGTAAAAACCTGGGCAGTACCGACGCCCTTTTGGCTTGCGTGAAACACTTTGCCGGTTATGGCGCCCCGGTTGGCGGGCGCGACTACAACACTGTGGACATGAGCGAGCGCTATTTCCGCGAATACTATCTGCCACCCTACGAAGCCGCTGTAAAAGCCGGCGCGGCCACCGTCATGACCTCCTTCAACGACTACGACGGCGTACCGGCCTCCGGCAACCGCTACCTGATGACCGATATCCTCCGAAAAGAATGGGGCTTCACCGGATTTGTGGTGACTGACTACACCTCCATGAACGAAATGACCAACCACGGCGTGGTGGCCGATGAAAAAGAGGCTGGCGAATTGTCGCTCCGGGCGGGCGTGGACATGGATATGCAAGGCGGTATTTATCAGCGTTTTTTACAAAAATCATTGGCCGAAGGCAAGGTAACCCTGGCGGAAATCGACGAGGCCGTGCGGCGCGTCCTTCGTTTGAAATTCATGTTGGGCCTGTTTGACGACCCTTACAAATTTTGCGACGCAGCGCGCGAAAAACGCCTTCTCCTGGCGCCCGAACACCGGGCTACCGCCCGCGATATTTCCCGCAAGTCCATTGTGTTGTTGAAAAATGAAAAAAATGCCTTGCCGCTGGCGAAAAACGCCAACATAGCCCTTGTTGGCCCCCTGGCCGACAACAAGTCCGAACTCATCGGCAACTGGAACGGCGCCGGAAATTTCAACGACTGCATCAGCCTGCTCGAAGGTCTAAAGGCTGCTGGTACGGGCACTATCAAACACGTCAAAGGATGTGCGGTGGAAGGCAACGACAAAAGTGGCTTTGCAGAAGCCGTAGCGGCTGCGCAACAAGCCGATGTGGTAGTCGTAGCGGTTGGCGAAAACGCCATGATGTCGGGTGAAGCGGCTGCCAGGGCCGAACTGGGTTTGCCGGGCGTGCAGGAAGAACTGGTTTCAGCCCTGGTGGCTACCGGCAAACCCGTGGTAGTGGTGCTGATGAACGGCCGCCCGCTGGCGATCCCGGACCTGGCCGCACAGTCGACGGCCCTGCTGGAAGCCTGGTGGCTGGGCACCGAAACGGGGCATGCGCTGGCGGATGTCTTGTTTGGCGACTACAACCCTTCGGGAAAATTGCCGATGACCTTTCCGCGTTCAGTGGGCCAGGTGCCCGTTTTTTACAACGAACGGAACACCGGCCGTCCCTACGATCCCAACAGCAAGTGGACGAGCAAGTACATCGACATGCCCAACAGCCCCTTGTTCCCGTTCGGGTATGGCCTGAGTTATACCACATTTGACTACAGCACACCCGTTGCCGACCGCAGTGTTTTTAAAAAAGGCGAAACAATTCAGGTTTCGGTGACGGTAAAAAACACCGGAAAACGGGCCGGCGAAGAAGTGGTTCAATTGTACATCCGCGACCTCGTGGGCAGCGTTACCCGGCCAGTGAAGGAATTGAAAGGTTTTCAAAAAATAATGCTGGCGCCCGGCGAAGCCCGCTCGGTGCAGTTTCGGATCACCGAAAAAGACCTTAGTTTTTACCGGAAAGACATGAGTTTCGGGGCGGAGCCCGGCGAATTTGACATCATGGTCGGCGGCAACTCGGCCGATCTGAAAAAAGTCAAGGTGCGGATGGAGTAGCGGACTTTAAAACAGTTTCTTAATCCGGCAGGCTACCGGATTCCAGGAGCCGGCGCAAGGGCGATAACGAAAACAACAGCCCGTTTGCAATCAGCAGCAAGAGTATCACGTCTGCTGATTGCAAACCTGCCGGCAATTTGCCGGCCAGCAGGCAAGCCAGCCATATGGCTACCTGTGCCACTAGGGTGAGGCCAGCGCCCAGGCCCTGTGCTTTCAAGCCCTGCGCATTGCCAAAAAACAAATACGCGGCTGCCGCTCCAGCCACCTGAAGGGCCATCCAGGACGGCCCCCAGTCCAACGAAATCGTACTCAACAGCACGACCAGCCCCCAGGAAGCCCAGGCGATGGGCGCGGGGTAGGTGTTTTTCCACAACAGCGGCAAGCCCCAAACCGGGATGATCAGGGCAATCGCCAGCCCCACCCAGGTGCTCAGGCTGATCAGCAGCAAAAGCAACAAAACAACCACAGGGGCCAGCAACAAGGAAACCCGGTTTTGCCACATATCGGGGTATTGCCAGGCCAGCCAAAAGAAATAAATTCCAAAAGCCACCCAGGCCAGCAAGGCATACCCGATCGTCACCGGGAGCCGTTTGGGGGCGTCGAAGCGCTGGCTGAGGGAATTGAGTTTGCGAAAAATATCGTCGCTCACCAGTTCCGAGTTCCGCACGATAACCTCTCCTTTCCGAACCGTGATGCCCGTACTGACCACCGCTGCAATCTTTTTTCGCTTACTCAACACGGTGAGCGAATCGCTGTATTGCACGTTGGGCGCCAGGGTTTTTTCCAAAAAGGCAAGTAGTAGTTCCGGTTGGCGCAGCGGGCTGTAGGGTAGTGTATCGGACAAAAACTCGCGGGCGGTAGACAGGGTAAAAAATTGAGCGACCGGAATCCGTTGTTCGTAGGCCCCATTGACCAGCATGACTTCGGCATTGGGATTGTCCTGGCGCAGGCCTTCCACATCGCCGCCGCCGACGCCTTTGCTGTACAAATAGTCGAGCATTTGCTGGCCGAAGGAGATGTAGGCGGCTGGTTTGGCGACGAGGTCTTCGTAGCGGGTGTCGTTTTTGCCGATCCGGGTTTGCTCTTGAATTTGTTCGGCCAGTTGTTGTTTTTGACGGCGCGCCAATTCCGGGCGGAGCAGGAAATAGGGTGCGTGTTCGGCATTGATTTGGTCCAGTTGGTCGCGCACCTGTGCTTCCGGGTACAGCACTTCAAAATCAAAAGGGGCCTTCAGGGTAGAGTAATTCCAGGGCTGTGCTTTTTCGAACCGGTAGGGAAACGGGGATTGCTGTGGCATCAAAAATGCGGCAACCAAGCCGGCGGCCAAACTAAGCCACAGGCCCGGAAGGAGATGCGGGCTTTGGTGCAGGGCTGCTGGCCAGATGCCTGGCAACAGGCCTTTCCGTGGTTGGACCGAATTTGCCATCAGGTGTTTGGGCGCGGGTGCCAGGCGATTTCGGCCACACCGGCGTCGAAAGCCAGTTGGCGCGACAACATGAAAAAATAATCGGACAAGCGGTTCAGGTATTGCAGTACTTGTTCATCTACCGGCTCGTGCTGGTGCAGGGCGACGGCGAGCCGTTCTGCCCGGCGGCATACCGTCCGACAAACATGACAGAGGGAAACCGTAGGGTGGCCGCCGGGGAGGATAAAATTGCGCAGCGGCGGCAGCCCTTCGTCCATGTGATCCATAGCCGTTTCCAGCACTTGAATATCTTCTGGCCGCAGGTCGGGGGAGGGGAGAGGCTGTTCCGGATCGGAGGCGAGGTGCGCGCCGATGGAAAACAAGCGGTGTTGGATTTGTTGCAAAAGATCTCGGACCCGCTTGTTTTCCAGGGCGTCGCACAAGAGCCCGATAAAGGAATTGAGTTCGTCGACGGTGCCATATGCGTCTACGCGCAAGTGGCTTTTAGGTACCCGGCGACCACCAAACAGGGCCGTTTCCCCTTGATCTCCCGTTTTTGTGTAGATCCGGAATCCCATGTTTTGGCGCTGTTTGTAGAGTTAGTTCTCGATGGCGGTGCCATCGGTTTTAGGAGCAGGCTTGGACTCGGCATCCGTACCGCGGCGGGCTTCCTTGGCCGTTTTATCGGCTGCGGTGGCTTCCGGCTGCGGCAGCGCTCGGCCATTCAGCACAGCCCAGGTAAGCGGCGCCCAATTTTGCAGCGGTTTGCGCAGTTCTTCTTTTTGGGTCCGGCCCTGTGCCAGTATCAGACGGTCGAGGGCTACTTTTTTAAGTTTCGGATTGCAATAATGAGCGGCTGTAGCGACGTTGCGGTCCTGTGCCAGCGGAATAAGTTCCAGAAGGGTGACGGCATGGTCGAGCGATTGTACGCCATCCACGTAGCGGTGGAAGTCGAACAGTTTTTCGATGGATTTGATGTTGCCGGACGATGCGCGCTTCACCTCGTCTTTATATTTTACTCCGGCCCATTCGGCCGTTTTCAAGACCTCATTGGAAATAAAAACATTGCTTTGCCCCAATACGGAAAGGGCTGGCGCCATCAGTACCACCACCAGGGTGGCTACAAAAACATTTTTCATGGGAAAGGATATTATGTTGAATTGTTGGCGCAAAGATGCAGGATTCATGCCAAATTTTTCTTCCAATACCCGGGCGGCCTCTTTTTTTTGTTGTCAGTAAAATGTCTACTTTTGCGCGCTTTTCGAGGTAAAGAAGCGGGAATGCCCCTTTATCTGTTTAACCATTTAATTCAACTTTTACATGGGACGTGCGTTTGAATTCCGCAAGGAAAGAAAATTTAAGCGTTGGGCGGGAATGGCCAAAACGTTTACGCGTATCGGTCGCGAGATCGCGCTTGCTGTTAAATCCGGAGGGGTCAACCCCGACTACAACCCGCGTTTGCGAATTGCCGTGCAGAATGCCAAAGCGGCCAATATGCCCAAAACCAACGTGGAAAACGCCATCAAAAAGGCTTCCGGCAAGGATGCTGAAAACTTCCAGGAGATCGTCTACGAAGGCTACGGCCCCCATGGCGTCGCTATTTTGGTCGAAACGGCTACCGACAACCCTACCCGTACCGTAGCCAACGTGCGGATGCACTTTGACCGCGGCGGCGGCAGCATGGGCGTGTCGGGCAGCGTGAGCTATATGTTCAACCACAAAGGCGTTTTTAAACTAAATGCAGAAGGCCGCGACTGGGACGAACTCGAACTCGAGTTGATCGACGCCGGTCTGGAAGAAATCCGCCGCGAAGACGAAGAGGTGGTGCTGTTCACCGATTTCAAGGATTTTGGCTCCATGCAAAAAGCCCTGGAAGACAAAGGCCTGGAAACCACCAGTTCGCAATTGGAATGGATTCCCACGCTGACCAAAAAACTGAACGATTCTGAAGTGGAACAATTGATCAAACTCATCGACCGGCTCGAAGAAGACGACGACGTGCTCAACGTGTTCCACACGATGGACATGTCGGAATAGTATTTCCGAAGGCTACATAAAAAAGAAGTGGCACACCTGCTGGTTGGGTGTGCCACTTCTTTTTTATTCTTCTTCCTCCTCTTCCTGCTCCCGCACAATTTCCGGCTTGTAGAGCCCGCTGCCCAGCACCAGGGGTTCCTTAGGCGGCATCATGACCAGTTCAGGGTCCCATTGCCACAGGCCGGCGGCGTATTCCTTTTGCAGTAGCGCCAGGTTGTTTTCGTGTTCTTTGGCCAATGCACGCGGGAAAGAATAGCGTTTCCATAAGGCATCAAGGTCGAATGGCCGCCCGGTCGCCACACTTTCGCGCAAGGCATAAATATAGGCCAGGCTTTCGGTGCGGCGGTGCAGCCAGTCGGTGATGGTCAGGGCGGGATCGCCGTGGCCCGGCACCAGGCGTGTGAACCAGTTGCGGTCGTGAATGCGCGGCATTTTCTCCAGGGTCTGCTCGTAGGCCACACTGTTGTGGTAAATAAACGGGAATTCGATATTGGACAAGTAATCGCCCGCAATGCACAGTCCCAGTTGCCAAACAACCACCATCATACTGTCGGCAGTATGCCCGGGCGTCAGGTAAAACGCCATTTTGGTATTGCCGTGCCGAAATTGTACGCCGTCGCGGTACACCTGAAAATCACCTTCGGGGTATTCGAGCGGATAACTGCGCTGGATATAATGCTGTTGGTCAAAATCAATCAGTTGCTGCAAAATCTCCTCTTTCGCGGGGTTGCTGATCAGGGCTTCTGTGGTAAACACTTTGTCCGCCGCGAAGGCCCGGTAACCAACGATATGGTCAAAATCGGAGTGGGTAAACATCAGAAAAAGGCTTCTTTTCCCGCGAATAGACTCCACGTACTGCCGAATATCCGCCACCTCATCGGGCAACCAGGCCGGGTCGACGACCATCACCACATCGTCGGTTTTGACCACCGTAGAGTTGGTTTGGTACAAGGCGCTTTGAAAAATCGTGACGTTTGGGTCTCTGTAAATAATCTTGCCCATAGTGGCTCTTTGAATGAAGGGTTAACTAGCAATGCTGAACTGCCGGGAAAATCTCTACCTTTGCGGCGCTTTTGGTTTCGGACAAATGTACGCAAACCTGCCCCCCGAGCCAAAATACCTACAACAAAATGGGAAACATAGTCGCAATAGTAGGCCGGCCCAACGTCGGCAAATCCACCCTGTACAACCGCCTGGTGGGGTTTAGAGATGCCATTACAGATGACTTTTCGGGTGTTACACGCGACCGGAAATATGGTTTTTGTGAATGGAACGGCAAACGCTTTACCGTCGTCGATACTGGCGGTTTCGTACATGGATCTTCCGATGTATTTGAAGCCGCGATCCGGGACCAGGCGCGTATTGCCATGGAGGAGGCCGCCGTTATTTTATTTATGGTAGATACTCAAACCGGTGTCACGGACCTGGATGAGGAATTATCCAAACTCCTGCGCCGCTCAAAAAAGCCGGTTTTTCTGGTCGTCAATAAGGTCGACAACCACAAACGGCTCATGGAAGCCAATGAATTTTGGAGCCTGGGCTTCGAATCCACTTTTTTTGTCGCCTCCATCAGCGGCAGCGGCACGGGCGAATTGCTCGATGCTGTGGTGGAACACATCGAGAATGCGCCTGAAATGGAGTCCGAGTTTCCCAAATTTGCCATCGTCGGGCGGCCCAACGTCGGGAAATCGTCGCTGACGAATGCATTGCTGGGAGAAGAACGGAACATCGTGACTCCCGTAGCCGGCACCACCCGCGACCCGATCCACTCGCACTACAATAAATTCGGCAAGGAATTTATCCTGATCGACACCGCCGGCATTCGCAAGAAAACCAAGGTGGAGGAAGACCTGGAGTTTTACTCCGTCATGCGCGCTATCCGTGCCGTCGAGGAGGCCGATGTTTGCCTGCTGGTGCTGGATGCCGAGCAGGGCATCGAGTCGCAGGATATGAATATTATGCGCCTGGCGCAAAAACGGCACAAGGGCATTGTTGTTTTGGTCAACAAATGGGACTTGATCCACAAGGACACGAACACCGCCAGGGACTACGAGAAAGCCATCAAGGCTAAAATGGCGCCTTTTGACGACGTCCCTATTTTGTTTATTTCCGTTCTGGAAAAACAACGGATTTTTCAGGCGGTAGAACTGGCCCTCGAAGTCTACGCCAACCGAACCCGGCGCATCAAAACCTCCGAACTGAACGACGTCATGCTCGAGGTCATTGAACAAATGCCGCCGCCTTCGGTCAAAGGCCGCTACCCGAAGTTCAAATATGTGACCCAACTCCCAACCCCGTTCCCGGCATTTGCGTTCTTTGTCAATAACCCCAATTGGGTGCGCGATACCTACGTGCAGTTCCTGGAAAACCAATTGCGGAAGCGGTACAATTTTTCGGGTTCGCCGATTGAAATTTATATGCGGGCCAAATAAACTTTGCAGTCTTGTTGGAGGCAAAAGGAGCGATCGGGCGACCTGAAACGTTATGTTGGCCTCAAGCAATGTTAACCGAAACAAATAACACATGAAACAACCTCTTTTTGGGCTGCTTTGCCTGTTCGTCGTGGCGGGCTGTTCCGATACCGCCGAGCCAATCCCTGCCTACGTCCGCATTGAGCCCTTTACGGTCAACGCCGATGGTGGCGCGGCCTGGCAAAAACTAACGGAAGCCTGGATCTATGTCGACAACGACCTGATCGGAGGCTACACGCTGCCGGCTACGGTGCCGGTACTGGCAGAAGGCGAGTCCTCCATCCTGATTTTTCCGGGCGTCCGGGAAAACGGCCTCACCCAAACGCCTTCCGTTTACCCCCTGATGACCCGCTACGAGACCAAGGCTACGTTCACACCGGCTGAAACAACGACGCTGACTCCCAGCACGGCATACTCCGCCAACGTCGTTTTCCCCTGGACCCTGGCGAAAAGTAGTTTTGACAACTCTTCGATTGTTCTGGAAAACCGCGATGCCGACACCGCAACAACCTTTACGTTTACTACGGACGGCGCCTTTTCGGGCCGTTCGCTCAAACTGGCCGTCGAAGAAGCCCACCCCGTGTTGGAAATCGCTACAGAATTGGTCTCTGACCTGCCGGGCACCGACGAGCGTCCGGTGTGGCTCGAAATGAATTACCAGTGCGATATGCCTTTCCAGGTGTGGTTGTTGGGTAAAACTGGCACGACCAACGAAGTGTCGCAGGCGGTATACCAGTTTGCACCATCCGCCGAATGGAATAAAATCTACCTGAACCTGACCAGTTTTTTAATCACGCTCAAGCAGGACCAATACCGTTTGTTTTTTCGATGTACCTTGCCCCAGGACCAATCCGGGAAGTATACCCAACCCACCGGTACGGTGTTGCTGGACAACGTGCGGCTGATTTACTATTAACCCGTTTTTTTCACCACACTAATTGAACCAACTTGTCGCGCGAACAACGCCAACGCGATACCTTTCTGTACGGAGTAGCCGATTTTGTGATGGCTATGCTCGCCTGGGTCCTGTTTTTTTTGTTTCGAAAAAAAATGGAAGGCGCCCTTATCTCCTGGGCGCTGTTGGAAGATCCAAAACTGTACGGAGGTGTGCTGATCGTCCCAACCGGTTGGGCCTTGCTGTACGCTATTTTTGACCATTACGCCGATGTGTACCGCTTGTCGCGGCTCTCGACCCTGACGCGCAATTTCTTCCTGTCCTTTCTGGGGGTGCTGTTTCTCTTTTTTACGCTCATCCTCGACGATGTCGTGAGCGATTACCGGACCTACTACCAGTCCTTTTTGGTCCTGTTTGCCCTGCATTATTTCCTGACCTCGACTTCCCGGATGATTTTGCTCACCCGGGCCAGCCGGCGGCTGAAAGCAGGGGTGGTTTCGTTTAATACACTCCTGATTGGCGGCAACCAAAATGCGCTGGACCTCTACCTCGATATCAGCGGCCGGAAAAAAAGCCTGGGCAACAAGTTTATCGGTTATATTGATACCAATGGTGGCACACAACTGCTGGGGGCCCATTTGCCCAAACTGGGTGCACTGGAAGACCTTAGCCAGATTATTCGCGACCAGCAGGTGGAAGAAGTCATTATCGCCATTGAAACCTCGGAACACAACCGCCTGCGCGAAATCCTGAACTCGCTGTTTGATTTCGGCGAACAGGTGTTGGTGAAAATTATACCGGACATGTACGATATCCTGCTGGGTACCGTGAAAATGAACCATGTGTATGGGGCGGTCTTAATTGAAATCAGGCAGGAACTGATGCCCAAATGGCAGTGGGGCGTCAAACGGCTTCTCGATGTGACAGCCAGTGCTGTGGTACTGATCCTGTTGTCGCCCTTGTTGTTGTACATCGCCTTACGGGTGCGCTGGTCCTCCAGCGGGCCGATTATTTTCAGGCAGGAGCGCCTGGGCCAACACGGCAAACCCTTTACGATCTTCAAATTCAGGTCGATGTACACCAATGCAGAGGAGGCCGGGCCGCAGTTGTCGCACGAGAATGACCCGCGCTGCACGCCCTTTGGCGCGATTATGCGCAAATGGCGACTGGACGAGATTCCTAATTTTTGGAATGTACTGCGCGGCGATATGTCGCTGGTAGGACCCCGCCCCGAACGCAAGCATTTTATCGATCAAATTATCCAGCAGAACCCACATTACCGGCATTTGCTCAAAGTCCGGCCCGGCATTACGTCCTGGGGACAGGTAAAATACGGCTATGCGTCTACGGTCAGTGAAATGCTCCAGCGGCTCCGCTTCGATTTGTTGTATATTGAAAACATGTCGCTGGCCCTCGATTTCAAGATCATGTTTTACACGGTCCTGGTTCTTTTGCAGGGCAGAGGAAAATAAAAAGCGGGGATTTTGCTTCGCAACTCCGAAGTAAAATCCCCGCCATGTCCCGCCGCCGATTAGCGGATCAGCGTCGTATTGCCTTTCAATACCTCCCGCACACCATCCAGATATTCCACTTCAAGCACCCAGACGTATACGCCCGGGTTCATGTCTTCGCCCCTGAAACGGCCATCCCAACCGCTGGCGGGGTCATTCAGCATGAAGTTGTTGGACTGGAACAACAATTCCCCCCAACGGTCAAATACCTGAAACGAAAGCATTCGGGCGGTGTGTTGCCCATGCGGGAACAGCGCGTCGTTGTTTCCATCGCTGTTGGGTGAAAAGCCGGTTGGAACAAACACCTTGCGCGGTTTTTCCACAATCACCAGTACCTGGTCCTTGGCCTGACAACCGAGTTCGTCCTCCACCGACAGAGTAAACCAGTTTTCTACAAACAGTGAATCCACAAACGGATTCGGGCAATCCAGGCAACTCAGCCAAAGGCTGTCTTCCGGACTCCAGGAGTATTGGACATTGCCATTGGCGTTTTGTACGCTGGCAAACAACTGCGTATTCGTGCCCAATTCAATCGTAATACTAGGCCCTAAATCCAGGACCAAGGCGGGAAGTTGCTGGATTTCTACGGGCGCCAATTCAGCAATACACCCTTTACTGTCCTGAATACGAGGGATATAGATGCCGGCTTTCAGGCCGATTTGTTTGGACGATCCGTTCCAGGGACCATTGTTCAGCGAATAGCGGTAGGGTGGGGTGCCGCCCGAACCTGAAATCTGGATTTGACCGGTATACCCGCCAAAACAAGCCACATCTTCCTGGGTGCTGGCGCCGCCGAGGGGCGTATCCGGTTGTTCAACTTCTACTTGTTCAGTGCGGCTGCAACCATTGCTGTCGGTTACGGTCACCTGGAGCATCCCGGCCGGCACGTTTTGGATACTACTCCCGGAGCCTCCCGTCGACCATTGGTATTGATAACCCGGCGTGCCGCCGCTGGCTTGTGCGGTGGCAGTTCCGTTGTTTTCACCGAAACACAACACATTGGATGCTACCAAATGTACATCAATAGCAGGCGGATGACTCAGCGTAATACTGGAACTGCCGCTACAGCCTTTGGCGTCGGTAGCCGTCACCATGTACACGCCGGCGCTTAGTCCCTGCGCCAGTGAATCTATTGCCGAGCCAACATTAGGGCTCCAGGTATAGGTGTAGGGCGAACTGCCGCCGCTGCCCAGCACCAGCAGCAGGCCATCTGTGCCGTTGAAACACTTGGGATTGGCCGTCGTTACAAAACTGGCAATGACCATCGGTGCATTCCCCATGGTAACGGTTTGGGTTCCCGAACAACCGGCGTTGTCGGTCACCGTGACGGTATACGTTTGGGTAGCTTGCAGGCCAAAGGCTTCTACTGTGTTTTGAGCGGGAATCGTGCTCCACACATACGAAAATGCCGTCAGGCTGGCGGGCGTTGCCCCGTAATACAACTGGGTGACCTTGGCGGTGCCGTTGTTGCTGCCAAAACAGTCGACCGCGCCTGCCTCCGTCCAGACAAAAATTTGTTCTTTTTGATAAATAAAGGTGGAGGCTGTGCTCGTGCAATTGTTGGCATCGGTGACGGTCACGGTATACGCACCTACGGAGAGCCCCGAAATGCCGGGGTTGGTCTGAGCAGGCACACTCCAGGCATACACATATGGCGTTGTGCCGCCACTCGCCAGGACAATGGCCGATCCATTGTTGCCGCCGAAACAGATGGTATCGGCGGTTGCCGGCAGGCTGGCCAATACGGCGCTCGCCGGCTGGGAAAGGTTGACGGATTGCGTTTTGGAGCAGCCAGCACCATCGGTAATGGTAGCGTTATACGCACCTGCAACCAGGTTGCTCAGGATTTGACCGGAACCAGTAAAGCCCCCCGGGCCGCTCCAGTTGATGGTATAGCTGCCTGCGCCCCCAGAAATAGCCAACTGAATGGAGCCATCTGCGGCGCCGAAACATTGGACATCTTTCTTAAACGGTTGTACCAACAACTCCGTATTTTCTGTGATCTGCCCTTGATAAACGCTGGAGCAGCCATTGTTGTCGGTCACGGTAGCCGAATATGGCCCAGCGATTTTGTTTTGAATGCCGGCGGTGTTTTCACCTGAACTCCATTGGTAAGTGTAGGGGGTAGCGCCGCCTTGTGCATTCAACTGGATACTGCCAGTAGCGCCGCCAAAGCATGCAACTTGTTGAACAACAGGCGCCAATGTTAGCGCAGGCGGTTCATTCACCGTGATGCTACTGCTCTTGGTGCAGCCGTTGGCATCCGTTACCGTCACGGTATAGGTGCCTGCTGCAAGGTTAGTGGCGGTAGGCGTCGATTGGCCGGACGGGTCGCTCCATTGATAAACCAAGCCGCCGGCGCCACCCGAGGCCGTTGCACTGGCGCTTCCATCCGAAAGGGCATTGCAACTGACATTGATCCGGGTGACGTTTAGCACGATAGCGGGCGGCGCCGTGATCACAGCCGTTTGGGTCAAGGTACACAAGTTAAAATCGGTGACGGTGACGGTATAGGTGCCAGCGGCGAGGTTGCTGGCGGTTGCAGTGGTTTGCCCATTGGTGTCGCTCCATTTATAGGTACATGGCGTGGTGCCGCCGGCCGGTGCCACAGTGGCAGAGCCATTGGACAAACCATTACAGGTGACCGCCACCGCAGTGGTGGTCGCCGTGAGTTGGGAGGCTTGTCCGACATTGACGCTTAGAGATTTGGTGCAGCCTTTCGCGTCCACAACCGTCACGGTAAAGGCGCCGGCCGCGAGGTTGGTAATCGTGGCGGTATTGTTCTGGCCATTGCTCCAGTTGAATTGCAAAGGATTGGTACCACCCGTGGCGGAGGCTGTTGCACTGCCGCTGGCAGCGCCAAAACATTTGGCTGCGGTGGGCGTTGCGGACAGGACCAGGTCTGCGGGCTGCGTAATGGTGGATACGCTGGTGCCGGTGCAGCCATTGGCATCCGTCACCGTAACGGTGTATATGCCGGCGGGTTTATTTTGGATGCCGGGGGTGGTTTCACTGGAACTCCAGTTGTAGGTATAAGGAGTGGTGCCGCCTTGGGCAAGCACATCAATTTGTCCGGAAGCGGCGTCGAAACAACTCGCCGCAGTAACCGTTGGCGTAAGGGTCAGTGCGGCCGGCTGGGTCAGCACCACCGTACTCTGTCGGGTGCAGCCATTGGCATCGGTCACCGTGACGGTGTAGGTGCCGGCGGCGAGGTTGCTGGCGGTTGCGGTAGTTTGGCCGGCCGGATCGCTCCATTTGTAACTGAGCACGCCATTTCCGCCGGAAGCGGAGGCGATAGCGCTGG
Source organism: Saprospiraceae bacterium (assembly GCA_020846655.1). Classification (GTDB taxonomy): domain Bacteria; phylum Bacteroidota; class Bacteroidia; order Chitinophagales; family Saprospiraceae; genus M3007. Next base: position 10,215 of record JADLDL010000255.1, on the reverse strand, counting down.
CCGTACTGGAACCGTTGCAGCTGGCATTTGTGCCAGCAACGCTCAATTGGATAGCCGGCGGCTCTGTGACGGTGGCGGTTTGGGTGCGCACGCAGTTGTTTTTGTCCGTTACGGTTACCGTATAAATACCGGCAGCCAAGTTGCCGGCCGTGGTGGTGGTTTGGCCGGCCGGGTCACTCCATTTGTAGGTTAAGGGTGGAATGCCACCGGACGCCGTGACGGTAGCAGAGCCATTGCTCAAGCCATTGCAGGTAACGGCATTGGTCGTCGCATTGGCCTGAATTTGTGTGGGTTGACCAATCAGGGCAAACGATGTTTTGGCGCAAAGTTTCGCATCCGTCACCGTAATGGCGTAGCTCCCGGCCGGGAGATTAACCGCCATGGGGCCGGTTTGCCCATTGCTCCAGGCATATTGCAGGGGCGCCACACCGCCTTGTACGGTCACGGTGGCCGAACCGGTGGAGTCGCCAAAGCATTTTGCCGGGCTGGCTGTCACAAAAATGACGATATCTGGTGGCTGGGTGAGGGTGACGCTGGCTGTGCCGACGCAGCCGTCGGCGCCAGTTACCGTCACCGTATACGTGCCGGCTTTCAGGTTAACGGCCGTAGGGATGGTTTGCCCGGCGGCGTCCGACCATTTGAAGGTCAAGGGAAGCACTCCGCCGGTTACTGTAGCTGCTGCTTTACCATCATCGCCGGCAAAACAGGTGACATTGGTGGGCGTGATGGTCACCACCAGAGTGGAAGATCCAATGCCCACGGCTACCAGGGTTTCGCAACCGGAATTGTCCGTTATCGTGGCTGTGTAATTACCGGCAAGCAAATTGGTAAATATACCAGTGGTGTTGGTTTGTGCATTGAGTTGGAAGGTATACGGAGGATTGGCGTTGTCTGTGGTGAGCGTTACCGAACCATTGCCTATGCCGGACCAGGTTTCCGGTTTTTCGGTCTTCCCTACCAAAGGTGGTTTGCAATTGGAACAAACCGCCGAAGCCACCAGAGCCGGGCAAAAGGCCGAACTGCCTCCTGTCGCCCTGACGGCCAGCGTGACTTGCGCACCGGGGTTAAGCCCGTCTACCAGGTGAGAATTTGAACCGGATGACGCCAGCCAAGGCCCGCCGTTGATACTGACTTCGTATCCGCTGGCGCCGGCCACAGCCGTCCAGTCAAATGAAATATTATCGTTCGTGCTGTTGCCGCACGTCAGTGCCGGAGCGGACAGGGATTGGCCCACCTGTACCCGAACTGAATCGCGCACCTGGCATCCATAGGAGTCGGTCGCCTGTAAGGTATAGGTAGTGGAGGCTGCCGGAGTCGCATCGGTAAGCGGGCAACTGGGGCAGGACAGCCCCGTACCGGGCGTCCATTGATAATTTATTTCATACAAGGGCTCGAAGGTGATACTCCAATCGGTCAGTGTGCCCACAATACCGTTTTGGTCGTCAATCAATTGCAACTTCCAGGCGCCGTTCACCGGCGAAAGTCCGCTCCAAAGGTCCGACCACAAGCCTTCCGGCTGCCAGTTGCCGGTGAACGGCGCCTGTACTGCCGTTGCTTGCCCTATTTTTTGCGGTGCCAAAGGGGTGAAACAGGTATTAGTAAAGTTTTTACCATTGGCCCCGCAGTCAGTCATCAGCTCCAAAAATTGCCCGCCGGGTGAAACCAGGTACAGATCCAGATCATCGACCCAGGCATGGTTGATGTTGACACAAACCGACCGGATCATACCCGGTTGCAAGACCGTTGGAAACACGCCAAAAACATTTACAGTAGAACTTAGGGTTGTATTGACCGGGCTGATACTGAGATCCGTGGCATTGCTGAAACTGGGCGGCTGCGGCACCGGGACGGGCAAGGTGCCGTTGAGCGACAAAGAAGCGGCGCCCAGGCAACGCGCAGTATCCTTTAGCAAATCCGGGCCTTGAATCGTGTTGTCCCGCAAGAAAATCAGAATCGTATCGCGGTGGCAAGGGTCGCGGCGCACATCGATGGCCAGGTATTCGTTGCTTTCCGACAGGTTGTCTTCGAAGGCTACAATAGGCACCGACACACTAGTACTGCCTTGGGCGATGAACAGGTTTGCCGGGATGGTTTGGTAGTCCAGGCCATTGGTTGCCGTTCCGAGTATTTTATAATCCAGAGGAAAATCCTGTGTGGCCGGTGTTGGTAGTTTAAACGACAGCATTCCGGAGGCGCAACCTTCTGTGACTGTGCCGTCGAGACCAGGGGTGGCCAATTCAGCGCGCAAATTGCCGGTCCCAAAACTTTTGGCCTCCAGAAAAACGCCGGAGTCCAGCGCCCAGTCGCCTACATCCGAAATAGCCAATTTGATGGTGTAGGTTTGGCAGGGCACCACGATGGCTTCGGCGGTAAAAACCTGGGTAATGCCGTCAAAACAGGGTTGTTTTTGGGTCAAATCGTTGTCGAGGTAGTATTGCGCATTAATGGCTGCACAAGGGCCTGTGCCTAAAGCGGGCATGAGCACCAAAGGGTGCAGGTTGTTGATGGCCACCGGCATATTGGTGTTGGGAATGAGTGCTATGTTTGTCGGGACGGGATATCCGGGCCCTTGGATAAAGAACCCAAATACGTCATTGAATTGGCTGCACACATATTCGGGATACTCTTCTGAGGCAAACGAATACCGAAACCGAAGGGTGTCCGAAATGGGTATAAAGGTGATGGTGTAAATGGTGTTGTCAAACAATACACCCGACGTAACCGAGGCCAGATCCGGATCGGATTGCGGAAAACTATTGATCATCGCGGTAGAGGTCTCCTGCCCCAATTCCGCAACGCCGTACTCATTGAGCAGAACATTCCCGGTTTCTACCCGCCCGCTGGTCATGATAATGCCGCGTTCGATGCCGACTGCCTGCATGCCGCCGGTGAAGTACCCTACCGAAACGGGGTCGCCCTTGTAGGTAATATTCGTCACCTCCACGCCATCGCCCAGGAAGATATTTGAAATCAGATTTTCAGGGGTAAACGGAGCCGAATTGGCATCGTAGGCCTGCAAGGTCTGACCAAACGACACTTGCGATAAGGTTAAAAGAAACAGACCGGTCCAAAGGGGCAAACAGAGGGTAGATTTTGTGCAATTCATCCGTTACAGAGGCAGATTGATTATGAGAGATGCTCGCCGAAAAGTACTATTAATTCTTGCGCTCGTTTTGGGCAGGCGGTTGCAAAATTCTTTTATTATGGGATATTTAATTGTTAAATTGGATGAACCCTTTGATTTGCCTCCGAAAATATTCCCACGTTGCGGAAGGGGGCCAATGAAGGTGCTACATCCCGCAAAAATGCCCTTTTATCTAATTTTCACCGGATTGGTCGGCGGGCATTTTTCCTTTGCCCTATCAAAAATACTACGCACCCTTGATGCGCTCCGGCGTTCAAGCGCTGCTTAACCCAATGGATGATATGAACCAGTTTTTGAAGTTTCTTTTTGCTTCCTGCTTGGGCACCTTCCTTGCCCTTGTTTTGCTGTTTTTCTTCGGTATTTGGTCACTCACCGGAGTCGCCCAACGGGCCTCTGAAAAAGAAAACGTGAGCATCCAGTCCAACTCCGTTTTGGAATTGAAATTCGAAATGCCTATTCCCGAAAAAACAAACAACCTGCCCCTCGACCCCTTCGATCTGGACCAAAAGAGCATCCTCGGCTTGACGGATATGGTCAAAGCCATTCAGCAAGCCAAAGAAGACGCCGATATCAAAGGTATTTATTTGAATTCCATGTACCTGTCGGCCGGGAAAGCCAGCTCTTCCGTGTTGCGGGCAGCCTTGCAGGACTTCAAATCGTCCGGAAAATTCATCGTCTCCTACGCCAACCTCTACACGCAAAACGCGTATTATATCTCCTCCGTCGCCGACAGCATCCTCCTGAACCCGGTGGGCGCCGTCGATTTCCGGGGCTTGTCCAGCACCATCGTTTTTTACAAAGGCATGCTGGATAAACTCGACGTCCAAATGCGCATTTTTTATGCCGGCAAATTTAAGAGCGCTACCGAGCCCTTGCGGATGGATAAAATGAGCGACGAAAACCGCTTGCAAGTACGGGAATACCTGACCGGCCTGTACGACCTGATGATCCAGGACATCAGCCAAAGCCGAAACATCCCGGATGCTGAACTACGGCGCCTGGCCGACAACTACGAAGGCCGCAGCGCCGAAAGCGCGCTGAAAGCCCGCCTGATCGACAGGATTGCCTACGAAGACGAGGCGTTTGCCCTCATGAAATCCAAAATCGGATTGGAGGAAAAAGACAAATTGAACCGCATCAGCGTGGAAGACTACTTCGATGCCCGGGTTAAGAAATACGACATTTCTTCGAAAGACAAAATCGCAGTGGTGTACGCTGAAGGCTCTATCAACGATGGCGAAACAGGCGAGCCCGGCGATATTTACGATGGAAAATATGTGAAAATGCTGCGCAAAATCCGGATGGATGAGCACGTAAAAGCCATTGTGCTCCGGGTCAATTCGCCCGGCGGCAGTGTTCTGGCCAGCGAAAATATCCTGCGCGAAGTGCAACTCTGCCAGCAAGCCGGCAAACCTGTCGTTGTCAGCATGGGCGATGTGGCGGCTTCCGGCGGCTACTACATTGCTTGCCAGGCGGATAGCATTTTTGCCGAACCCAACACCATCACCGGCTCTATCGGCGTGTTTGGGATCATTCCAATCCTGCAAAAAACGATGAAAGAGAACCTGGGGATCACGGCCGATACCGTGCGAACCGGGCGTTACTCGGCTTTCGGCTCAGTGATGTACGATTTTTCCCCGGAGGAAAGCCAAATGATCCAAAGCCGTGTGGAATGGGTGTACCAGGATTTCCTGCAAAAAGTGGCCCAAGGGCGCCATAAAACACCGGAACAAATCAATGAAATCGCGCAGGGCCGGGTATGGACGGGAGTAAAAGCCAAAGAAATTGGTTTGGTGGACGACCTGGGTGGCATGGACCGCGCCTTGTCGGCTGCTGCCAAACTCGCCAACCTGGAAAAATACCGGATCACCGAATTCCCGCAAACGAAAACCGGCCTGGAACAACTGTTCGACAAGTTGGACCGCAACAAAAACGACGACGATGCGATTCAGGCGTATTTGATGCGCTCGGAATTGGGTGATTTGTACCCCATTTACAAAACCCTTCAGGATTTGCGCAAAAGCCAGGGCATCCAGGCCCGCTTGCCTTACGAATTGATGGTAAATTAGTGTTCGGGATCAAACCCGCTTTAACCAGCCGGCAATGCTCAACCGCGGGGCATTTGCCGGCTGGACTTCATGCTCAACCTCATCGCTTCTGAAAAACACGGCCAGCCCTCCTTCCGGCAGCACAGGGATCGTTTCCTGATCGGGGTAAAGCATCAGTGCGCCGCCCATGTCGACTGTCCAGCCGGGATTCAGGTAACACACGAGGGAAAAGAGGCGTCCCTGATCGCTGTCGAACTGGTCCTTGTGCCGTTTGTAGAAATGCCCCTTTTGATACAAGGCATAGTGGAATTCATAGGCATTGATCCCGGTAAAGCAGGTGCGGTTCAAATACTCAATAAAGGTTTCTATTTGCTCCAGAAAGGCTTTTTCGGCGGCGTTGTGTTCTTTTTCCAGCCAAAGAATCACGTCGTTGCGAATATTCAGGTTGCGCCCGAAGGCCCCCTGGTTTCCGATGCCGGCCGGCATCAAATCACCTTGTTCAAAATGAGTCAGCAATTGCATCCGCAGGTCCTGAACCAGCGCTGGCTGAAGACAGGTAGCCGACAGGCCATATTGTTGTTCCACTAACCCGTCGATCAGGGCCTCAAATGCTGCTTCCATACTACTCGCCGGATTTAGTGGCCGGTAAAAGTAGCGCTCGCCAGCCGAAATCCCTACCGGCGTTTCGATTTCCCGGAAATGAAAATCTCTTCCCCTTTCCGTCAAATTTACAATAACTTCGCGGCCGTAAAGCACGACAAGTATGACGGATAATGCCCAGACGATTAAGGGGTGCATCTTTAACCTGGATGGTGTAATTGTGGATACCGGCAGGTATCATTATCAAGCCTGGCGCCGGTTGGCCAACCAGTTTGGGTTTGATTATTCCAGAGAACAAAACGAGGAACTGAAAGGCCTGAGTCGTTTGGCCAGCCTTGATAAGATATTGGACTGGGGAGGCATTTATATGCCGGAGGCGGAAAAAATGCACTGGGCAGACGTCAAAAACAATTGGTATGTAAGCCTGATTTCCAACATGAAACCCGGCGAAATCCTGCCTGGCGTGCTCCTGTTTCTGCGGGAAGTGCGGGAGTCGGGCCTTCGAATCGCGTTATCTTCAGCGTCCCAAAATGCACGCTCAGTACTATCTTCCACCCAAATACAGTCGTTTTTTGATGTGATTCTGGATGGCAACGAAGTAAAAAAACAAAAACCGGATCCATTGTGTTTCCTAATGGCTGCCCAGGAGTTGCAACTGTCGCCTGCCGAATGCCTGGTGTTGGAGGAGTCACCGCCGGGTATTGATGCCGCGCTGTTCGGCGGATTTACCGTGATCGGTGTAGGCCGCCAGGAAGACCTTTCAAAGGCCCATTGGGTCATCGAAGGTTTCGAAAACCTCCATTTCCACGCTTTGCTGACGCAACTTGCTACACGCGTAGCCATTTAATATTTGCCATGAAAATTAATATTATTCTTTCGATTTTGGTCGCCATCGTCGGTTGGGCCACCTGCAAAAACCTCCAGAAATCCCAGCCCACAGGCGCCACTTCCGAGGCTGCGCCTACAGGTACGGCTGCGCCGATGGGCTGGAACGCTTCCCGTGTCATTGAAGGCAGCAATCCCGACTCTGCCTTTACTTATCAGGTCGCGGCGCCGCCCGCCCGGGTTAATGTGCCGGTGGACGCGCTGCCGCCAGCCAGCGCCAGCCACAAAGCCTACCTGAGTAGCGGCTATTGGCACCTCAACATGGCCTACCAGCCCAGCGATACCACCGTCCACAAACACTTCCAGTCCAAATGGTTGAAATTTCGGGAAGACCAAACCTTCGATATCCTGATCAAAGGCAAAGTCATCGAATCGGGCCGCTGGAACTGGGACCGGGATAAAAACGAGATTTATGTGGCTTGCAACGACCCCTACCTGAACAACACCTGGCACGTTACCGACCGGGGCTTTGTCATGATCTGGAAAGGGAACACCGCCATCAATGTAACAGGTATCCAGGTTCGGGTCGTGGGGTCCGGCACTTTACCTGCTGAATAGTGCCTGCGCTCCATTTCTCCACAAAACAAGCGCCTGGAATCGACATGCGGATATTTATACACTCGATATTGCTTAGTCTGCTGGCATGTGCTGTCAGCTCCTGTCAGCATCAAACCCCTCCTGCTGTGCCACCTTCGTCCAATACCGCCGCTCCGGCGCCTGCGGGCACCCCTCAACAACCGGATTGGGCGCCTCATTCCGTCCTGTACGAATGCAACATCCGGCAATTTTCGCAGGAAGGTAATTTTCAGGGCGTACTCCAGCAATTGCCTCGACTAAAAGAACTGGGTGTAGATGTCCTGTGGCTCATGCCGGTGCATCCAATTGGCAAATTGAGGCGCAAAGGCAGCCTCGGCAGCCCTTATTCGGTGCAGGATTATTATGCGATCAACCCCGATTTCGGAACGCTCGACGAGCTCAAAAACCTGGTTCGGGCCACACATGCCCTGAACATGAAACTGATCCTGGATTGGGTCCCTAACCATACCTCCTGGGATGCTGTCTGGAAACAAGAGCACCCGGAATACTACACCCGCTACAACGGCGACTTTACGGTTCCCCTCAACGAACACGGCGAACCCATTGCAGATTGGGCCGATATTTGCGACCTGGACTACAACAACCCTGACTTGCGCGACGCCATGATCAAAGCGATGCAATACTGGATTCGCGAATGCGATATCGATGGATACCGGGTTGATATGGCCGGCCTGGTGCCCAATGACTTTTGGGCGCAAGCCCGGCCTGCCCTCGATTCGGTAAAGCCCGTATTTATGCTCTCCGAATGGCAGGATGAGCCCGGGCATTTCAAATCCTGCTTCAACGTCAACTACGGTTGGAAATGGAAAGACATTACCAAAGACATCTGGGCCGGCAAACAAACGGCGCAATCGCTGGATACCTTGCTCAACTACCTCAACGAGGTGTACCCCAAAGGGTATGCTCAATTGTATTTTACGCAAAACCACGATGAAAACTCCTGGTCCGGCACAGAGTCCGAACTCTATGGCGCATCTGCCGACGCTTTCAATGTGCTGGCTTTTACCTGGCAAGGCATGCCCATGATTTATAGCGGCCAGGAGGATGCCCTGGTTAAACGGCTTGAGTTTTTTGAAAAAGACCCCATTCGTTGGAAAAAATATGCCAAACAGGATTTCTTTTCCCGCTTGTGCACCCTGAAGCACATCAACAAAGCGATTTGGGCCGGCCAGGCGGGCGGAAACCTGGAGAAAATTCCTACCAATGCCGAAAACCAGGTCTATGCATTCACCCGGGAAAAAGATGGAGACCGGGTGATCGTTGTCCTCAATTTGAGCAAAGACCGGACTACTGTTACCCTTCGGCCGGGCGAACGGCTCGCCGGCCCCTATGCGGATGTATTTGGCCGGAGCACCTTGCAGGTGACCAAAGAAATGACATTAAACATGAAACCCTGGGAGTACCAGGTGTATTCCAGTAAATAATGCGCAGCCGCCCTGCAGCAGGGATTGGTTTCGCGTCGGTAGGTAAAAGTATACCTTTGTTGACATTGAAAAACCTGTTCACCCTGGTGCAGCGCACGTTATATGGACTCTAACGGCTCCTCTTCCCACGCCGATCATCATCGGCTTTCTCTGGCCGGCCTGGTCATCACCCTCGGCATTATTTATGGCGATATAGGGACATCCCCGCTGTATGTGATGCGCTCTATTGTCGGGGGCGGACCCGTTGTGCGCGATACCATCCTGGGCGCCGTTTCACTGGTTTTCTGGACACTTACGATCCAAACCACGTTCAAATATGTGATGCTGGTGTTGCAGGCCGACAACAAAGGGGAGGGCGGGATATTTTCGATGTACACCCTGGTGCGCCGGCGGCGCAAATGGCTGCTTTTCCCGGCCATGATCGGCGGTTGCGCCGTGCTGTCGGAAGGTATGATCACACCGCCTATTTCGGTTTGCTCGGCGATCGAGGGAATCGAATCGATCGAACGTTTCCATAGTATGCACATCCCGATTGTGCAAATTACCATCGGGATTATCTCCGCCCTGTTTGTTTTTCAACAGTTTGGAACCGCCACGGTGGGGCGCTTTTTTGGTCCGGTCATGCTGGTATGGTTCTCCATGCTGGGTGTTTTAGGGGTTATTCAGGTGAGCGGACACCTGTCGGTGATTCAAGCCCTGAACCCGGTGTACGCCATCAATATCTTGTTTCATCACCCCAACGCGCTGGTGCTCATGGGCGCGGTTTTTTTGTGTACCACCGGCGCCGAAGCTTTGTACGCCGACCTGGGCCATTGCGGCAAACAGAACATCCGGATCAGTTGGATTTTTGTCAAAACTTGCCTCGTCCTCAACTACCTGGGGCAGGCGGCCTGGTGCCTTCAGTTTGAAGGCGCATCCCTGCCGGCAAACACCCAGAACCCTTTTTACGGCATCATGGCGCCCTGGTTTTTGCCCATCGGCATTGCCATTGCCACCCTGGCAGCCATTATTGCCAGCCAAGCCATGATCTCCGGCTCTTTTACCCTGGTCAGCGAAGCCATTCGCCTGGGTTTGTTGCCCAAACTTACCGTCATTTTTCCTACCCATTTGAAAGGCCAGTTGTACGTGCCGGCGGTGAACACCCTGCTTTGGGCGGGTTGTATTTTTGTGACCATTTATTTCAGAGAGAGCGCCCGAATGGAAGCCGCGTATGGACTTTCGGTGACGATAAACATGCTGATGTCTACCGTACTGATGTCCAATTTCTTTGTGATGAAACGAGTCCGCTCGCCACTCATCTGGCTCTTTTTAGTCTGGTATATTTGCTTCGAAGGGGCCTTTTTTGCCGCTAACTTATTGAAATTCAAAGATGGAGGTTTCATCACAATCGTCATCGCTTCCATTTTGTTTAGCCTGATGTTTATTTGGGTGCAGGCCAAAAAAATCAAGCACCGCTTTTTTCAAAATGTCAAACTCCGCGATTACATCGACCAGTTGATTCTGCTCAGCAACGACG
>JADLDL010000254.1 GCA_020846655.1 Saprospiraceae bacterium | reverse complement strand
GGCCAATGGCAGGGCGTGTCCTGGAAAGTCCAGGGCGAAGAGTCGGGCCGCGATTTTGGCGCGGTGCGCTTCGAGTTTAAAGCCGACGACACCTACTCCGCCGCCTTTGGCAACCAATTGGAGAAGGGTACCTTCCGGTTGTCGGGCGACAAACTGTACACCACCGGCGAAAACAAGATCGAAAAAATGGTAAAACTGACCACCCTGAGCGCCGATACCCTTGTGATGGACATGAATCGGGTGGGGGTGTCGGAAGCCCTGGTGCTGGCCAAGCGGCGCTGAGTAGCACCAGGTTCAGCACATCAACCGAACTGCCATGCGTTTTTTACTGAGTTTCGTTCTGCTCTGTCTGACGCCCCTTTTGATGGCACAACGGGCGTTGGAGTACAGCATTTTTGATGCGGAAACAAAGGAACCCATCGAAGGGGCCTCTATTTTGGTCAAAGACACCAGCGGGAGTAAATATTTCTTTTCCAATCGGTATGGGCGTGTACGACTGGATATGCAAGGGAAAGGGCGCATTATCTTTAGCCACCTCAACTACGAGAGCCAATCAACGTCGATTGAAACCCTCCCGGCCGATGCTACGGAGCGTGTTTTTTTGATAAAAAAGGAACATGCCTTGAATGAAGTAGTGGTGAGCGCCGGCAAGGTGGACTTTTTTGCGTTGCTTGAGCAACTGATCCAGGGGATCCGTAGCAAACGCAACAGGCCGGAGGAACGCATGTTTCAGTATGAACTCACGACTTGGTATGACTCCGTTTTGGTGGAAAAATCTGATGGAGTCGTGTTGGGTTCTATAAGCCTGGCTGCCGGAGTGGAGCAATTGGACTTTGTTACCGGGCGCTATTGCCTGCTCGAATCCCACCCGTTCTTTAATTTATCTTTCCTGCAAACCCTGAAATTAAACAGCCTGTTCCGGAAAAATACCGACGCCCCAATTCGTACGCCTTTGAGTTTCAAAAAGATCGACCGTTCCAATACCGTCATTCAAAGCCTGTCTTGTGCCTATTGTAGCGAAAAGCAACGATTACTACTCCTTTCGCCTACCGATACCGCGCTAGCCAGTGCCCGTGTCCTGCTCGATGTGGAAACCCTGGATATCGATCAGGTTTCGGTGCTCGCTCCGGATTGCAAAGCCTTGTTTCCAATCGACAAAAAACACCGCCTTTCCAATCTTAATCTGGAAGCCAGCTACACCGTGCGCGACCAAGCCGTGCAATTTGTTCAAATGCAGTACTCCCTGGGTTACATGAACCAAATCCGCCAACAGGACTCGGTGCGTGTGCAGTTGGTACTTAAGCCGGTGTACGGAAAGCCACCGATGAAAACGTTCCATGCCGGCTATTACAGGTTTGTGGATGATTATGAAAGACTCCTTACATACCCCCTAAATATTCCTTTCCTGGAAGATTTGTACCACCGGGAAGATGCTGAGCTCTTGCGGGCTCAATATGCGCGCATGACGAAAAATGATGCTCTGTACGATAATCAATATGTACTGGGCATTTTGCAAAGCATCATAAAGTGCCCGGTACAACTGTGGAATAACTCCTTTTGCATTTGCCAAATCCATAACCTCGACGAGCAAGCCCAACAACAAGATCCCCAGGCAATGGCCATATATGACCAGTTTTTTGATTTTAATTGGGTCTTTTTGCGCAAATCAGAACCGGAGGGGCCCTTGCTGGAATCGGCGCCTACGTTTATTAACTTAAATGCCTCCGTTTTTTACGGTTCAGAGTATGCCCATGCTGTATTGTTTTACAACCTCGTTTTTGATTATGCCGAATTGGTACGCCGCCAAACCTTCCAAAAACTGAGTGTTGGAAAACCTTCAGATGCTGAGATCAGCCGCGTCCTTGAAAAAGCCTACCAACAAACGCGATCTGAGATCAGGGGCTGGGCTTTCCGCTCGAAGTATGGCTCCAAGCCCAGCGAACTCATCGCGCTGAATGAGATGATCAGGCAAGCACTTGGTAAAGACAATTTCAACGAATACTACTCTTTGCTGGCGCAACACCGCATCGAAGATCCCCGCCTGCTGTACCCCGACGTGCTGAGCCTCATTGGGGAGTATGGCAAAGCAATCGAATACTACACGGAATTGTTGAGCGATACCAAATTCACCAAAGCAGAACGTTTGAACATTGTGCACAACCGGGCACAGTGTTATGCCAAACAAAAAGATTTCAAAGCCTTGTGCGCAGACATCCGGTATTTACAGGCCAATCATTTCCCGCAGTTGGATACTGCCCTCTTGGACTTTTGCAAAGAATAAGCCGTTTTTCAAGATCTCTCCAAACCCTTTTGTTCGTTGTTTCCCAATGCGTACGATAGCCCTGATCGCCCTGTTCCTCCTGCTCGTGTCCGGCCTTTGGCTGGGCCAATACGCCGGCACACTCCGCCGGGAAATTAGGCTACAGTCCGATTCGCTGGCAGCCATCCGACAGCGGGATCTCGCACAGCAATCCCGGGGCCGCCTGTCGGCGCCTGCCGCAGCGCTGCTCGGCGAAGCCCCGCTCCAGGTGGATAGCCTGCTGCGGGAAGTACACCGGATCAGTGCCGATTATTTCAATACCTTGTACCTGGTTCGGCTGGAACTCGGCCGGGACAGTACCCTGCGCCTGATTTTCAAAAAATGCACCGTTCAGCACCCACTGACCGGAGAAGGAAAGTATGAAGTGCTGGCACACACCGAACGGGTGCTCGACGCATCCGTGTTGCAATCTTTTCGCACTCAACTTACCGGAATTGATTTTTTAAACGCGGCGCAATCCGATGATGTTTTTTGCTGTTTTGGCGGCGGCACTTTATCCCTCGAATCGGTGTTGCCGTCCGGGAAAAGGCTTTGGTTTTCAACCTATTGCCGGCAGTCCGAACAATTTGCCGAAGCCTGCGAGTACGTCCTGCGGCAGGTGCCGGATCCAACTTTGCAAGCGGCACTGAAGCGCTGATTTTCGGGACTGAGGGCTTGCAGGCCTATCGGAATGCGCTTAGGTTTGCTGTTCAAAAGAAACGTCCGACCCATGTCTGATTTCAGCGCCGATTTTACGACCCAAGCCATCTATCGCCTCGACGAGAGCACGCGCATGGTGCAAAAATGTTTTGCCGAACTGGCCGAGGAGGATATCTGGAAGCGCCCCAACCCAGCCTCCAACAGTGTCGGCAACCTGATCCTGCACCTTTGCGGCAACATTACGCAGTACATCCTGTCGTCCCTGGGCGAACAGGAAGACCGGCGGCAGCGCGACGCGGAATTTGCCGCCCGCGAAGGGTACAGCAAAGCCGAACTCCTCGAGCGGCTCGTGCACACCCTGGAGCAGGCTACAGCGACCATCCGGGCTGCCGATGCCGACAGCCTGGCTCGCGTCCGCTCGGTGCAGGGGTTCCGGTTTTCGGGCGTCGGCATCATTCTGCATGTGGTGGAACACTATTCGTACCACACTGGTCAGATTGCATTTTGGACAAAAATGCTCAAAGACAAAGATCTCGGCTTTTATGCGGACTTCGATTTGAACACCAAAAATGAACGGTGAGCGTTTAGCGCCTATCTTTGCCCTCCAGTTCACCCTAAACTCGCTTTTCCATGGCGCGTTCGCAACGCTCACAGGCGCTCCTGCAATTCGGCTTATTCTGCGGGATCATCTTGTTTGTCAACATCTTAGCCAATAGTTTTTATACCCACTTCGACCTCACGGAGGAGAAGCGGTTTACCCTGACCCAACCCACCCGCGAACTCCTGCGCTCGCTCGACGACCGTATTTACATCCGGGTGCTGCTCGACGGCGATTTTCCGGCCGGCTTCAAACGCCTGCAAACCGCTACCCGCGAAATGCTCGACGATTTCCGCTCGGTGACCGGCTACATCGACTACCAGTTTGAAGACCCCGCCCAAGGCAGCGTCGAGGAAGTCAATGCCCGCCGCAAAGCCCTGCTGGACGATGGTATTGCGCCCGTCAACCTGCGCGTGAACGACCAGGACGAAAGCAAACAACAACTCATCTACCCGGTGGCTATCGTGCACTACGGCAGCCGGCAAATAGCCGTTAACTTGCTCGAAAACCAGTCGCCTACCCTTCAGCCCGACGAAAAAGTGAACAATTCGGTGAGTCTGTTGGAGTATAAACTGGCCAACGCCATTAAAAAACTCCGCAGCCCCGGCCGGCCGGTGATTCTGTTTACCCGGGGCCACGGCGAACTCGACGAACTCCAAACCATCGACCTGGAACGCAGTCTCCACCAGTACTACGATACCGACCGGATCCTGCTCGACTCCTCGGTGCAGGTCAAACCCGAAGCCTGTGCCCTGCTGATCATCGCCAAGCCGCGCGGCACCTTCTCAGAGCGTGACAAGTTCAAGATTGACCAATACGTCATGCAGGGCGGGAAAGTGCTCTGGCTGGTGGACCGGCTCAACGCCGACCTGGACAGCCTGCGCACGGCGGCGCATTTTATTCCCGCCGACTACCCGCTCAACCTCGAAGACATGCTCTTCAAATACGGCGCGCGCATCCAGCCCGACCTGGTGGTGGATATGGAATGCACCCAGATCCCGTTGCAAGTGGGTGTGGTGGGCAATGCCCCGCAGTTCCGGCTGTTCAAGTGGTACTACCACCCGGCTGTGATGCCAGTGGGCAAACACCCGGTGGTGAAAAATATGGACCGCGTGGAGTTGAAATTCTGTTCTTCCATCGACACCATACGCACCAAAACCCCTGTGGCCAAAACCGTTTTGCTCCAAAGCAGCCGCTACAGCCGCCTGCAATTCAGCCCGATCGACCTGAATTTTGATATCCTGAAATACGAGGCTGAGCCGAGCAAATTTGACAAGGGCTCACAAATCGTGGGGGTTTTGCTGGAAGGCACCTTTCCGTCGAACTACGAAAACCGGGTGTCGGAAGAAATGCTCAGCGGGCTCAAACAAATCGGGGTGGAGTACCGGAGCAGCTCCGTGCCCAACCGCATGATCGTGATCAGCGACGGCGATGTGGCTGCCAATTTTGTACGCAACGCTGCGCAAAAAGAATGGCTGCCGCTGGGCCTCAACCGTTTTGAGAAAGCCACCTACGCCAACAAGGACCTGATGCTCAATGCTGTGGAGTACCTGGTGGATGCCACGGGCGTGATCGAGGCCCGCTCCAAGGAGGTGAAACTCCGCCTGATCGACACGGTGCGGGCCAACGATGAAAAAACCTTTTGGCAGGTGCTCAATATCGGTCTGCCGCTACTGTTGCTGGGTATTTTCGGGGCGGTGTTCTTTTGGCTGCGCAAACGGAAATACGCGGGGTAATCGTCGCTCGGCCTCGCCCAGTGTCTTTTGAACCACGAAGAGCACTGAGGGCACTAAGAAACTGTTTTAAAACCCCTTGCCGGGCGGAAAGACTCATCTTTTGTGGCTATACTGCGGCTATTTTTTGGCGAATATACCCCAATATTGGCCAAAAAATGAGCCTTGCCTATCCCCAAAACCTGAGCCTTTCCACTCCGGCAGGAGTTTTAAAACAGTTTCTTAGGTTTTCTTAGTGATCTTAGTGCCCTCAGTGGTTCAATATTTTCCTTAGTCGCGCCGCCGCAATTCCATGGTTTGTACGGTGCCTTGCGTAGTGGACTTCCATTGCTGGAAGGAGCGTTTGTTTTTCATGACCAGCCAGGTTTTGGCCAGTTCGGAGTTGTTACTGATGATGGTGACGTCTTCGGCGGTGTTTTTCCAGGAAAAGTCGCTGTTGTCGCGTTGGCGCAGGCTGCGGGTTAGGATGGAAAGTTCCTTGTCGCCGCCGCCGTTTTTCCGGAACGTAATCGTGCCGAGGTTGGAGGCGAGTTCGGTTTCGCCGTTGGAAAAGCGTTGTTCGTAGCGCTCGATGTTCCAATTGCCCACCAGGCGGCGGTGCAGGCGCCGTTCTGCTGTGCAGGAAACGAGCAAACTCAGGGCAAAAAAGTAGAAAAAACTGCGAAAAAGCAGGGATGTAGTCATGGTATGTCGTGTTTTTAAGTAAAACGAATTTCGCCCGGGTCTGATTTTGCCAGACGGTGACAGTCGGGCCTTGGCCCGGCGAAAAAAAGCATTTCTCAAGAAACCATTGCCGAAACATGCGGGTTTTGCCGGAGTATCAAACTGCCGCTCCCAACATCAAGTCCGGCATCTTCATCTTTACCGAAAAAATAGAAATACGATGGCTACCCCAACGGCACTGATTCAATTGTCCAAAACACTATCCTACCTGCTGCGCCACAATCCGGCCCAATTTGGGCTACAACTTGATGCGCAGGGTTGGTGCGAGGTGGAGGCTTTGCTGGCTGCATTTGCAGCCCAAGGTGCTCCGCTGACACGGGCCCTGCTGGAGGAGGTGGTGGAAAAAAACGACAAGCAGCGCTTTGCCTTCAGCGCCGACGGCACCCAAATCCGGGCCAGCCAGGGCCATTCGCTCGAAATCGACCTGGATTACGCGCCGGAAACACCGCCGGAACGGTTGTACCACGGCACCGCCGAGCGGTTTCTGCCGGCCATCCTGAAAGAAGGGCTGCAAAAACGCCGGCGCCACCACGTGCATTTGTCGGCCGATGTCGACACCGCGCTGCGGGTGGGGCAGCGACATGGCAAGCCGGTGGTACTGATGGTGCTGGCAAGGGCCATGCGGGCCGCCGGGCATGTTTTTTATCGGTCGGCCAACGGCGTTTGGCTGACGGAAGAGGTGCCGCCCCGCTTTTTGCAGTTGTTGCAGGATAAAAAATAGGTGCCGCCTAGTTGGAGAAGTCGCTCAGGAACTTCAGGCGCATGACCTGAATTTCTTCCCAGGTAATTTCATCTTCTTTCAACTCCTTGTACGCTTCGTCGAGGTCGTCGGTCGGGGCTTGTTTGAAGTATTCCAGGATTGTTTCGCGGACGTATTCGTCGATGGCCTTGGTCAGGTAGTAGTCGAGGCGCAGTTTGGTGCCCGACATGACGATGCCGTAGAGCTCGTCCATGAGTTCGCCCCAACTCATATCGTTGGATTTGGCGATGTCTTCCAGCGGAATTTTCCGGTCGATGGCCTGAATGATGCTGACCTTGGTTTTGGATTTGTTGGCGACGGTTTTGATGGTGATGTCCATCGGCCGCTCGATCTCGTTTTCCTCCACATATTTGACGATCAGGTCGACAAACGGCTGGGCATAGCGCTGGGCTTTACCGATGGAAACCCCCTGTATCTTGGCCATATCCTCCATGGAGGTGGGGTACTGGGTGGCCATTTCTTCGAGGGAGGGGTCCTGGAAAATGACGTACGGCGGCAGGTTGAAT
Source organism: Saprospiraceae bacterium (assembly GCA_020846655.1). Lineage (GTDB taxonomy): Bacteria > Bacteroidota > Bacteroidia > Chitinophagales > Saprospiraceae > M3007. Next base: position 14,405 of record JADLDL010000254.1, on the reverse strand, counting down.
TTTTTGGCAACCGTCTTGCGGACGTCCTTGAGCATATTCATCAGCACCTCGTCGAGCACGTCGGTACTGCCTTTTTCGTCGTCGAAGTCGTAGTCGGCGTCGTCGTAGTTGTGGTTGACGGTAATTTGAACCGGGTAGGGCGTCTGCACAAATTTGCGGCCCTCGTCCGACACTTTGATCAGGCCAAACTCTTCGATTTCCTTGTAGATGAGGTTGTTGATCATTCCGTGGCGGATCACGGAGTTCCAGAAGTTTTCGTCGCGGCCTTCCCCGATGGCGTAGTTTTCGAGTTGGGTAAAGCCGAAATCCTTCATTTCTTTGGTTTCGCGGCCCATGATGTAGTCCACGATGGTCTTCATCAGGTAGTTCTCGTTGAGTTCGAGTACACTTTGGACCACTTGCACCATTTCCTGGGTGACGTCGACGCGTTCCTTGGGGTGTTTGCAGTTGTCGCACATTTTGCCGCACTCTTTTTCCTCGAATTCTTCTCCGAAGTAGTGCAGCAGGAAGCGGCGGCGGCAGGAGGCTGTTTCGGCGTAGGCTACGACTTCCTGCATCAGTTGAGCGCCCATTTCGCGTTCGGCGACGGGCTTATCACGCAGGAATTTTTCGAGGCGCAGGATATCGTTGTAGTTGTAAAAGGCAATGCATTTGCCGGCCATCCCGTCGCGCCCGGCCCGGCCGGTTTCCTGGTAGTAGTTTTCGATACTTTTCGGCATATCGTAGTGGATCACGAAACGCACGTCGGGCTTGTCGATGCCCATACCGAAGGCGATGGTGGCGCAGATGACGTCGATGTTTTCCATGAGGAAATCATCTTGCGTCCGGGAGCGGGTTTTGGGGTCGAGGCCGGCGTGATAGGGGGCGGCTTTAATGTCGTTGACCATCAGCATTTGGGCCAAATCTTCGGCCGTTTTGCGGTTTTGGACATAAATAATCCCCGATTCGTTGCGGAATTCCTCTTTGATAACCTGGATGATCTGTTTGACCGTTTGGTCTTTTTTAACCTTGGATCGAATTTCGTAGAACAGGTTGTCGCGGTTGAACGACGAGATAAACGTGCGTTCGTGGCCCATTTCCAGGTTTTTCAGGATATCCTGTTGCACCTTGGGGGTAGCCGTAGCCGTGAGGGCCATGATGGGCACGTTGCGGGCGACGGCGTCGAGCATGGTGCGGATCCGGCGGTATTCCGGCCGGAAATCGTGGCCCCATTCGGAAATGCAGTGGGCTTCGTCGACGGCTACGAAGGAGATGTTTGCGTTTTGGAAATACTCGATGTTCTCTTCTTTGGTGAGCGTTTCGGGCGCCACGTAGAGCAGTTTGGTTTTGCCGTCGGTAATATCCTGCTTCACCTTTTTCATTTGGGCCTTGGTGAGGGAGGAATTGAGGAAGTGCGCCACTTCGTCGGCATCCGAGTAGCCGCGAATGCTGTCGACCTGGTTTTTCATCAGGGCGATGAGCGGGCTAATGATGATGGCGGTGCCGGGAAGCATGAGGGCCGGCAGTTGGTAGCAAAGGCTTTTGCCGCCGCCGGTGGGCATAATTACAAACGTATCGTTGCCGTCGAGCAGGCTTTGTATGATGGCGCGTTGTTCGCCTTTAAATTGGTCAAATCCGAAATACCGGTGTAAGTTTTCTTGTAGGGTATCGCGTTCAGCTGAAATCGCAGTCATCGTTCGATTACTAATACTAAGTTATTTAATTGCGTGCGGGTCAACCTGCATTTTAGCCCGTTGAAAATACGTATAATTTCCACAACGGCGCAGGATCAGCCCGGAATTTTAGAGTGATATCGTTAAATAGCGTTCCAGGTAGTTCACCCGGATTTTCGTCCGGTTACCAAACGGTATTTAAAGGGTTGGCAGGATAATTCTGGGTGAAAAATGCCGCCGTAAAACAGGGCATTTTTCAAAAAGGCGTCAAAGATAGTAAAACAGAAAAGAATTTGTAAGCAAATTTTTGTCCAAAAAAATGTTAAGCATTTTCGAATATTCCAGCGATAATTTTGCCGGCGCGCCTTATTGTTAGCGAAGTCAGTATAAAAATTTGTTTTTGTACTTTTCGATGGTTTGTGAAAATGGCGAAACCGGCCCTTGGGGAAGAAGATTTGGGAATGAACGTTCGGCCTTTCAGAATCCGCCGCCGGCTACCGGCCGCAGCCCCCAAATTCCCTTGCCGCTTTGATCGTTTTCGAGCGGCGCTGCCGTACTTTTGGCCCTCCTTATGTCGCACACCGTGAAAACAACCGGCACTCATCCTGTACTCGACGCCGCACAGCGCACCATCCGCATCGAAGCCGAAGCCCTGCTGGCCCTGGCCGACAGCCTCGACGATACCACCGACTTTCAGGCCTGCGTAGAAGCAATCTACCGGTGCCAGGGCCGGGCGGTGCTCACGGGTATCGGCAAAAGCGCCATCGTGGCCCAGAAAATCGTGGCCACGCTCAATTCTACCGGCCAGCCGGCTCTGTTCCTGCATGCCGCCGACGCCATCCACGGCGATCTCGGCATGATCCAGCCCGGCGACGTAGTCCTCTGCCTCTCCAAAAGCGGCGAATCGGCCGAAATCAAAGTATTGGTGCCGCTGGTCAAAAACTTCGGCAATTGCCTCATCGCCATTACCGCCAACCGGCAAAGTACCCTGGCCCGCCAGGCCGACTATGTGCTCTGGACGCCCATCGACCAGGAAGCGGACCCCAACAACCTCGCCCCTACCACCAGCACCACCTCCCAAATGGCCCTTGGCGACGCCATTGCCGTCGCCCTCTTGGCCCTGCGCGGCTTCAGCCCCAGCGATTTTGCCAAATTTCACCCCGGCGGCGCCCTGGGCAAACAACTCTACCTGCGCGTGCACGAACTCTGCGCCCTGCACGAACAGCCGATGGTACACGCCAACGCGACCCTGCGCGAGGTGATCCTCGAAATCACGGGCAAACGCCTTGGCGCCACCGCCGTACTCGACGACGCCGGCGCCCTGCTCGGCATCGTAACCGACGGCGACCTGCGCCGCATGCTCCAGCACAGCACCGATTTCGGGCACATCACCGCCCAGGAAATCATGACCCGCTCGCCCAAGACCATCGACCCCGATGCCCTGGCCGTAGATGCCCTGGCCTTGCTGCGCCAGCACTCGATCAGCCAGTTGCTGGTGCTCAAAGACGGTCAGTACCAGGGTATTGTGCATTTGCACGACCTGGTGCGCGAAGGCCTCGTCTGAGCAAGGGCCGGTAGCCAGTATTTTTTTCTTAAACTTTTTTTAACTAAACAAAGGTTAAACCCTCCCGGGCTTGCCCAGTCTTAGCACTGATCTTTCGAAAGAGAACCAGCGCCGGCCAGCGCTATCGCAACACTATTTTTCCCAGTGCTCAAAAACAAACAACACACAATGAAAAAGGCTTTTTTTGCCCTTAGCGCCATCCTGATCTCCGGCTTTTTGCTCCAATCCTGCAAAAAAGACAGCGACACTGCCACCACCTATGACCAAACGACGGCCGAAGACATCGCGTCCTACAACGACCTGTCCGAATACACCGACTATGAGATCGACGGCTTTGTGGCCGATGAATTTACCGGAGCCGGGGCCGACGACCGTGGCGGCTGCCCCAACGTGAGCTTCGCCCAGCCCAAAGGCACCTGGCCGAACACCATCACGCTCGACTATTCGCCCGATGGCTGCACGAAAGACAACCACACGTTCAAAGGCAGCATCGTGATCGAACAAAGCAATAAAATGTCGGTCGTCGGCGCGCTGCGCACTGTTACGTTTAACAATTTCTATGTCGATGGCGTGAAAATCGAAGGCACCCGGACTTTGACGAACCAGGGCCCGAACGCCAACGGCCAGCCCGTGTTGGTTCGCGAAGCCAACGAAACCTTCCTGTTTCCCGACGGCACGCAGGCTACCTACCAAACCAACCGCACCCGCACCCTGGTAGAGGGCGCTGATACCCCTACGCACCTCGACAACGTGTGGAGCATCGAAGGCACGGCCACGGGCACGAACCGCAAAGGCGAAACGTTTTCGGCAACCATCACCACCCCACTGATGAAGCGCGCGCTTTGCCCTTGGGTAGTAGAAGGCGTCATCGAGTTTAAAAACGGCGACAAAACCCGTACCCTCGACTTCGGCGACGGCACCTGCGACCGCGACGCCACACTGACGCTCAACGACGGCACGGTGAAAACCATCAAAATCCGCCACCACTGGTGGAAATAGGTGCCTGAACTTCTAAATGGAATAGGGCCAGTCGGCAACACGCAAACCACAAACGGTTTGTGTGTTGCCAACTGGCCCTTATTTTTTTATCTGCTTCCCTTGCCCCGCCCGGCGCTCCAATTCTTGCATCGCAAACGTTTCCTGCAAGCGGTAGGCATACCGGAACTTTCCGCCGGAAAACGAACGCCGGTAGAACACCAGGCCCAAATCCCGGGCATACCACTCTTCGCCCTCGCCTTCAAACTCAGAAGCCCCTTCGCGGTCGTGCCCAATGGCTTCGCGCACGCTGAAGCGTATGGTTGGAACTGTTTTTCCATTAAACTCAAAATCAGGCCCGTCGCCCAGAAAACGGCGGTTGCGGATCACATAGATCGTGGCCAGCGAATCGCCGGGCGGCTGGTAGTGCATCCGGAACAGAAATACGCCCAGCGAGTCCCTCACCCGGAACGGAAACAGGTCCGGCGCTTCGATTACGGCCGGTATTTGCCGGGCTACACCGGTATTCGGGTCCGTTTCGTACAGGAAACTTTCGCGCGCCAGCGCGCCGCTGGCCACTATTTTTTCGCGCAGCATTTGCACCACCTCAAACGCATGGTCGTACTGCGTACCGACCAAAAACAAACCGCTGTCGCGCGGGATCGTGCGGTAGTACCAGTACCGCCGGTCGCTGGTGTCGCCCTCCACGCCGGCATAGGCATAGACCCGCCCGGTGGCCAGTTGGCCGCTAGGGAAATAATAGTCTTCGATATTGCGCCGGCCATCGGAGCAGGCAAACAGCAGGGCAAGCAGCAACACGGGAACAACGCGAAACAGGTACATGATGGTCATTTTGCAGCAAATATGAAAAAAATCAGGCGAGCAAGGCCCCGGCCACGAGGGCGAATTGCAGGAGCATCAGGGTATCGATGAGCACCTTTCGCCAATTGCCCCAATGCGGGCGCCGGGCCAATTGCCGGATAGCCCAAGGGCTGAACAGCAGCGACGCGCCCAGTGCCAGTGCCGCAGCAAAGCTATACCGGCCGGCAACAACATTGCCGAGGACAGCGCCGGCTGCCAGCAGCAACGCTGCATCGATGAGCCGCAGCGAGCGGGTGACGCCGAGTTGGAGCACCAGGGTATCGAGGCCTTTTGTTCGGTCGTAATGTTGGTCGCAGAGATCGTAGGCCAGCGCCAGCGCAAAAATAAAAGCCGCCCGCCCAACGAATAGCCCGGTGGCGGCTGTCCATTCCAATAGCGGCAAGGGGAGCCAAACCGTCACCCAGGCCCAGGCCAGGGCAACGGCGAGGGGCTTGAGCACCGGATAGCGGCGCAGGCCGCTGGCTTCCGGCCGGTGCAGGCCATAGTAGGCGTACCAAATGCCGGCTGGCAACAAAACGGCCAGTTGTTGTGCCATCGGTAGCTGCGCAAAACAATAGCCGGCGCCCAGGCCCATAGTCCAGGCGACCCAACGCCGGGCAGCCGGGGCGGTAAAATTGTAGCCGAACACGGTGGCGCCAAACACAAACCCGTCGAACCAGGGGTCTGATGCCACTGCACTAACCAGCAGGCGCGTCTGCCATACCATAGCCAGCGCACAAACAGCAATCCAAAACAATTGAAAAAACCAGGATGCGAATCGTTTCATGACAGGAAAAAAACAGGCGCCGCCGCAGGCCGACGATTTTCAGCGCTGGCGCCAAAGGCCGGCTGAATTGCCAACCCGGTGCAATTTGGCCGGAATTAACGCCACGGTAACATCCAAACCACATATTTCACTCGTTTCTCTTGTTGTAGTAATACAGTAAATTTTTTAAAAATCACGTAAGTAACCCAATCCAAACGGCTATGAGACGCTACTTGTTTTTATCGCTTCTTTTCTTCGCGTCGGCCGCGCCCTCCCTGCAAGCACAATATTTTGGGCGCAACAAACCACGCTACCAGGACCAGGATTTCAAGGTACACCAAACCGAACATTTCACCTTGTACGAATACCTGGACAATCCGGACAAACTGAAAGAACTGGCCGCTGCCGCCGAACTCTGGTACCAGATGCACCAGGCGGTTTTGCGAGACACGTTTACCGAAAAGAACCCGCTGCTCATCTACAGCAACCACGCTGGTTTTCAACAAACCAACGCCATCATGGGCGATATCAGCGTGGGTACCGGCGGCGTCACGGAAGGCCTGCGCAACCGCGTGGTGTTTCCGGTGGCGATGACCAACCAGCAAACGCACCACGTGCTGGGTCACGAACTGGTGCATGCTTTCCAGTATCACCTGCTTATCCACGGCGATTCCACCAACCTGCGCAGCGTGTCCAACCTGCCCTTGTGGATGGTGGAAGGCCTGGCCGAATACCTGTCTATTGGGCGTATCGATGCCCAAACCGCCATGTGGATGCGCGATGCCGTGAAAAACGATGCTTTGCCCAAAAAACTGCGCGATCTCGACAGTGGCAGGTACTTCCCTTACCGCTGGGGCCAATCGTTCTGGGCTTTCGTCACCGGCGTGTACGGCGACGAAGTGATCCGGCCGCTGTTTGTCAACACTGCCAAATTCGGCCTCGACCCGGCCATCCGGATTACCCTCGGCACGAGTTCCGATTCGCTGGCGGCAGCCTGGACTGAGACCCTGCGGAACCACTACGGCCGTTGGTTGACCAAAAACAAAAAAGAAGATTTGCCGGGCAAACGCCTGCTCTCGGAGGACAACTTTGGCTCGATGAACATCAGCCCTTCGATCAGCCAAAACGGCAAATACCTCATTTTCCTGTCCGAACGCAACCTGTTTTCCCTCGATCTCTACCTGGCCGACGCTCGTACGGGCAAGGTGATCAAAAAGGTAGCGAGCAGCACCCAGGACGGCCATATCGACCAGTTTGATTTTATCGAAAGCGCCGGCACCTGGGCGCCCGACGAGAAACGATTTGCCTTTGATGTCTATGAAAAAGGGCGGAGCACGCTGGTGATCAAAGATGTGTTTAAAGGAAAAACGCTGGAACGCCTGTCGTTTCCGGAAGTGCCCGAGTTTAACAACCCGGTGTGGAGTCCCGACGGCAAAACCATCGTGGTCAGCGGCCTGGTCAATGGCCAAACCGACCTGTATGCCTACGACCTGAAGAAGAAAAAAATCACGCGGCTCACCAACGACAAGGCCTCTGAAATACTGCCGGCCTGGAGTGCCGATGGGCGATACCTGGCTTTCAGTACCGACCAGATCAGCCTCGAACGCGGCCGCAGCCACGGCGCCTGGACGATGAACCTGGCTATCCGTGACATGTCGACGGGTGAGGTCGAACAGATTGATCTGTTTCCCGGCGCCAACAACATGAATCCCCAATTTGATGCCGCTGGCAACCTCTATTTCCTGAGCGACCGCGACGGCCGGCGTAACCTGTATGTTTACGACCGTGCCAGCAAAAAAGTGTTTCAGGCCACCGATCTGGAAACCGGGATCAGCGGTATTACGCCGTATGCGCCGGCGATAGCCGTTTCGGGCGACCGCGACCGCATCCTGTACACCTACTACAACAAAGGCGGCTATGAAATTCACCAGGGCAAAGCCGCTGATTTTGTCTTGCAGGAAGTAGAGGGCAGCAAAGTGGACATGGTGCCGGCGTCTTTGCCGCCGTTCGATCCCCGGCAACGCGACATCGTCAACACCAACCTGCGCCTGATGGACATCAAGGCCCGGGAATCAGCCGGCAGCACCGTGCTCAGCCCTGCTCCCTACAAACCTCAGTTTGCGCTCACCTACCTCAACAACAGCGGCATTAGCGCCGGGGCTGGCAACAACAGCATCGGCTCTACTACGGGGTTGGCCGGTGCAGTGGAAATGTGGTTCGATGATATTCTGGGCAACAACCGTCTGTATGCCGGCGTAGCCCTGAATGGCGAGATCACCGATGCAGCCGGACAGTTCAGGTACCTCAACCAGAAACACCGCATCCAATGGGGTATCGACCTGTCGCACATCCCCTATCGCTCGGGCAGTTATCTGCCAGACTACACCCCCGGCGAGGAATACTCTCTCGACAGCAGCCTGGCCTACATCGGGTACAAAGATGAATTGTACATCCAACGCCTGTTCCAGGAACGGGTGGGCGCGTTTGCGTTTTTCCCGCTGTCGGTGACCCGGCGCCTGGAAGTGGGTACCGCTTTTGAATACTATCACCAGCGGCTGGACCGCTACTTGTACTACTACGACCAAAGCGGATTCTTCTATGGGCAGGAGCGCGAACGCCTGCCGGCTCCCGGCAGCCTGAAAATGACCAACCTGAACGCCGCCTATGTGGGCGACAATTCGTATTTCGGACTTACCGCGCCCCTCGACGGCTGGCGCTACCGCATCGGTGTGGAGCAGTATTTTGGCGATTATAACTTTACCACCCTGTTGCTCGACGGCCGCAAATACTTCCGGTTCCGCCCCGTTACCCTGGCCCTGCGGGGCATCACCTACGGGCGTTTTGGCGGCAACTCCAGTCAAATTTATCCCTTGTTTGCTGCGCAATCCTACTATGTGCGGGGGTACACCAGCAATGTGTTGTACACCGACGATCCGAGCCTGATCGAGCGGATGGCGGGCAGTAAAATAGCCGTAGCCAATGTGGAACTCCGCCTGCCCTTTACCGGGCCTAAAAAACTGGCCTTGATTTCCAGCAATTTCCTGCTTACTGACCTGAATCTGTTTTTCGATGCCGGACTCGGCTGGTTTACCGCCGACGACCTGAAACGTCGCGACGAGAACAATCCCACCAACGCGTTGCAGCACAAACCCATCCTGTCGGCCGGTGTTTCACTGCGCCTCAACCTGTTTGGCGTGCTGGTACTGGAACCCTATTACGCCTTGCCTATATCAGTCAACAAAGACAACCGACGCTGGCAATTTGGGCTCAACATCATTCCGGGCTGGTGAATCTAGAGGGGTTAGAAGGTTAAGGTTAGAAGGTTGGAGGGTTAGAAGGTTAAAAGGTTAGAAAGTTGGAGGGTTGGAGGGGTTAAATCAGGCAACAACCCTCTAACCTTTCAACTTTCTAACCTTTTAACCTTCTAACCCTCCAACCTTCTAACCCTCCAACCTCTTCCTATCCCCGGCCGACCATATTTTCGGGCCGTACCCAGAGGTCGAATTCTTCGGCCGTGAGGTAGCCCAGTTGTACGGCGGTTTCCTTGAGCGTGGAGCCGTTCTTGTGTGCCGTTTGGGCAATTTCAGCGGCTTTGTAGTAGCCGATTTTGGTATTGAGTGCAGTGACCAGCATCAGCGAATTGTTCACGTGTTTTTTGATGTTGTCGTGAATTGGTTCGATACCAGCGGCGCATTTGTCGTTGAACGACACGCAGGCTTCGCCGATGAGGCGGGCTGAATGCAGGAAATTGTAGATCATCACCGGTTTGAACACATTCAGTTCAAAATGGCCGGTGGCGCCGCCGATATTGATGGCCACGTCGTTGCCCAGCACCTGGGCGGCCACCATCGTGAGGGCTTCGCATTGGGTAGGGTTCACTTTGCCGGGCATGATCGAAGAGCCGGGCTCGTTGTCGGGGATATGGATTTCGCCAATGCCCGAGCGCGGGCCCGAGGAGAGCATGCGGATGTCGTTGGCGATTTTCATCAGGCTGACGGCGGCGGTTTTCAGCGCGCCGTGGCTCTCCACGATGCCGTCGTGGGCGGCCAGGGCTTCAAATTTGTTGGGCGCCGTCACAAAGGGCAGACCGGTCAGGGCGGCGATATGGCGGGCGACATCTTCAGAATATCCCTTGGGGGTGTTGATGCCGGTGCCGACGGCGGTGCCGCCCAGGGCGAGTTCGCTCAGGTGGGCCAGGCTGTTGCGGATGGTGCGCAGGCTGTGTTCCAGTTGGGCGACGTAGCCCGAAAACTCTTGCCCCAGGGTGAGCGGCGTGGCGTCCATGAAGTGGGTGCGGCCGATTTTGACGACATCCATAAACGCCTCGGATTTGGCCCGCAGGGTGTCGCGCAGTTTTTCAATACCCGGAATAGTCACCTCCACCAGCATTTTATACGCAGCAATGTGCATGGCGGTAGGAAAGGTGTCGTTGGACGACTGCGATTTGTTTACATCGTCATTCGGGTGTACAAACTTTTGTTCGTCAGTCAGTTGGCCACCTTGCAGCACATGGGCGCGGTAGGCGATCACCTCATTGGCATTCATATTGCTTTGTGTTCCCGAGCCGGTTTGCCAAACGACCAATGGAAACTGATCGTCCAGTTGGCCGGCCAGGATTTCGTCGCACACCCGGGCGATCAGCTCGCATTTTTCTTTTGGCAAAACGCCCGCCTCGAAGTTGGTCAGCGCTGCGGCTTTTTTCAAAAAAGCAAAGGCGCGGATGATTTCCAGGGGCATCCGGTTGGTGTCGCGGGCAATGTTGAAGTTTTCGATCGAACGCTGGGTTTGAGCGCCCCAATACACATGGGCGGGCACCTGAACTTTGCCCATGGTATCTTTTTCTATCCGGTAATCCATGAAACGATTGATTTTAAATTGGTGGACCACAAATAACACAAGCCGCTCCGCAGAGCGGGCCTTGTGGGGGCAAAAGTACCGCGAAGGGTGAAAGAGTGTAGCGAAATTACCGTAATTTGCCGATGGTTTGAAATTGTTCTACATAAGTATAGACTCTGAACTGTGATACGAATTTTTATTGCTGACGACCACGTCATGTTTGCCGAAGGGCTGGAAAGTATGCTGGCCGACGAGCCGGGTTTTTCAATATGCGGCCTGGCCCGAACGGCTGCCGATACGCTGAAACAAGTGCCGGAAATTATACCCGACGTGCTGTTGCTCGACATCAATTTGCCCGACCAATCGGGCCTGGATGTGTGTAAAGAACTGAGAGCCAGTCACCCGGATGTTAAAATCCTGGCCCTGTCGATGCACAACGACGAAAGTTTTATCAGTGCCATGCTCAGCCTGGGCGCCCAGGGCTATGTGCTGAAAAACACGACCAAAAACGAGTTGTCTTCGGCTATCCGCGCGCTGGCCGCCGGCAAAACCTATTTTAGCCAGGAAGTGACGGACACGATGATGCAAAGCCTCATGCGCGAGCGGAAGGCGGGGGCCGCCAAAGAACCACCCAAAATCAGCCGCCGCGAACGCGAAGTGTTGCGCCTGATTATGGATGAACTCACGACGCAAGAGATCGCCGGCAAATTATTTTTATCGGAAAAAACAGTGGAAAGCCACCGGGCGGCCCTCCTGGCAAAACTGGGCGCGCGCAATACGGCCGGCTTGGTAAAAGCAGCCTTGCAGTGGAACTTGCTGAACGACTGATGGTTATGAATATATTTAGGCTGCTGCTCCATTTGCTGCTGTTGGCAGCACCTGCTTGTGCCTGGGCGCAGGAAGGCTTCGACGAAACGTTGACGTTCCCGCAGATCGACAGCATGCTGAAAGACGCCAACGACCGCCGCGATGTGCGCCGGCAAGGTGTGCTGTGGTACAAATGGGCCTACTACGAGCTCAATACCTATGGCAACCGCAGCCTGATGTTTGAATACCTGACCAACAGCGTCACCCGCTTTTCGCGGATCGGCGACTCCCTGGCCTATTTCCGCGTACGCGCCGAACTGGCCGACCTGCTGCCGGAAGAAAGTTCGGACGACGAGGCCATGCTCATCCAGCAAGGCGCCCTCGATTACTTTCGGCGCCACCAGCACACGCAGCTGGAAGCCCGGCTCCTGGTCAGTCTGACGCGGATTTACAACCTGAAAGGCGATACCACCACGGCCAGTGTTTTCAAAAAAGCCTTTCGCGAGCGAAACGACGTGCTGCGCGACACCCTGCTCGAAATCCGTTTCCAAATGGATGAAGTGATGCGGTATCAGCGCGAAAAAAAATACAAAAACGCCTTGTACATGGCCTTCCGGGTGCGCGACAACTCCAACTCGGCCGGTTATCCCTACCTGGCCACTTGGGCGGAGTACCAGATTGGCCACCTCAATTTCCTGAACGGCGAGTCCGCATTGGCCATCCAATTGCTCACCCGTGCCGAAAAAAACGACATCCCGCTCTACGATACCCTGCGCCGCAATATTTACCGCGACCTGGCCGCGATCTATGGCAAAAAAGATAGCCTGGCCAAAGCCTACGACTACGCCATGAAATACAGCCGGCTCAGCGATGAACTGCTCGAGCGCGAGCGCCAGGCCACCTACCAGCGCCTGACCCACCAGTTCCGAGTGGATGCAAAAAGCAGGCGCCTGGACGACCTGGAAGAACAGAAAGCTACCATCGAAAATGCCGCGCAGCAACAACGGCTCGTTAGTTGGGCACTGGCTGTGGCGCTGGGCGCCACTTTTTTACTCATGTTCTTTATGGTGCGCTTCTACCGGCACCGGCTGCATACCAATCGGGTGATTGCCGAAATCAAGGAACAAATCAACCAGCAAACCATTCGCCAACTCGAAGACGCCCTGCGGATCGAGTCGATGCAAAGCATGATCGAAGGCCAGGAAACCGAACGCCGCCGGGTGGCCCACGACCTGCACGACAGTGTGGGCGGTCTGCTGGCCGCAACAAAAATCAGGCTCGAAAACCTGTCGGCCAAACTGCCGCTGCTCAGTGAAAACGAGGAATTTGGTAAAATTAAACACCTGCTCGACGACACCATCGCCGAAACCCGCCAAATCTCACGCAACCTGCAACCCGGCTCGCTGCACCAGTTTGGGCTGATGAAAGCCGTCAGCGACCTGATCAGCCGGGTACAAGGCGCCGGCGTGCCCGCCATTGATTTTCAGCATTTTGGCGACTTCAGCCAACTCGACCATACCCTGGCCCTCAATTGCTACCGGATTGTGCAGGAACTGCTCCAAAACAGCCAGAAACACGCCAAAGCCACCGAAATCCTGGTGCAACTCTCCCGCACCGATTCCGAACTCACCCTGTTGGTCGAAGACAATGGCAAAGGCTACGACCCCGACCGGGTCAACAAGGGCATGGGCACCGACAATGTCGCCCAGCGCGTACAGTTCCTAAAGGGCGAAATCAGCATCCAATCGGCCGAAGGCCAGGGCACAAGTACCATGATTACGGTACCTCTGGTGTAAACTCAGGGTTTTCCCTGAGAAAAAATCGGGGACAAGTCCGGATAGTTTACTGCTGCCCGTAGGCCTACATTTGCATCACAGGGCATCACAGAAACCGTATTACAAACTAGCATATTTAGATGCCACCCCCCACCTTTTTTGACTTTATTTTAAGTCTCAATACCCGCTTCCCCCCCTGCCCACTTGGGCACGCCTTTGAAAAACTATATAGTTGGCAGTAAGTGTCACTATGTTCACACCCTTATGCAGCAGCATCGCCCATAGAGCAGCAACACGTAATCCGGCGATGCAGGCGGACAAACACTATTCTTACACATTAAGCGCCCGTCGTTCGAAGGAGAACGTCGGGCGCTGATTTTTTATGCCTCCTCCAACCTGAACTTCTTACTTTGGCGGCTGTTTCCTCTGGAGATTCATTGTTTCACACAAATCCAAAGTCGAAAATGGCATTCACACTTCCTGACTTACCCTATACCCCCGCTTCCCTCGAACCGCATATCGATGCCCGCACCATGGAAATCCACCATGACAAGCACCATGCCGCCTACGTAAACAACCTGAACGCCGCCTTGCAGGGCACCGAGCACGAGGGCAAATCCCTCGAAACCTTGCTGGCCAATATTTCAAAACTACCACCGGCCGTGCGCAACAACGGTGGTGGCCACTGGAACCACAGTATGTTCTGGGAAGTCATGGCGCCCAATGCCGGCGGTGCGCCGGAGGGCGCGCTCGGCGCGGCAATCAACGCAGCCTTTGGCTCCTTTGATGAGTTTAAAAAACAATTCGGACAGGCTGCCACAACCCGTTTCGGCTCCGGCTGGGCCTGGCTTTGCGTCGGTGAAGACGGCGGCTTGTTTATTACCAGCACCCCGAACCAGGACAACCCGCTCATGGACGTGGCCGAAAAACCCGGCCGCCCAATCCTCGGCCTCGATGTCTGGGAACACGCCTACTACCTGAACTACCAGAACCGCCGGCCCGACTATATCTCCGCCTGGTGGAACGTAGTGAACTGGAATGAAGTAGCCCGGCGGTTTGCTCTTTAAGCGTGTTTCGTGTTTCGGGGTGGGGGGGGGGGGGGGGGGGGGGGGGGGGGGGGGGGGGGGGGGGGGGGGGGGGGGGGGGGGGGGGGGGGGGGGGGGGGGGGG
>JADLDL010000253.1 GCA_020846655.1 Saprospiraceae bacterium | reverse complement strand
TGGGTTTCACTTTGCGAAGGGTTTGCTCGAAGCCCAGGTAACTGAAGCGCAGCGTGACCGAGTCGTTGCCGGAGGGCAGGGTGAAGGAATAAAAGCCGTATTCGTTGCTGATGTTGCCCTTAGCGAGCCCCAGGGCTTCCACCGTAGCGCCAATCAGGTTTTCGCCGTTGGTGGCGTCAGTTAGCCGGCCGCTCAGGACGGTGTTCTGGGCATGGAGCGGTGCCGCCCCCAGTAGGAGAAAAAAAAGGTAAACAGGATATTTCATGGTGTGACGGGTAAATTTCACGGCCAAATCAGGCCACTTGCAGGCCTAAAACAGGCCTGGTAAAATTTTGTTTCGCAAACGTCCTGAATCGCTGGATGAATTAACATTTAAATTCGATAAACGCTGAAAGCGAATAGACGCGCTACAGCGACATGTGGGTTGCCAGGCTGGGTAAATTTAACTTTTATTCTGTTTGGGTGTAAAATGGGAGCACGAAACCAAATCAAAAAAACGCATTCACTTTAGGCAGCCCGGTTAATGCATCTTCAAGACACCCACCGGGTATTTTACCCTGATGAACTGTACGAAAAATAATATAGTCCGGAATAGAGGAGATTTCACCGAAAGGCTTCCGGTGAAATGGTTCTACGTTTTCTGCACCCGCTCCACCCAAGCCGCCGGCACCTGTAGGGTTTCGGCTATTTCAGCCGCCGTTTGGCCGCTGTTCAACAATTTGGTGGCAACCAGAGCCTGGAGTTCCAGGCGGAGTTGGGCGTTTAGTTCCCGGCGGTGCTGCTGCACGTAATCTTGTGCAGCGATGCGGCCAGCCTGGTCCAATTCGTGCAGGATATCCTGGGCGGACATCCGGTCGGCATGGGCGGCGTCGCGCTCGGCACGCGCCTGGTCCCGGAGGCTTTCGGCTTCGTCGACGGCGGCTTGCATGACGCGTTGCAGGGTACGGGCGTAGGCTTCAAAGTCGGGTGTGGGCTGCATACGTCAGAAGGGGGCGAGAATAACGATGCTGTTGGAATCGATCCGAAACAGGTGTCCGGGTGCTTGGTGGAGGATCGTGTCTTCGCCGATGAACCGGAGCACGGCTTCGCGCTCGGCCAGCGGAATGCTGGTTTCCGTTTCCCAGCGGGCCTCATCGGGCACTTCGATGACCATGAGGGCCTTGCCGGCTCCCAAGTCGTGCCAGAAGCGGCAGCGGGTTTTGCCGCGCCGGAAAGTGACATACCCGCCGCGGCCTGCCGATTCGTATTCCACCCAGGCAAACTGCTTGCCCAGTTTCCGCTGGCCGATTCGCATCCGGATGTCGTCGATCTCGCGTTTGGGCAGGTCCAGCAGGGCTTCCACCTCGTCTTCGCCGGCTTCCAGCAGTTCTTGCGCCAGGGTTTCCTGCATACTTCTTCGCATCTGGCCCAACAACTCCCGGCGGTGCTGTTCGGTATATTCAGCCAGGTATCGGTCGCGGTTCGCCTGGATTCCCTGCAAATGTTCCCGGGCCGCTTCGCGCTCCACGAGTGCCTCGGCCAGGTCTTGCCGGCCAGCGACGCGCACGGCTTCTGCCGCCGTTTCGTTTTCGGTCAGCATTTTTTGCAGGATCGCCGCGTATTCGCCGGCATGAGGTGGCTCCGTTTCCATGAAAATTTTTCTGAACGGTAAAGATATTTCCTGCCGGCCAAATTTTACGCCCCCGACCCCCTGAAGAATAAATGCCCTTGCATAGAACGTTTCGCCCATGTTGTTGGCGTCCCGCCAACAACGGCATAAATTGACCACATTCATCCAATTGGCCATATTCAACAATTGGCCCTATTTTTCCGTCGATTTTCACACCCACACCACAACTACGTTCCGTGCACTACTGGAAATACACCATCCTCACCGCGCCCGAATCGGCCGAAATCCTCCTCGCGTACCTGGCAGAAGCGCCGTTTGACACCTTTGAAGAAACCCCCGAAGGCCTCGACGCCTACCTGCCGGCGCCCAGCGACGAGGCCACCGTGCCCGTGGATGCCCTCTTGGACGAGCTGCAAGCCAGTTTCGAGTTCAGTTGGTCCAAAGCCTTTTTACCCGCCCAAAACTGGAACAAAATCTGGGAATCCAATTTCCAGCCGGTTATCGTGGAAGATTTTTGCGCGGTGCGCGCCGATTTCCACCCCCCCATCGCCGGCGTACAACACGAACTGGTCATCAACCCCAAAATGGCCTTCGGCACCGGCCACCACGAAACCACCTGGATGTGCCTGCGGGCACTGCGGGAACTGCCCTGCGCGGGCGCCCAACTGCTCGACTACGGTTGCGGCACCGGCGTACTGGCCATTTTGGCCGCCCGGTTGGGCGCTGCACAAGCCGAAGCCGTGGACATCGAAGAGGAATCGTACCGCAATACCCTCGAAAACAGCGCCGCCAACGGCGTGGCCAGCCAGATCACTGCGCGCTGCGGCACCCTGGAGGCCGTGCAAGGCCGCGATTTTGATGGCACCTTGGCCAATATTAACCGGAATGTCATTCTCGACTCGCTGCCCCGGCTCGCCGAATTGCTGAAACCCGGCGGCTGGCTCCTGGTCTCGGGTATCCTGGCGACCGACGGCGACCTTGTCACTGAAGCCGCCGCGCAGGCCGGTTTTGTGCGGCAGACGCTGGACCAGCGCGGAAATTGGCTTTGCCTCCGCTTTGCTCGTTAAACCCGTACTTTTGCAGGCCGTTTACGCGTTAGCAGTGGCGGCGTTTGCCGCTGTTTTTTCTACCATTTCATCCTCGCACATGAAACATCCATTTTCTACGCCCTTTCGGTTTCTTTTCCTGACGATCTGCGGTTTCCTGCTGGCCCTGAACGCCAGTTTGGCCCAGACGGCTACCCAGCCCAAATTCCCCGACAATCCCAACGAATTCATGGATAAACTCGGCGAATTTATGACCGCTTCCAAGCGCCCCGATATGGAGGAGGCTTTCGCCGTTTTTAAAAAACAATACAAAACCGGACGCTTCACCGAAGAGGATATGAAGGGCATCATCCGGATGTCCAATATCCTGGCCGATCAGCGGCTCGGCGCTTTTCCGTACTACAAAAGTTACATCAACGCGGTTACAGCCGCTAAGAACGACCCCGACACCACCCTGTTCAAACGCTGGCACCCCTTTGCCGAACAAACCATCGCAGCGGTGGAAAAAGGCAAAACCAGGCCCATCAGCCAGTTTCTCGACTTTTCGGCCGATTTTATCGAACAACGCGCCTTCCAGGCCCGCGAAGCCGGCTTGATCATCTGGAAAATCAAAAGCGGCAAATACGACTTTGCCTATGAAAACCAAAAACCCCAGCTCCGCTGCATCGATGTCAACCTGATCGGCCTGCGCAAAACCGACTCCACGGTGGTGGTCAACACCTCCGGCGTGTATTACCCCTTCGAGGGCGTCTGGGAAGGCCATGGCGGCAAGGTCAGTTGGCAAAATGCCGGCCTCGACTCGTCGGTGTATGCCCGGCTCACCGGGTACAAAGTGGAAGCCAAAAAACCGATTTTCAAATGCGATTCGGCGGAGTTCTTTTACCCGCTGTATTTCCCGAGAGGTGGCATTTGGGGGCGGTTTGAAGAAAACGTAGTGGTGGAAAACAAAGGCGTGGGCTCGCAGTACCCGCGTTTCGAATCGTTTGAAAAATCGCTGAAGATTGCCAAGATCGGCGAAGGCATCGAGTACATCGGTGGGTTCCGGCTTTGGGGCACCTCGGTGTATGGCTACGGCAGCGGCAACAGTCCGGCCAAACTGACTATTTTCAATAAAAAACGGCAGCGCATCTTTTTCGGCACCGCCGAGTTGTTTATCATCAAACGGGAAATCAGCATCGTGTCGGAGGGCGTCAACGCCAAATTGTACATGGACAGCGACAGCCTGTTTCACCCGGCGGTCGATTTTCGGGTGGAAATCCCCAACCAGGTCATCCACCTCACCCGTGGCGAAAAAGGCTCGGAACGCAACCCTTTCTATTCCTCGTTTTACAACATGAACCTGGAGGCCGAAAAAGTATCCTGGTACGTGGCCAACGACTCGCTGGAGATCGGCTCGCGCACCGGGGTGGCCAAAGGGGTGATGCAAAAAGTAGAGTTTGAAAGCAGCAACCGTTTCGACCCCAAGGAATATTTGCAGGCGCAAAACATTACCAGCGTCAACCCCATTTCCGTGCTCTACCGCCTGGTGCAGGAAACGCCCTGGGACAGCAGCCGCCAAAACCGCATCGTGTCGGACGATGATTTCGCCCGGGCGCTCAACGCCAAATTCGACTATTCCAGCATCCAGACCCTGCTGGCCGAACTGGTGGCCGCCGGTTTTATCAACTACTATTTTTCCAGGCACGAGATCGAACCGCGTCCTAAACTGGCGCACTATGCCCTGGCCAGCCAGGGGAAAAAGGACTTTGACTCGATCAAAATTATATCGGAAAGCAACAGTTCCAACGCCAAACTCGACCTCAAAACCAAGGAGACCACCATTTTTGAGGTCAAAAAAATAGAACTCAGCGAACGGCAAAACACCGGCTACCTCCCCACCGGCCGCGAAGTCACCTTGCTCCAAAACCGCGACATGCGGTTCTCCGGGCGGCTGTTTGCGGGTTTTGCGCTGTTCGAGGGCAAAAACATGAATTTTGTCTACGACAAATTCCACGTCGAGTTCGACTCCGTGCGGCACCTCGATTTTTATTTGCCCGTCGGCAAAAATGACAAAAACGGCCAGCCCATGGCCGACGCGATGAACTCCACCGTCGAACTCGTGTCGGGCATCCTGCTGGTAGATGCCCCCAACAACAAATCCGGCAAGGAAGACCTGGCTATTTTCCCCTCGCTACAGTCCAAAAAACACTCCTTTGTGTTTTACGACAAACCCCTGACCCAAGGCGGGGTGTACAAACGCGACTCGTTTTACTTCCGCCTCGAACCCTTCTCCTTCAACGGCCTCGACAGCTACACGGCCGATGTGCTCAAGTTCAAAGGCACCATGTACCCCGCCGGCATTTTTGATCCGTTCAAAGAAACGATCATCGTGCGCGACGAGGACAAATCGTTCGGCTACGTCCACCGTACGCCGCCCGCGGGCTACCCCACGTATTTCAAAAAAGGCAACTACACCGGCGAACTCGACCTGAGCAACAAGGGCTTTCTCGGCAAAGGCAAGGTGGAATACCTGACGGCCGACATCGAGTCGGAAGACATCGTGTTCCGGCCCAAACAAATGACCTGCACGGCCCGGCGATTTTTTATGGAAGAAGACCGCAAAAGCGCCGTAAAAGTACCACAAGCCCGGGGCGAGGACGTAAAAGTGAACTGGCTGCCCTACCGCGACTCGATGTACGTGGAAAGTAAGGTCAAGGCCTTCGAGTTGTTCAAGGAAGAGGGCTATACCCACAAAGGCGTGCTGGTGCTCACGCCGTCGGGTTTGAAAGGACGCGGTGTTTTCGAGTGGTTTGGCGGAAAACTAACGTCCAAACTGATCGAATACGGTCCCTTCCAGGCCAGCGCCGACACCGCCGACCTGCAAATCAAATCGCTGAGCGGCTCCGACGTAGTGTTCGACTCCCGCAACGTCGACGGCGAACTGGATTTTGACAAAGAAATCGGTAATTTCAAAGCCAACACCGCCGATGCCGCCACTACCCTGCCGCTGAACCAGTACCGCACCTCGATGAACGAATTCACCTGGGACATGAAGAAGCAAACCGTGACCTTCAAGAGCGACGAGAAAAAGCCCGGCGATTTCGTGTCCATCGACCCCGACCAGGATACCCTCCAGTTCAAAGGCAAAACGGCCCTTTACGACATGAAAAACAGCCAGTTGAAAATTGGCGGTGTGGAGGTGATCAAAACAGCGGATGCCTATGTGTACCCCGAAACCGGCGACATCGAGATCGAGGCCGGCGGTAAAATGAAACAACTGGCCAATGCCAAAATCGTGGCCGACACGGTGAACAAATACCACACGATCAACCGCGCCACGGTGGATGTGCTGGGCAAAAAACTGTACAAAGCCACCGGCTACTACGAATACAACATCCCGCAGCACACCCAGGAGATTTTCTTCAACAACATCATCGGCGAACGCCGCGGCCCGGGCACGCCGTCCACCAAAAACGTACTGACCACCGCCAGCGGTGAGGTGAAGGAAGCCGATAGTTTCCACATGGATGTGAAAACGCTGTTTCAGGGCACCGTCATTCTGAAAGCCAACCAGCCCAACATGCGCTTCGAGGGCTTTGCCAGCCTGAAGGCCAACCGCCTGAGCAACCCCTGGTTCAGCGTGTACAGCGAGGTGGACAAAAACGACCCGGCTATCCGGGTCAAAAATGTGAAGACCATGGAAGGCGACCCGCTGTTTTTGGGTTTCTTTTTGTCCAAAGAATCCGGCCAGGCCTACCCGCGCATCCTGGAGCAGCCCTACGCGCGCGTCGACCGGCCGTTGATGAACTGCGAGGGCATGTTCAAATACGACCCGAAAAACGACCGGTTCACCTTTGGCGACTCCGCCCGAGTAACCACCCCTACCCTGCTGCGCGGCGCCAAAATGGTGTACGACAACACCACCGGCATCTTGCAGGCCGAGGGGCCCATCAGCATCGGCAGTGGCCTGGAATACATGAAAGTGACCGCCGCCGGCCGCTTGAAAACCGACTACAACATCCCCGACACGGCGACCTTCACGATTACCGGCGAGTTCATGACCGGCATTGAAATGACCATCCCAAAAACCCTGATGGAGATGATGGTCAACGACATCAAAGCCTCCAGTTTCGATGCCACAGTGCCCCCCATCAACAGCCAGCAGCCCTTTTACCGGCCGGCCGTTTGCGAATTTATCAGCGATGAAAAAGACCGCGAAGAAGCCCTGGCCAACCTGAACAGCAACCTGCTCAACCTGCCGAAAAAAGACAACAAATACGCCTTCGTATTGGGCCGCCACCCGGTGATCTGGAACCCCGACTACCAGTCGTTCCTGAGCCTCGAAGACCGCATTCCGGTCCTCTCGATCAACGGCGAATCCATCCAGAAAACCCTCACCACCTACGTGGAGTACAAAATGCCGGGCAACGAAGACGACCGTTTCTACCTCTACATCAAAGCCTCGGCCGACCTCTGGTACTTCTTCGGCTACCAGGCCGGCGCCCTCAACGTCATCTCCAGCAGCACCCGTTTCAACGACGCCCTGCTGGCGCTGAAAACCAAGGAGACCCAAATCAAAATGCCCGACGGCGAAATCTCCGAAATCGTGGCCGCCAACCCCTCCCTGGCCGACGCCTTCATCAACCGGGTGAAAAACGGCCGGAAACCGGAGTAAATGTTGGATATTGGGATATTGAGATATTGGGATATTGGATATTGGGATATTGGATATTGGGATATTGGGATATTGGATATTGGGATATTGGAAAAAGAGAGAAGCCAGGGTAACAGGTCTGGGGTGTTTTTGTGTGGACGAGGAGGGCGTGTGTTGTAGATTTTCACGCCAAAGTAACCCCCCCCGGCCCCCTCCCCCAAATGGGAAGGGAAGTTTTTTCACACGATGGCCCAATAGTAAACGAGTGAGCAAGCCCCCCTCCCCATTTGGGGCTGTCGATTACCCAAAAGTTGATAAAAAAGATTGTCAACTAAATGATATTGAAAATCAAAAGAATAGGTTCGCTTTGAGGATGACCTCGGAGAGGTCAAACGTTGGTAGAATGGGAATCCCGCAGGATCATACGACCTCAGAGAGGTCGAACCGGTCTGATCGGGCACAAAAAACAAACGTTCGACCTCTCCGAGGTCGTGCAAATCTTCATTTTTGACCATTCTACCAACGTTTGACCTCTCCGAGGTCAGTTGCGATTTTTTCAGATCAACTTGTGGGTAATCGACAGCCCCAAATGGGGAGGGGAGTTTTTGCACACGATGGCCTAATAGTACACGAGTGAGCAAGCCCCCCTTCCCGAGACTTCGGGAGGAGGGGCCGGGGGTGGGGTTATTTCGGCGTGAAATGCCGCCAGCCCAACCCCTATTTTTGATCAACCATAAAATATCCCAATATCCAACATCCCAATATCTCAATCCCCCTCCCGACGCATGAGAACCTTCCTTCCCGCTTTCCTGCTGGCCTGGGCCCTGGTCGCTACCATTGCCTTCACCGTTGCACCCGCCGAACCGGCCTGTGTGATTCAACTATACAAACAAAATGTACTGGTGATCGGGATCGACAACCCCGTGTCCATCCTCGTCAGCGGGGTACCGGAGGAACTCGTGCGGGTACAAGCGAGCGACAACCTGAGGATCAAAAAAGAAACCGGCACCCGCTACACCATCCAGGCCAGCACGCCCGGAGAGGGTTGGATAAAAGTAGAGGGCGGCAAATTGCCACCGCAATCCTTCCGCTACCGGATCAAACGCATCCCCGACCCTACGCTGCGCCTGGGCGCCCGCTACAGTTCCGGCACCCTCGCTGCCAACGTCTTCAACGTCCAACTGGGCATCTCCTGGCAAATGGATTATTTTGATGTGGACGTCAAGTGTTCTGACCTGGCCTATACGGTCACCCAAACCCGCAAGGGCGAGCTCGTAGCCTCCGCCAGCAACACCGGCGCCCGCTTCTCGCCCGCCGTGTTGGCCCTGGTCGAAAAGGCCCGCCCCGGCGACATCTTTTACTTCGATGATTTTAAACTAACATGTCCCGGCGATGCCGCCGCCCGGGTATTGGGCAGCATGACGTTTGTCCTGGAGTAGCCCCCGTTTTTTCTTCAAAAAAACTCAAATCCGTACCCGCACCACCTCAACCGCCCCTCCGGCCGGCACATAGTCCAGGGCAGCCTGGTCCCGAAAATTCAAGGTTTGTCCATCGCGGCGCACGGTTTCCAGGACCGAGAGATCCACGGTGTGGGTCAGCCAGCCCGGTTGCTGGGCCGGGTGTTGCGCCACCACGCCTTCCTCCGGCAAAAGCCGGTCCGGCGTCGAATACAGGGCGGCAAAGCCGTAGTTCAGGTCCACCGCCGGCGACCAGGGCGCCTCGCCCACCAGGGGACTCACCAGCACGAAACACTGCTGTTCCAGCGCCCGCGCCCGCGCCCCCACGTGCACCCGGGTGGAGCCCCGGATTGTTTCCGTACAACTGGGCGCCAACAACACCTGCGCCCCGGCGCGGCACAACAGCGCGGCGCCCACCGGAAACTCAATGTCGTAGCAAATCTGAATGCCGAAGCAGCCCCAGTCGGCCTCGAACACACAGAGCCGGGCTGGTGCGCGGCGCACATCCCAGTCCTCCGTTTCAAAACGGGTCATAAAATACTTGTCCTGATAGCCGCTGCGGCCCTGCGGGCCAAATACAAAACAGCGGTTGTACACCGCCTCGCCGACACAGACCGGAAAACTGGGCGCCACCAGCGTGACACCATAGCGCCGGGCCAGCCCGGCAAACACCGCGCAAAAATCGGCGCACAACGCGTCCAGGGCCCGCACTTGCCCGCGCAGGTCAGTTCGGAGTTCGGGCGGTAACAGGCTCACCAGTTCCATGGAACCGTATTCCGGAAACAACAACAACTGGGGCCGGCCGGGCAGTGCCGCCTGCACCCAGGCTTCGGTATGGGTCGCCCAGGCCTCAAAACTGTGGTGAAACGTGACGGGGTATTGGGCGGAAGCAAGCGTAAGGCTCATAGCAACGGGCGGGTCCAGTAGGTCATGGTTTTCGGCGTCGACTGCGTTTCACCCAGATCGGGCCAGGCAAATACGCTTTGCAAACCGGGTTCTTTCCGGTAGCCCCGTTTGGACCAGAACGCATCCAGGGGGCGGTAGTCGGCCGGGCGCAAGGGGTGCTCGACAGGCCGGTCCACTGCGCAAAAACAAGTGAGCCGGTAGGTGCCAAACGAAGCGGCGTGCGCTTCGCGGGCATCGAAAAATCGGTGCCCCAGGCCCAGGCCCCGATACGCCGGCAGCAAAATGCTTTCGCCAAAATAAAATACCTCCGGCAACGCAAAGCCGGCCGCCCGGAAAGGGGCCTGCACCTCTTCCGTTTCATCCAAAAGCGGAATGCAGGTCGTGGCGCCCACCATCTCCGGACCGTCGAATGCGGCAAACAACAGAGCCCGTTCCGATTGGGCATAGGTACGCAGGTACTCGCGTTCGTACTCAGGCGTGCCTTCGTACAGGTACGGAAAGTCGCGAAACACCGCAATTCGCAAGTTGGCCAGTGGTTCAAATACCGATTCGATCTCGCGGCCCTGGTACCGGGCATAGTGCAGGTCCATCGGTCAGGCGGATACCAGTTGAATCCAAAGCGGGAGGTTGTAGTACGTGGTCACCCGCGTGATTTTGCCATCGACCAGTTCCAAAAACGAACCTGCCGGCAGCACATAGGTCTGGTTGCGGGCTTCTACCAACTCACCGTCGGTCTTTTTGTATACGCCGTGCACCGTGAATTCGCAGGCCACGCGGCGGCCTTCCGGCTCCGTGAAAAAAACCATATCGGCAAGTTGTTCGTCGTAACACTCGTCCATGTGCGCCAAAAAGGCACGGTACCGGTCTATGCCGATCCGTGCCTCCCCTTGGTTTACTTCGTGGCGGATGTCGTCGGAGAGCAGGGCCAACATGCCCGCCCAATCTTTGCGATTAAAACAGTGGTAATACTGTTGTACGATCTCTAACGTTGTCATGCCGCAAAGATATTGATTCACTTGGAGAGGTTAGAGGGTTAGAAGGTTAGAAGGTTGGAAGGTTGGAAGGTTGGAAGGTTAGAAGGTTGGAGGGTTAGAAGGTTGGAGGGTTAGAGGGTTTGTCGTCGGACCTTAAGATTACCTGAGAAAAACGACATAAAAGATTACCGGAAGTTCATTGACCTTGTTGGATAAATCACTGTATATGCAAGCGCACAGTCATGATGTACGCCGAAAAGCCAT
>JADLDL010000252.1 GCA_020846655.1 Saprospiraceae bacterium | reverse complement strand
TACCTTTGCAATACGGATGAAAACGCTGGAACGGCCGGCGCCGGACAGTGAGTGAGCATTCAAAACATTCAAGGGGAAACAGCAAGGATTGAACATGCACCGTAGTTTACTTTTGTACCTGGGCATTCTGATCCCCGAAATTTTTGCCATCCTGGTGATGATGGCCCTGGTGACGACCTTCCTCACTGGCCCCTTGCTGCACCTGATCGATAAGATTTTTCACGCCCGGTCGCTCCGGACCAAACCCATCATCGAACCATGAACCCGTTGTTGCTCCACCACTTTTACGATATTTTGGACAGCGCCCCCGACGGCGCCGAGGCCACCTTGTCGCTCCGGCCGGAGCATCCGATTTTTGAGGGGCATTTTCCGGGCCTGCCCGTGGTGCCGGGGGTTTGTATGGTGCAAATGACCAAGGAACTGCTTGAACGCAGCCTTGGCCGCCCAACTCAGTTGGCCACTGCCCGCAACATTAAATTTCTGTCTGTTTTGAACCCTGAGGAAAACAAAACGGTCCGCTTTGGGTTACGTGTGCTGTCGGAAACGCCGGAACAACTTGGCGTGGAAGCCAAGCTGAGCAGCCCCGATGGCAGTGTTGTGTTTTTTAAAATAAAAGCCCATTTCAATCTCCGCTGAGCCCGCGACGAAGCCGCACATACTTTCGATGGATACGAACCGCCAACTATTCAAGGACCAGCAGGTTTGCGTGCTGATCCCGACCTACAACAACGCCGGCACCCTGGCGCAGGTGATTGAAGGCGTCGCCCACTACACCGATGATATTGTGGTGGTCAACGACGGCTCTACCGACAACACCACCGAGATCCTGGCCCGCTACCCGTTTTTGAAAGTGGTCAGTTATGCCCAAAACCGGGGCAAGGGCTGGGCCTTGCGACAGGGCTTTCGTTTTGCCGTCGACGAAGCCGGCTACCAATACGCCATCACCATTGACTCGGATGGCCAGCATTACCCGGAGGATTTGCCGGTTTTTTTGGAAAAACTCAGGGACAATCCCGGCGCCATCGTGATCGGCGCCCGCAACATGGAGCAGGCTTCGGTGCCGGGCAAAAGCAGTTTTGGCAATAAATTTTCCAACTTTTGGTTTTGGGTCGAAACCGGCATTACGGCCCCCGACACCCAGTCGGGCTACCGCCTGTATCCGATCGGCTTGCTGCGTTCGTTTCGTTTTTTTACGGTCAAATACGAATTTGAGATCGAGGTGATCGTACGGGCAGCCTGGGCAGGTATTCCGGTGCTGTTTGCGCCGGTGAAGGTGTACTATGCCCCGCCGGAAACCCGGGTGTCGCACTTCCGGCCCTTTCGCGATTTTTCGAGGGTAAGCGTGCTGAACACCGTGTTGGTGGCCATCACGTTTTTGTACATCATTCCCCGGAATTTTTTCCGGCGGCTGGTAAAAAAAAACCTTCGGGAGCACCTAGCCGACGTGCTTGACAACTCCACAGAGTCGGATTCGACCAAGGCGGTGTCGGTCGGCATGGGGGTTTTTATGGGCATTGTGCC
The DNA here is from genome assembly GCA_020846655.1 of Saprospiraceae bacterium. GTDB lineage: Bacteria > Bacteroidota > Bacteroidia > Chitinophagales > Saprospiraceae > M3007. Next base: position 2,906 of record JADLDL010000252.1, on the reverse strand, counting down.
GATCTGGGGCTTCCAACTGGCGGCGGCCATTGCGCTGGCCTACCTGTTGCGGCTCAACAAAGCGCTGGTCATCATTTTCGCCAACATCAGCCTGCCACCGGCCATTCCGTTTATCCTGTACCTCAGTTACCGCTGCGGAGCGTATTGGGTGGGCGACAACGCGGCGCATTTTAGTTTTGACCGCAACCTGTCGCTGAGTGCCATCCATGAAAACGCCGTACAATACTTTTACGGCGGCTTTACCCTGGCCGTGCTGGCCGCTTTGCTTTTTGGCGGCTGTTCATATTTAGTGTTGAAATGGCGGTCGCTGGCCCGGAATTGATGCTATTTTTGCGCCTCCTTATACGATCCTCCCCCAATGGGTAATTTCTTCGTTTCCATTTTTGACTTCTTTGAAAAAAGGCGTGTGGCGCTGTTGGTGCTCAGCCTCTTGTGTTTTGCCGGAACGGCTTTTCTCGCCTCGCGCCTGAGCCTGGAAGAAGACATTGCCAAAGCCCTGCCCAACAACGCACAAACGGCCCGGTTCACGGAGGCGTTTCAGCAGTCGAAGTTTTTGGAAAAAATCGTGCTCACCGTCTCGCAAATCGACACGACGGCCGAGCCCGATCCCGAGCGGCTGATCGAATACACCGAAACCCTGCTGGCGCGCATCGATTCGACGCTCCGCCCCTACATTGCCACGGTGCAAGCCCGGGTGGACGACGACATCGCCTTCCAGTTGCTCGACCACATGAACGAGCACCTGCCTGTTTTTTTGGACGAGGCCGACTACCGCCGCCTCGACGACATGTCCCGCCCCGAACAACTCCGGGCGAGCCTCGAAGACAACCTCCGCACCCTAAGTTCGCCCTCGGGTGTGGTGCTCAAGCGCGTGATCGCCCGCGACCCCGTGGGCATCACCTGGCTGGGCATGCGCAAATACCAGGATTTTCAGTACGACGAAAACTACGAACTCTATGACGGGTATGTGATGACCAAAAACGCCCGGCACCTGGTGTTGTTCATCATTCCCTCGAACCCGACCACCGAGACCATCCAGAACCAGAAACTGGTGGATGGCCTCAGCCAGGCGATCCGGGGCTTGTCGGCGGAAGGCTATGCCGATGTGGAAACGACGTTTTTTGGCGCTACGGCCGTAGCAGTGGGCAATGCCGTGCAGTTGCGCAAAGACACCCTGCTGACGCTGAGCCTCACCGTGGTGTTGCTGCTGGCTGTTACCTGGTGGTTTTTCCGCCGCAAACGCATCCCCATCCTGATGATGTTGCCGGTGGCGTTTGGGGTATTGTTTGCCTTGGCGGGCATTTACCTGGTGCAGGGCTCCATTTCGATCATCGCGGTGGGCACGGGCTCGGTGGTGCTGGGCCTTGCGCTGAACTATTCGATCCACTTTTTTACCCACCGGCGCCAAACGGACGACGTGCGGACGGTGATCCGCGAACTGGCCCAGCCGATGACGCTGGGGAGCGCCACCACGGTGGGCGCGTTTTTGTGTTTGCAGCTGGTCAATTCGCCGATCCTGCGCGATCTGGGTTTGTTCGCCGCCTTCAGCCTGATCGGGGCAGCCTTGTTTACGCTGCTGGCCTTGCCGCATTTTGACCCCAGCCCCAGCCCCTCCCCAGGGGGGGAGATTGACCCCACCCCCGGCCCCTCCCCCCATGGGGAGGGGAGCAATCCGTTCTGGGTTTTGATACTTCGATCTTGGATATTCGGAGTTCGATATTCGACATTTTTCAAAGGAAAAACGTCGAGGAATATCGAATATCGAGATCCGAATATCCAAGATCGAAGTATGTTCCATAGAACTGATCGGCCGGCCGCCGGGCCATTGGACCGCCTGGCCGCCCGGCGGCCGGAGCGCAACCGCTACCTGGTAGCGGGCCTTTTGCTGCTGACGCCAGTGATGTTTTATTTTGCCCGGACGGTGCGGTTTGACAGCGACATGAACCACCTGAATTTCATGACCGATTCGCTGAAAACAGCCCAGGACAAACTCAACCGGCTCAATGCCTTTGCCCTGCAATCGGTGTACGTGGTGTCGGAGGGCAACAGCCTGGAAGAAGCGCTGCGGCACACAGAAGCCTTGGCGCCGGTGTTGGAGCAACTTAAAAAAGATGGCGCGGTGCGCAAATATTCGGGGGTATCGACCTTTTTGATGTCCGATTCGCTGCAACACGCGCGCATCGGGCGCTGGCATGCCTATTGGACGCCGGCCAAAAAACAGGCGGTGCTGGAAACGCTGGTCCGGGAAGGCCGCGCGCTTGGGTTCCGGGATTCGGCTTTCGAGGGCTTTCGGACCTTGCTGGACAAAAATTTTCAGCCGGTTTCGGCGGCGGCGGTGGAGCAGTTTAAAACTCTGTTTTTGTCGGACTACGTCAACGAGCGCCCGGGCAAGGTGTCGGTGGTGACCTTGCTCAAATCGGAGCAGGCGCATTGGGGGGCGGTGTACGAGCGGCTCTCGGGGCAGCCGAACACCCTCATTTTGGACAAGCAGTTTTTGACGCGGCAGTTTGTGGGGCTGGTGCAGCAGGATTTCAACAACATTGCGCTGTACTCTTCGCTGCTGGTGTTTTTGTCGCTGCTGTTGGCGTATGGCCGCATCGAACTGGCGGTGATTACCTTCCTGCCCATGTTGGTCAGTTGGATCTGGATTTTGGGTTTGATGAGTCTGTTGGGCTTGGAATTCAATATTGTCAATATCATTTTGTCGGCGCTGATTTTTGGCCTGGGCGACGATTTTGCCATTTTCGTGATGGAGGGTTTGCAGCAGCAATACAAAACCGGCCAGCGGATGCTGCCGGTGATTCGGACCTCGATTTTTATGTCGGCCATTGCTACGCTGATCGGCCTGGGTGTGCTGGTGTTTGCCCGGCACCCGGCGGTGCATTCGCTGGCCCTGGTCTCGATCG
>JADLDL010000251.1 GCA_020846655.1 Saprospiraceae bacterium | reverse complement strand
TGCGCTGGCTAAAGAACTCGAAAGAACTGTATTCGACCGGCGATTACGCCCGCAGTGCCGAATTGGCCTGGGCTTGTGTAAAAGCAGCACAACAACAACAACTGCCCGCCATTGCCGGCAAAGCCTACACCCTGCTGGCCCGGGGCGCCTTCCAGTTGCAGGACATCAAACAGGGGCTGCTTTACGGCCGTGCAGGTTGCAACGCCCTCCAACAAGTCGGCCAACCCGGCGATTTGGGCGAAGCCCTGACAGTTATGTCCATTTTCATGCTGGCTACCCAACAGTTAGATTCCGCCTACCTCTACAGCCAGCAAGCCGTGCAAGCCTACCACCAAGCGGGCGATCCCCTGGGTGAAGCCATTGCCTATTCCAAAATGGGGCATGTTTTCAACCTCAAAGGCGAATACACGAGCGCCACGCCATATTACCTGCGGTGCTACGAACTGAGCCGGCAGGATACCTTGTCTATTGCCTATATGACCGCCAACCTGTCGCTGGCCAGCAACTATATTTACCAAAAAAAGCCCGACGCCGCCCTGGTACACAACCGCAAGGCGTACCAAACCGCAAAAGCCCTCAACTCGTTCTACGAAATCAGTACAGCCCTGTATTACTTTTCTGGTATCGCTGAACTGAAAGGAGACTTCCCCGCTGCGCTGCAATACCAACGCCAATATGCTGACGTGCGCGACTCCGTGCTCAAGGCCGAACGGGTGCAGCAGGTGAAAAAACTGGAAATTCAATACCAAACGGCAGAAAAGGAAACCGCCATCCAATTGTTGGAAAAAAACAAGTCGCAACAGCGGGCGGTGCTGTGGGCCGTGTTGGCTACCCTGGCCCTGCTGCTGGTGGTGGCCGTTCAAATTTACCGCTCGTATCGCCGCCGAACCAGCGACAACCGCATCCTGACCGCCGCCAATACCTCCCTGGAAGCCGAAAAAATCCGGACCGCCCTGCAACTCGAAGCCGAAGCCCGCGAACGCGAACGGCTCAGTGAAATGGACGCCTTCAAATCGCGGTTTTTCACCAACATCACCCACGAATTCCGCACGCCCCTCACGGTTATACTGGGTATGGCCGGGCGTCTGGAGGCAATGCTCGCCGAGCCGGCAGCCGAGGCCCAGCAACAACAAACCGCCATCACCCTGATCAAACGCAACGGCCAAAACCTGCTGCGCCTGATCAACGAAATCCTGGACCTGGCCAAACTCGAAAACAATAACCTGAAAATCAACTATGTGCAGGGCGATGTGCTGGCCTACCTGCGCTATATCGCCGAAAGCATGCACTCGCTGGCCAATACCCGCAACGTGCTGCTGCGCGTGGAAAGTGACCACGCCGCCATCCAAATGGACTACGACCCCGAACGGCTGCTGCAAATTGCCCACAACCTGCTCTCCAATGCCATCAAATTTACGCCCTCCGGCGGCCGCGTTACCCTGCAAGTCAACGCCTTAGCCCCAACGGCAGCAAACAACAACCACGAGCCCGCACCGGAAAAACTGTGCATCGCCGTCGCGGATACCGGTGCCGGTATTGCCCCTGCCGACCTGCCCCACCTGTTCGACCGCTTTTTTCAGGCCAACAACCAGGACCAGGCCAATGCCGGCGGCACCGGCATCGGACTTTCGCTCACCCGCGAGTTGGTCAAAATCATGGGCGGCGAAATGGAGGTCGAGAGCACACTGGGCAAGGGTTCCATCTTCCGGGTATACCTGCCCATCCGCCGGCAAGCCAGTCCGGAGGCCAGTGTGCCACAGCCCATGTGGGCCCCCGGCGATGCCATGCCTAGCGCAGACCGGCCCATCCAGGCTCCGCAATCGGACACACATGTCCTGATCATTGAAGACAACCCGGATGTCGTGGAGTACCTCGCCGCCTGCCTGGGATCGGAGTACCAACTTGAATTCGCTTACAACGGCCGCTCAGGCATCGAACAAGCCCTGGAAACGGTACCCGATATCATCATTTCCGACGTGATGATGCCCGAAAAAGACGGTTACGAGGTCTGTAACACGCTGAAAAACGACGAACGCACGAGCCACGTGCCCCTGATCCTGCTCACCGCCAAAGCAACGGCAGCCGACCGGATTGCCGGACTGCGGCGCGGCGCAGACGCCTACCTCGCCAAGCCATTTGTCGAAGAAGAACTCCTAGTAGTCATCCGGAACCTTCTGGCAACCCGACAAAAATTGCAGGCCAAGTACCGGAGCGGAGCGGCTGCACCTGAAGCCAGCCCCCAGGCGCCCGGCGCCATGCCCACCACCGATCTGGAAAACATATTTTTGAAAAAAACCATCGACCTGATCGACGCCAACATCGAAAATGCCGGTTTCGGCAACGCCGAACTGGCGCGCCACATGCTGATGAGCGAATCGCAACTGCACCGCAAAATCAAAGCGCTGACCGATCAATCCCTGTCCTTGTTTATCCGCAGCGTCCGCCTGCGCCGTGGGCGCACGTTGCTGGAAACCACCGACATGAACGTCTCCGAGGTGGCCTATGCCACGGGGTTCAGCGACCCGGCGTATTTCTCCCGCACCTTTTCTGCCGAGTTTGGCGTGGCGCCCACCGCCGTCCGCAAAAGCAAATAGACGAGACTTGTTGCGGTGAGCGGCTTTGACGATAAAAAGCCGCCCACCGCAACAAGTCTCTATTCTGCCGCCGGCACCAGGGCCGCGATCCGCAACGGACCGCCGCTGCCGTTTTTGATTTTCATGGGCAAGGCCACCACCCAAATGCCTTCCTCGGGCAATTGGTCGAGCTGGGCCAGGTTCTCGAAAGCCGGGATGTTGTGCTGAAACAAAGTCTGGTGGCTTTTAAACAGGGTCGATTGCCCATAGTCGATGCTGGGGGTGTCCAGTCCGATGGCATGGATGGAGCGTTGTGTGCTCAGCCATTGGGCAGCATCGGGGTGCAGGCCCGGAAAGTGCAACTTCGCCACGGCAGCGGGGCCCCGCTCGTCGGTGCCCATGTAGGTTTTCCGGTCCGGCCAAAACTTCCCGTATCCGGTGCGCAACAGCACAATGACGCCATCGGGCAAGCGGCCGTGTTTTTTCTCCCAATCTTCAAAATCAGCGATGCTCACCTGGTAATCCGGGTTGTTGAGCGCTTTGGCCGAGACATCGAGAAGCACAGCATCGCCAATCAGGTGTTCCAGCGGAATTTCGTGCATGGATTGTTTGCCTGCGGCAAAATGGATCGGCGCGTCGAGGTGGGTGCCGCCGTGCTCTGCCGCACAATAGTTGAACGCCTCGTAGTAAAACCCGCTGTCGGTAATGCCGGCAAAAACCGTGTCGAGCCGGAATCCGTCGGCGGTCGGCCAGTACACGGTTCGCTCGTCAAAATTGTAACTCAGGTCCACCCAGGTACCTTTGGGAAAGACCGGTTTTGTGTTTTTCGTCGGTTTGGAGAGGCAGCCAAACCAGCTGAGCAATCCGCTCAGCAGCAGCAAAAGGAGAGAAACTGTACGCATGTTCAAAGGATGTTGCGCCCGGGATACAGGCCGTTTAGACTACAAGAATAGGGAAAATTAAAAAGCACCACAAAAGCCCCGGCGCAGCCAAGCCGGCGGAATAAATCAGCACTCGAAAATTAAAAAACGCCACCTGAGCACCTCCAGGGCACTTTTTCAAGCAAAATCCGGCATGCCGTGCCGCAACCAGCGCTGAAATAGTGCAAACTTTTGCCAAAATGATACAAACCGAAAACCTGCGTCCTGCTGCATCTTTGCCCTGCGGCTCAGGGAAAAAACCAGCCGTCCATCCTCTCAACGATTTGAATACATGAACTGGACCAACAAAGTAGCCGTCATCACCGGAGCGAGCACCGGCATCGGCAAAGCCACCCGCCAACTATTGGAAAGCAAAGGCTGCATCGTGTACAACCTCGACCTGCCAGGCGCCGACGCCGGCGCAAATTTTGTCCCCTGCGACGTCCGCGACCGGCAGGCCATCAAAACCGCCCTGGACACCGTTTTTCAGCGCGAAAACCGCCTCGATTTTGTGTTTGCCAACGCCGGCATCCACTTGTTTGCCAGCATGGAAGAAACCAGCGACGAGGAGTTTGACAACGTGACGGCCACCAACATCGTCGGCGCATTTTACACCGTAAAATACGCCCTACCCTACCTGAAAGCCCAGCAAAAAGGCAGTATCGTGCTCATGGGCTCCGACCAGTCGTTTGTGGGCAAAGCCCAAAGTTCGGTGTACGGCCTCACGAAAGGCGCCATCGGCCAACTCACCAAAAGCACCGCCATCGACTATGCGCCCCACAACATCCGGGTCAACTGCATTTGCCCCGGCACCATCGATACGCCCCTGCTGCACAAGGCCGTACAACGTTTTTCGAGCCTCAACGCAGCCAACGAAACAGAGGTGCTACAGTCACTGAACAGCATCCAGCCCCTGGGCCGCATCGGCCAGCCCGAGGAAATCGCGCAGGTGGTGGCCTTTTTGTTGTCGGACGAAAGTTCGTTCATGACCGGCAGCCTGGTTGCTGCCGACGGCGGTTATGTTTGCCAATAAAACTAACAAAAGATTACCGCGCAAAGCAGCCTTGCTTGTTTCTTCGCAGCACATTACGGAATTCACCTGTTAAAAAAAGTGTCATGAAACAACTTTTTGCCTTTGGCAGCCTGGCGCTGCTGCTGTTCGCCTGTCAGGCGCCCTCCGAAAAACAATCCACCACCACCGACACGGCAGCGACGGCTGCGCCCACGGAAACGCCTGCTGAGCGGGGCAAGTACCTGGTCGAAATCATGGGCTGCGGCGATTGCCACACGCCTAAAATCATGACGGAAAGAGGGCCGGCGCCCGATCCGGCGCGCCTGCTGTCAGGGCACCCGGCCGGCGAGCAATTGCCGCCGTTTCCGGATCCTAAATCGGCATACTCCGGCGCCTGGGCCTTGTTTTCGCCGGGTCTGACCGCCGGCGTGGGCCCCTGGGGCATCAACTATGCCGCCAACTTGACGCCCGACGAATCGGGCCTGGGCAACTGGACCATCGACCAGTTCCGGCGGGCATTTACGCAGGGCAAATCCAAAGGCCTGGAGAACGGCCGGCCCTTGCTGCCGCCGATGCCCTGGCAGAATTATGTGAACATTAAAGACGAAGACTTGCAGGCCATTTTCACGTACCTGAAATCGATCCCGCCGGTCAAAAACCTGGTGCCGGCGCCTACCCCGCCCACGAAATAAGCGCCGCCCATCTATTCGCCCGGAGCATCGGCTTCCGGGCCTTACCCTTTGTCAGCATCTGCCCTGGCAAAGGGTATTTTTTTGCCCTTTGGCCTGCGTCAACCGGCATCCTTGGCGGCGACAGGGCCGGGACAACAGCCTTTGCACTCCAAAATATAAAATACTGAATTTTAACGACTTAAAACTGGCTTCGCCAGAATAGTCCAAGTGCCTGCCGGAATAGTCCAGGTTTTTTTGTCGGGCATGCCGGCATAGTCCAAGCCCTTGCCGGAATAGTGAAAGACGGCTGGCGGGCGGCAGGGCCATCTTTGTTTCCGTCAAGCATTAGCCAAGTACAGGCCAGAAAAGTCGGGCCTACCCTATTGCAATATTTTCATGCTCCGAATGGCCAGGCACTTGGCAGACGAGGCCGGGCCGGGCCCTTTCGGAGTGTTGGCTCATCGCTTTTAACAATGGGCATATCGGCTAGTGCCACTGCCTTTTTTCCAGAATTAAACCTTCACTTCTCACACGTAATCATTTCGGAAATGAAAACGCTTATTCGTTCACGCATCTTTCTCTGTGGCATCGCCCTGGCGGTGGCTACCAATTTGTCCGCAGCCATTTGGTACGTTAAACCTACCGGCAACAACGCCAATACCGGCAGCTCCTGGGGACAGGCTTTTCAAACCATTCAGCAAGCCATCGCCTCGGCGGCGGCCGGCGACCAGATTTGGGTGGCTGCCGGCACCTATAAACCCACCACCGGTACCGACCGCACTATAGCGATTGGTCTGAAAGCCGGGGTAAGCCTGTATGGCGGTTTCCCGGCCAGCGGCACGCCTACGTTTTCCAACCGCGACTGGGTCGCGAACCCCAGCATCCTCAGCGGGGAAATCGGAGACCCAGGTTCTGGGGACAACAGTTGGCATGTGTTGTACAACGACTCGAATGGCCTCACCTCTTCCGATGTGTTGGATGGCTTTATCATCCGCGACGGCAATGCCAACGGCGCAGGGATTACCAACAACTCCAGGGGGGCCGGCATGTCGTGTTATTTTATTGGGTTGACCATTCGCAACTGTACGTTCACCAACAACCAAACCAGTGGAAACGG
>JADLDL010000250.1 GCA_020846655.1 Saprospiraceae bacterium | reverse complement strand
CGCCCCCCGAAACACGCACCCCGAAACACGAAACACGCACCCCGCACCCCGCCCCCCGAAACACGCACCCCGAAACACGAAACACGCACCCCGCACCCCGCACCCCGAAACACTACTTCGCCCGCACCCGGTTGTTTTTGGGGTTGTGTTCCAGTTCTACCAGGCCGAGGGCTTCGAGCAGGGGCGGCACGTACATGCCAAACCGGCCGCGGAAGCCTTTTTTCAGGCCATACCAACCGCCCAGCGGGTTTTCGGGCGAGCGGCCCCAGGCTTCGACGGTGCCGGCTTTGGGTTCTTTGCCTTCGTCGGCGGCGCCCAGTTCCATCCAGTCGCCGTGGGTTTTGAGCATGGCGTGCAGGTCGTCGATGCAGCGTTGGTCGTAGTGAAGGATGGTGCTGCCGACCTTGCAGACGATGATGCCTTTTTCGGTATCGCGGTACATGGTGTATTCGGCGGTACCGGGGGCCGTTTTGAGTTGCCAGGGGTTGTCTTTTGTTCCTTGTTCCATCGGGAAGTCGTTTTTTTTACAAAAAAAGAGAAAAGCGCCTGGTTGTTACCGAAAAAGCGGGCCAACCCTACTTTTCTGGCAGGCAAAGGCAGATTTGAGCAGGCGTTGGTTACTTGCGCTGAATCAGTTCGGCTTCTTTTTTCAGGTCGGCGGCAAACTGATCGAAAGAGGCGTCGAAGGGCGGAATCATCTTGGCAAACAGGGGGAAAAGCGGACCACCGATTTTTTCGGTCATGGAAAACAGCACGTTGCCTTCGTCCAGGGTTTGCAGGCTGTACGTGCGTTTGCCCATGCCATCGCCCCACACCAGTAGTTTTTCGGGCTCAAACGTTTTCACCTTGAGTTTGAATGTTCGTTTGGGATCGAGGGTGGAGCGCAGCCGTATTTTTTCGCCCGGGGCAATGTCGCCCTCGATGGAAAGTACGGTGGAATTCCAGCGCGCATAATCGCCGGCATTGGTCAGCAGGGCCCAAACGATGGCCGGATCGGCCTGGATTCGGGTACTGACGGAGGTGCTGCGGCTAAAGGTGGTGCGAATAGTGCTGGCTTGGGAGTCTTGTGCGGAGAGTGAAGTAGACATAGCGATAAGGCAAAGCATGAAAAAGTGGTGCATGATGTGACAGCTTGAACGTTTTATACTTCGACTTTTCAGCCTGTCAAAAGGATAGGGCTACGGCGATTTTTTTTGAAAAAAAAATTCCGCGCCCCGTCGGCGCGCCGCTCAAACGGTCTCTTCGGGCGCTGATGGGTTGTTTCGGAGGTATGCTTCCATCACGGTTCGGTTGTGTTCCAGGTGGTGCAATTGTAAGGCGGCGGCATCGGAATCGAAGGGATCGATGTGTTGGACGATTTGCATCCGGAGGTCGAAGAGCGCTTCCTTGTCTTTGTTGCCGGCCTCGCGGGCCATGTCGATTTTTACGAGTTCGACCTGCGCATTTTGTTTGGGATTAAAAATACCGTTGAGCTCGGTGCATTGGTGGCACACGCCTTCCTTGTTGATGAGGGCGCAGCGGCGCTCAAAAATGTCGATCATTTTGCTGCGGCCGGTGTGCAAATGGTATTTGGTCATGGCCTCGCTCGTAGCCATTATCTCGGCTATTTCCTTGATTTTGAAGCCGTACACTTCTTTGAGCAACAGGGCGAGTTGTTGTTCGAGCGGAAGCGATTTGGCGATGCAGGTGAAGCAAAAGGCGATGTGTTCCTTGATTTCAAAATGGCCTTGGGGCGAATGCTGGCGGATGTGCATGGCCTCTTCGAAAAACGCGCGGTTGCCGAGGGCTTCCTGCCGGCAGATGTCGGTGCAATCTTCGGTCCAGCGTTTTTTGCGGCGGAGTTGGTCCTTGGCGAGGTTGGAGGCGATGGCAAACAGCCAGGTTTTCAGCGAAGAATGTCCCTGAAAGGCGCCGATGTTTTGGCTGGCTTTGATCCAGGTATCCTGCACAATGTCTTCCGTATCGGCGACGCTGGCGGTCATGCGAAGAATGTAGGCGCGCAGTTGCGGGCGTATGTGCTCGAACTCGGTGGTAAATTGCTCTGACATAGGGCAAACAGGGCGTGTTTTGCTAAACCGGGAAAAATGACTGCCAAAGATAACCAAGCCGGCTACTATTTTTACCGCAGTTCGGATCAGATCCGCGCCGCCTCAATTTAAAAACTCCCCGCTTCATGTAAAAAAATGCACAAGCCAGGTGCAGGCCCCACACCTTTGCGTCTTCTTTCCACCAGTCTACCCGGTCTATGAGTTTTATCGGCAACCTGTTTCTCGTTTTGTCTTTGCTGGTGTACCTGGCACTGAATTTTACCGATCTCGGCAAACAGCCCTCGCGCGGCGGCGACGCGCTGATGGGCTACGCGCTGGGCAATGTCCTGGTCTACCTCGTGCTGTTGGCTTGCCTGACGGTGGCCACCATCGCTATCGCCTGGAAGGGCGGTTTTGAGTGGATTTCGCCCCACCAGCCGACCCGATTCCTGCTGGTGGCCTCGGGTTTGTTGTTGGCCGTGCTGACGGCAGGCCTCAGCGCCTTGTATCGCTACGAAAACGGGCCGGTGCCGGGCTTGTTACGGGCGATATCAGGCTTTGCACCGGTTTTGATTCCACTGGTTTTGATCGCGGCGGGTTTTGTGCTGCAAAATGCGGGGCTGCGCGCATCGGTCCCGGTGGCTGCCTACCGCTGGCCCTTGCTGGGGGTTTATGTCCTGAGTGTGTTGGGGGTGGGATCGGCCTTGTACGGCTGGGTATCGGAAGCCAACGCCAATGCTGCCCGCCGGATCGAAGGCCAACGCGCCGATGAAGCCCAGTACCAGCAAAACCACCTGAACGATATTGATTCCTGCGACGTGACCCAACACATCACCCGGATACTGGTCTTTACCGATGCCAACCACGACGCTATCGTGCGCGAGCGGGCTGTGGCCAAGGTCAAATCTCACCCGCAATGGCAACAGGAACTGGTGTATTGGCTCGAAAACAAGGGCGCCCTGGAGGTTTTTACGTTTCTGGCCTCCAATGAAGTGGAGGACAAAAAACTGTTTGCGCCAGCGATCCACACCGGTGTTTTATCGGTGGCCGAATGGATTAAACGCTCAATTCGGAATGCCTCGCACCCCTCCCATTTATACGCCGATCAGTTTGTCTGGGATGTGGACCGGATGCTGCGCAGCGTCGACAAATTCGAGGGCTTGGGCCAGGACTACCGCCCGGATGTTCGGGCCGTCCGCGCGGCACTGGACACACCGGCAGAGCACGAAAAGCCAAGATTCACGGCTATTGCCGTGTTGGATGCCTGGTTGAAAAAGCACCCGTAGCCCCCCTTTGTTTGCCATGACAAAATCCATCTTTTTTACCCTGCTTATGTTCTCTCTGTTCAGTTGTTTTCGCCGGAAATCACCGCCCACCAACATCGGGGATTGGCTCGAACAAACCTTTCCCGGCCAGTTTCAGGTGCTGGATTCCAATTTAAAAATGCTCGACATCAGGGCCCAATTCCGGGGCGAAAAACGAGCCCTGATTGCCGGCAAAACCGAATCTGAGGTGCAATTCCTGCTCGACTGGCAGAAAGGCGAGCCGTCGCTGGGCGTTGATTCGGTTGCGGTGCTTCGTTTGTATGCGGCGTCAAAAGCGGATGCCATCCAGGCGCAAGCCTTGTTCCGGAGGGTGGCTACCCAGGGGCTTCCCAATTTTTCGGTTGGGGTGATCGGTTCGGCGGCCTATATCCAGGTATTTGCCGAGCCACTGCCGGATACCCGGCGGCAAGTGTTGACCGGCATTTTGGCGGCCCTGGCCCTCGAAGCGCCGCAAACCAGCATTTTTGTCGAGTGGATGGAACCGGCCGCTTACCGCACTGAATTCCAGGATATTATCCCGCGCGGTCATTGGAGCCAGGACATTGGCTGGCAACGGCAAAACAACATCATGTCGATCAATTTTGAATGGAAACCGGGCCTGAAGGCCTCCGTGCTCTTGTCCCATTGGGCGCTCAACCCGGAATCGACGCGCTGCAGCGAATACCGGGCGGAAGCCTACCGGCAGGCCCTGGCCTGGGCCGAAAAAAAACTCCCGCAACCGTATTTTATGCCCGCCGACGAGCCGGCAGGGTATGAGGCGCTGGAAACCGGCGCCGATGGCCCGGCCATTCGGTATGGGTTCCCGTATTTTGACCAGGCCTTGCCGGAAAATGATTCTTTGGAGCAGCCTGAACCGGCCGGATACGTGTGCGGCACTTTTCAGTCGGATAGCCGTACGTTTTCCGGCATCCGCAAACAAGCCGAATTCTGAGGGCTGCCGATGCCTGCCCGGACAGCAATTTTTGAACGATAAGCCAGTCCCTGTTCCGGGTGCGTGGCGCAGCTCTTTTTTTGGAAGAAGATTGTTAGAGCTAGACGTTTTGTGAAAACAATTTCAGCCGTCCGGCTGTTAAGGAGATCACGTTTTTCCACGCGGGCTTGTTCCGCAGGTATGTGCCGAAAAGGTTTCGGCCCTTGGTGCCGCCTTGGTACTCCGGAAAACTTCCTTACCTTTGCCCGTACAGTTGCCAGTATTTCACAGATATGAAGTCGTATTTCGCCATTTTTTTGCTCCTGGTCATGACAACGAACCTTGCGGTTACGTTGGTGCAGCATTTGCAGGGCGGTGATATGTACGAATACACCGAATATGGCACTGACGATGCGGATGAAGACAGCAAGTCCAAATCCGAAAAGGAAAAGGAAAAAGAATCCTTTGCTTTTTCCCATCTGTTGTCGTTGGACAACACCAGGCATAGCGCTCCAGGTACAGGCAACGCGTCGTTGATCCACAAAGACGACCGGCCAATATCCGAACTGCATACCTTTTTGCCGGAGCTGCCTCCAGAAGTTTAGTTCCCATCGGTTTTTTTCCACAGTTGCGCCAGTTGTTGCCCTCGGGCACTTTCCGGGTATTTTTCTGACCCACAACCATTTTCCTGGAGAGGCGCCGGCATTGGAGTTCCCTTGCTTACACCTGGAAAATAAACCACCCTTTCCACCCCTGCATGTTTCAAGTTTTGTCCGGGCACAAGGCTTGTGGTGATCTAAGTACGCGTTTCGACGCGGCGCTTTTTCCGCCGGAAGCCCGCATCACCCGGCGATTGTGCCAGGTGTCGGATGTCATCCAACAGCTTCTGCGTTTTTAGCCAACATTAAAATTATCAAATACTTAACATTCACTCTTACGCACACCGTAAACCCGAATAATGAAAAACAAGTCGGCATATTTTAAAACGGATATTCAGTCTGGAGTAGTAGTCTTTCTGGTGGCGTTACCGCTTTGCCTGGGCATTGCCCTGGCGAGTGGTGCGCCACTTTTTGCCGGCATCATTGCCGGTGTGATCGGCGGCATTGTGGTGGGCACACTGAGTAATTCGCAACTGAGCGTATCGGGGCCTGCAGCGGGGCTTACGGCCATTGTATTGGCGGCCATCAGCAGTTTGGGTTCCTATGAAACGTTTTTGATGGCCGTTGTTTTGGCTGGTGGCCTTCAATTGTTGCTGGGCCTGGCCAAGGCAGGCACGATCTCCAATTATTTCCCTTCCAATGTCATCGAAGGGATGCTTACCGCCATCGGCATCATCATCATTCTCAAGCAGTTGCCGCACGCCATTGGGTACGACGCCGACAACGAAGGCGACTTTTTCTTTATTGAAAAAGGAGAGGGGCACAATACTTTTTCCTCGATCATCGACGCCATCAACTATTCGCATTTGGGCGCCGTTTTGGTTACCCTGGTATCGCTGGCGATCCTGATTGCTTTCAACAAGGTCGCTTTCCTGAAAAACCTGAAAGTAGTGCCGGGCGCTCTGGTGGCGGTAGTCGCCGGGGTTCTGCTGAATGAAGTGTTTAAATCATCTGGTTCAAACCTGGCTATCGCACAGGAGCATTTGGTAAACCTGCCGGTACCGCAGTCCTTTTCCGATTTTATCGGCCAATTTTCACGGCCCGATTTTGCCGCTATTACCAAGCCGGAGGTGTGGATTGTAGCGCTGACCATCGCTATCGTGGCCAGCATCGAAACCTTGTTGTGTATCGAAGCGGCCGACAAGTTGGACCCGCTGAAACGCTACACCAACACCAACGTGGAACTGTTTGCCCAGGGAACCGGCAACATCCTGAGTGGCCTGATCGGTGGTTTGCCCATGACCTCCGTCATCGTGCGGACCTCCGCCAACATCAACTCCGGCGGCCGGACCAAAATAGCGGCCATTGCCCACGGCGTATTCCTGCTGCTGGCCGTACTGACGATCCCGACGGTGCTAAACAAAATTCCGCTCGCCTGCCTGGCCGCCATTCTGCTGATGATCGGTTACAAACTGGCCAGCCCGACGGTGTTCCGGCACATGTGGAAAAACGGCAAATACCAGGTGGTGCCTTTTATCATCACGGTGGTTGCCGTAGTGTTTACGGACTTGCTCAAAGGCGTTGCTATTGGCCTGGTGGTCAGTATTTTTTATATCCTGCGGGCCAACCTCAAACTGGCGTATTTCTTTAAAAAAGAAGAATACCACGCCGGCGAAGTGGTAACCCTCAAACTCGCCCAGGAAGTGTCGTTTCTCAACAAGGCGGCGATCAAACAAACCTTGAGCCACTTGCCGGAAAACGCCAAACTCGTCATTGACGCATCCGACACGTTTTACATCGACCATGACGTGCTGGAACTGATCCGCGACTTTTTGAACATCGGTTCGAAGGATAAAAACATAGAGGTGACGCTTACCGGATTCAAAGAAGAATACCGGATGGAAAATGCGATGCAACACGTCACCTCCCATTAAACAGCGACGGATGCGCGCTGTATTCCCGCTGCGTTTTTGCTGCGGGCTACCTAAACATTTGGCAGGATTGCCTAAAAAAAAGATTTGAGAAACATGAAAGCACATACATCTGAAACACAAGCCTCCATCACGCCCTTCAAGGCGCTGGATTTTTTGAAAGAAGGCAACCTGCGGTTTGTCAACAACCTGAAAGCGAACCGCAACCTGCTGCAACAAGCCAACGAAACCCGCGATGGCCAATGGCCGTTTGCCGTGGTTCTGAGTTGTATCGACAGCCGGACCTCCGCCGAACTGATTTTCGACCAGGGCCTGGGCGATATCTTTTCGATCCGCATCGCCGGCAATGTGGTCAACACCGACATTATGGGCAGTCTTGAATTTGCCTGTAAAATTGCCGGCTCCAAACTGGTCGTCGTCCTCGGACACACCAGTTGCGGCGCCGTCAAAGGCGCCTGCGACCACGTGGAAATGGGCAACCTCACCGAATTGTTGTCCAAAATCCAACCGGCCGTTTACCAGGAACAGGAAACCGAAGATCCCAAGCAGCGGAACTCAAAAAATGCACGGTTCGTGGAAAATGTGACCCGGCTCAATGTAAAACACGCCGTAAAAACCATTCTCAACCGCAGTTACATCCTGGAGCAAATGGTCGAGCACGGCGAAATAGCCGTCATCGGCGCCATTCACCACCTGGAGAGCGGCGTGGTGGAGTTTTTGGAAGACACCTGTGTGTTCAATATAAAATCCATCCAGGGGACCTTCAACTAAGGACCATCCATCTTGTAAAACGACAAGGCATGAAACGCAACGCAGTGGAGGAAAAAGTGGGTCCTGTAGTGGACGGTCAGGAGCGCCGGGGCCACACGGCCGGCCACCCGATCGCACACAAAACGTTCGACACAGAACATGTGCTGCACGAACTCAAGCACTATTTGCCGGCCCAATCGGCTCTCAAAGATTTTATCCACCACAACTCGTTACATGCCTACCAGCACCTGGACTTTTATACCGCTATTTTCAAAGCCTCCAGGATTTTTGGATACCAGGTCACCCTCCAATTGGAGGAATACCGCCAACTCTACCGGAACGGCCGCATCCGGGGCAATATCCTCGAACAGGTAATCCGGCAGAAAAAAGGCGGGCAAGCCATAGCCCAATGGACAGAGCGGCTGCTCCACAAGGCGTATGATACGGCCAATACCCCCCGGATCGGCGTCCTGCGGGCCGAATGGAAGCAGCAGTTCAAACTGGACCTGGATGCTCGCGTACAGCCGCTCCTGTTCCGCATTTTGTGCAGCTACCTCGACCAGGGAATCTCCCTGTGGCCTTTTCCGGCTGATGAACAGGGTTTTCTGGTTTCGCTGCGGGCGCTTGAACGCAATGGCCTGGTTAGTTTTTTCAAAAGCAAACGGGCAAAATCCCTGTTGCTGGAAGGCCAAGCCGACATCCGCCAACTCCTGACCCTGGTGGTCGGTGTTGAAGCCTATTTCGAGCAATATCTGTTTGACCAGCAATTCAGTCACCCGGGCTGGTCGGGTATCGTATCGGCCCTGGAAGACAAACCGGAGGCCCTGCTGGACCGCCGTGCCGTTTCGTTGCAGGACCTCATCTACGTCGAATTGCTGCTGGAAATCGATGCCCTCGACACCCAATTCGGAAAAGGCTGGGAACCGCTGTGCGCCCGGATCAGCCACCCGCCGCTGGACCTGTTCGCAGAGGTGCCCCGCACCGAGTTGCAAGAGGTTTTTGCGCTGTGGCAAGATGCGTTTGAGTGGAATTACTACGACGAAGTGCTGGCCGGCCTGCAAAACGGCGGCGCCAAGGAACAGCCGGCCCCTGCCCGCCGGAGTTTTCAGGCTATTTTTTGCATCGACGAACGGGAATGCTCCCTGCGGCGCCATATCGAACACGTCGACCCCGCCTGCGAAACGCTGGGCGCACCCGGGTTTTTCGGCGTGGAATTCTATTTCCAGCCGGAAAACGGCAAATTTTATGAAAAACTCTGCCCGGCGCCCGTCACGCCCAAGTATTTGATCAAGGAATACGGCGCCGGCGAAGCGCGGCCCCACGAACTGCTCTACAGTTCCAAAACCCACACGCTGGTACCCGGTTTCCTGCTGAGCATCGGCTTTGGGGTGTTGGCCAGCCTGCGCCTGTTGCTCAACTTGTTCCGACCCAAAATGAGTCCGGCTATTTCCAACGCGTTTGCGCACATGAACGAGCGGGCGCAGTTGCACATTGAAAACACCAGTCCGGACGACCGCGAAAACGAGCTGCAAGTCGGCTTCACGGTGGCTGAAATGGCGGCGCGGGTGGAGGGCCAACTCCGGGGCATGGGTTTGATCGAGGGTTTTGCCCCCCTGGTTTATGTCATTGCCCACGGATCGAGCAGTGCCAACAACCCCCACCACGGTGCGCACGACTGCGGTGCCTGCAGCGGCCGACCCGGCTCGGTCAACGCCCGGGTTTTTGCTTTTATGGCCAACCACGCCGGTGTGCGCGCGCTGCTGCGCAGCAAAGGCATCGATATCCCGACCGATACGCAATTTGTGGGTGGCCTGCACGATACCGCCGCCGATGAAATGGCCTACTACGACGAACAATTGCTTACGGCGCCCCAGGCTGCCGCGCATGCGCAACACAAAGCGGCATTCGAGCAGGCCCTGGACCTGAATGCCAAGGAGCGCTCGCGGCGTTTTGCCTCGATCAGCAGCAACATGAGCATCGGCAAAATCCGCAAAGCCATCAAAGACCGTTCGGTATCCCTGTTCGAGCCACGCCCCGAACTGGGCCATGGCACCAATACCCTCTGCATCGTAGGGCGCCGGGACATGACCAAAGGTTTGTTTCTGGACCGCCGCGCGTTTCTGAACTCCTACGATTACAAAACCGACCCGGAAGGCATGCTGTTGCCCGGCATCATGCGGCCCCTGGGCCCCGTGTGTGGCGGCATCAACCTGGAGTACTATTTTTCGCGTGTGGACAACCACAAACTCGGCGCCGGCACCAAACTGCCCCACAATGTGATGGGGCTTTTCGGGGTAGCCAACAGCAGCGACGGCGATTTGCGGCCCGGCCTGCCGGTGCAGATGATCGAGGTGCACGACCCGGTGCGGCTGCTTATTCTCGTGGAGCATTTTCCGGAGGTCGTGCTGAAAACCATCCAATCCGACCCGGCGATGTATGAGTGGTTTATCAACCAGTGGGTTCACCTGGTAGCTGTGCACCCGGAGACGCGGGCGTATTTTTATTTCCAGGACGGCCAGTTTGCCGCCTACCAGCCTTTGACGCCCCAGGTGGCGTCGGCGCCGGATTTTCACCACCTGATCGAAACGGCCAAAGAGATGGAAACGAACCAGATCGCCGATGCCACCCAGGAAAATTTACCCGTTTTTACCTTACATTGAGACTGATCCACTATGCTGCCTTTTCTACAATTTTTTATTTTATGGCCGCTGGCGGGTTTTTTGCTCAGCCTGTGGGTGCCCCGCAAAAAGGAACGTCTGCTTTCGGGCATTGCCATCGGCACGGTCGGTGCGCAAGTGCTGGGCGCCCTGGTTTTCGCCGGCTGGTGGTGGCTGAACGGCCGGCCTACGCTGGACATCAAGCAGGTGGTGTTGTACCAAAGCCCGGAATTCGAGTTTTATATTGACTTCTATTTCGACAACATTACAGCGGTGTTTGCGGTAGTCGGGGCGGTATTGGCCCTGGTGATTGCGATCTTCAGCAAGTTTTATATGCACCGGGAATCGGGGTTCAAGCGTTTTTTTACGGCCTTGCTGCTCTTTTTTACGGGGTATAACCTGGTTGTGTTTGCCGGCAATTTCGAAACGCTGTTTGTGGGCTGGGAGATTCTGGGCATCACCTCGTTTTTGCTCATTGCGTTTTACCGCGACCGATATTTGCCGGTGAAAAACGGCTTTAAAGTGCTGTCGTTCTATCGTTTGGGGGATATATGCCTGATCCTTGCTATGTGGATGTGCCACCATTTGTGGTATAAAAATATTGCGTTCAGCGAATGGTCGGATGTTTCGGCCATGCAGGAAATGTTTCAGTTGCACGATGTCTGGGTCACTACGATCGGTATCCTGATTCTCGTGGCCGCTTCCATCAAATCGGCGCAACTGCCGTTTTTTACCTGGCTGCCCCGGGCGATGGAAGGGCCCACAACTTCCAGCGCTATTTTTTACGGGTCTTTGTCGGTACACATCGGGGTGTTTTTGTTGTTGCGCACCTATCCGTTTTGGGAGTATTCGGGCCTCATCAAAGGGCTCGTTATTTCGGTTGGCTTGCTGACCAGCCTGGTGGCCAGCAGTATTGCGCGGGTGCAGTCGTCGGTCAAAACCCAAATTGCCTATTCGTCTATCGCCCAAATTGGGTTGATGTTTATTGAAGTGGCGCTGGGCTTTCACCTGCTGGCCTTGCTTCACTTTGCGAGCAACGCTTTTTTGCGGACCTACCAACTGCTGGTCTCGCCCTCGGTACTGAGTTATCGGGTGCACGATATGTTTTTCAACTTCGTTCCGCGGCGTTGGACGGCGTCGGGCACCGCATTGCACCGCTTTCGGCAGGCCCTTTATATTTTGTCGGTCAAAGAATGGAATTTTGATTTTTGGCTGCACCGGTATTTGTGGCGCCCGTTCAAATGGATCGGCAACCGAATGCGTTTCCTGAACCAACGCGGCGCCGGAGTGTCTATGGCATTGGTGTTAATGACCGGCGCCGGTGGCATCATGTTTAAAGACAACATCCACATCGACTGGTATACCTATGCGCCGGAGATTTTCGCGGGCCTGTCCTTGTTGCTCCTGCTCAAGGCTTTTTCGGAACGCGGCGATGCGTCAAATGCCTGGCAACTGGCTTTTTTCAGCCAGATTTTTACGGTGCTGGCTATTTTGCTGGACAAAGACGTCCGCTGGCAGGATGTCGTGTTTTACCTGAGTGGCACGGTAGTGGCGGCCGTGGTTGGGTATGTTTGTCTGCGCAGGATTCGAGCGCTCGAAGGCAACATCGACCTGAACGAATACCACGGGCACAGCTACGAACACGCCGGCCTGGCGCTGGTGTTTTTGATCTCCTGCCTTGGGATGGCGGGTTTCCCGATCTCCCCGACGTTTATCGGCGTCGACCTGATGTTTACCCATATTTCAGCCCACAACCTGGTGCTGGTCTTCTTGTCGGCCCTGAATTTGTTGTTCCTGGAACTTACCCTGCTCCGCATCTACACGCGGATTTTCCTGGGGCAACATAAAAAAACATACCACCCGATTGCGTTCAAGTCTTCGTAGGACGGGGTACGTGTTTCGGGGACACAGAGCAGGAAATGAAGTTGTTTGGCGTTTTGTACGCCCGTAGTCCTCCCCCCTGCGGGCCTATCAGGCCTATGGAACATTCTTCAACATTGGATATTCGGAGTTCGATATTCGACATTCCTCTACGTTTTTCCTTTGAAAAATGTCGAATATCGAACACCGAATATCCAAGATCGAAGTGTCAAAACCCAGAACGGATCGCCCCTCCTTCTTTGGCTGTCGATTACCCCAAACTCGAAGCCTAATAAATCTTCTACTGTTGAAGCCCCGGTCCACGCAAGCGCTTTTTTAAGGCAAACCCATTGTTTATGGTATTAGTGGTGGCACGGGAATTGACTGTTTGTTTTCGTAAGAAAACAAACAGT
>JADLDL010000249.1 GCA_020846655.1 Saprospiraceae bacterium | reverse complement strand
TTACCGCGTCAACGGTGGAGATCCGTTCAGCGAAAGTATTCAACTGCCGTATACGCTGTACCGGGGTGGCAGTTTGTACCACAACTTTGCCAACTTCGAGGATTTTTCCGCCAAAGGCCCTTATGTAATTGACGCCTGGCTGCAATACGGCCCGGATTACCTGGTGAGCAACGATAGTGTGCACGATTTCCGAATCGTCAACCCCTTGCTGATGCACAAGGAAAATATCCTCACGTTCGAAGCAGCTACGGGCTCATTGGATTCGATGTACAGCGCTCCCGGGACAAAAGCCCAGGGCTTTTTATCCGCCAAGGCAGCACGCACCGGTGCATTGGGCTTTGAGATCACCGGTGGAAATATTCAGCAGGATTACCTCGATAAAAAGGCGCAATTGCCCAATAAGGATAATGTATGGAAGATTAATGAAAGTTACCGCTCAAAGACCTGCATCTGTGCAGACCTTAGCAATTTGGTCTCTGCCGACTTGAAATTTGACCGCAAGCAAATGTATTCCAGTTACTACCGCGGTGCCTTTGGGTACAATATGCCTTACGCCAGTTCGATGCAGGTATTGGTCAACGACGAATCCATCAGCGAAACCTACAAGCCCATCACACAAAGTGTGGATGCCTGGAAAAATCACAAACTCAGCCTGAACGACTTTGTGGGCAATACGGTGGAAATCTGTTTTCAAACCTACACCGGTCTGAATCCGACCTACGATTCGACGGGGGTGGGCGACCGGGTGTTGCTGGACAACATCACGATTACTGGCCAGGCCGTGACCGGTACCAGCCAAATCCTGACGCAGGCGCCCACTTGGACGGTGATGCCCAATCCGGGCAGCGGCGCGTTCCTGTTGTCGTATCAGGCACCTGAGGCACAAGCCTTGCGTATTGATGTGCTGGATGCTCTGGGCCGAACCGTGGCTACGCAAAACAGAACGGTGAGTGCCGGAGGAAATGTATTCCCCTTGCAGTTGGAAGGGAAAGCCGCTGGTATTTACCTGATCCGCTTGAGGGCCGAAGGCCAGCAAACCAGTTCGCAAAAACTGATCCTTCGATAATACGGGAGTATCATCACCGGGCCGGATGGCCAAACAAAAACCCCTCGTAGGGCAGGCCATACGAGGGGTTTTTGTTTGAAAACGATCAAAAAGCGATGGGCTATTTCAGTTGCTGATACAGCGATATGAGCGAGCCGATAATCAAAAAGATCGTTAGAAAAACGGCGAAAAAAGGGCTTTCCAATTGAAATTTGGCGTCCAGCCAGTTCCCAATCCATACGCCGGCCAGGCAGGCGCCGAGTAGTTGAAAGGCAAGGCCGCCATAGCGGGCGTAGGCTTTAATTGCGGACTTCCGCTTTTCCTCGGGCGACTGCGGCGGATGCGGCATCGTTGTCGGCTTTTGAATCTGAATGTTTCGCCACGCCATTTTTGCCGGCAGCATCCGAATCCATCTTGCAGGTCACATTGAATTTGGCGCCGCTTTGGACGAGCAATTTGTGCGTGCTGATTTCGCCGTCCACTTCTGCGGTTTCGCGGACGTTCAGCAGTTCGCTCACCTGAAGGGTTCCTTTGAACCGGCCTTCAATTACGGCGTTTTGGCAGCGGATTTCGCCTTCTACAACACCGGTAGGGCCAATAATGACTTTCGACTGGCACTCCAGTTTTCCTTTGATGACGCCATCTACCCGGAGGTCGCTGTCGCAGCGGAGCGTACCTTCCACGACGGTGCCTTTTACCAGGGTGTTTAATGCATTTGCCGAGACGGGAGAGGCAGGCGTTTTTTTAGCGTCTTCTGTGTTCTTATTACTACCAAACATGGCGTTTTGATTTTATGCGGTAGGGTACGGGATGTAGCGCGCGGCGTAGAACTTCGGAAGGAGATTAATCTACACAGGTACCACCGCGTTTTGGCCGAAACAAAAATGAAAAAGATTTCCGAAGCGCACAAAGCTACGGAAATCTTTTTCAGCATTTCTCCGGGAAAACACCGAGAAATAATTAGAAGTTCGGGCAGTACACACCCCGGCGTTCCGGGCCACAAATTTTATACACCAGCGAGAATTCGAAGGCGCCGTTGCCGTTGGAAGCGGTGTAGAGGCTCGAGGTGTTGATATCGTAGCTGAAACCGATGGTAAACTGCTCGTAGTCAAAGCGGGTGCTGAGGATGAAAGCATCCACGAGTTTGCCGCTTTCAAGTTTGTTGGCTACGCGCGCCCAAACACCGAGTTGGAAGGCTTGGTGGTAGCGGCGGCTGTTGCCCAACAGGAATTTGAACGAGTTGCCGGCATTCACCTGGAAGGAGGGGCCCTGGAAGAAGGACACCACGCCCGGTACGAGGCCGAAACGTTTGGCTACCATGAATTCGCCGCCCGCGTGGAACGTGAATTTGCTGTAGAGCGGAATGTTAGCATTTTCAAACGATTGGTTGGCCCGGTTCAGGTGGTTGAAGGCGCCACCGAAATAGAAGTTGTTGTCTTCGTCAAAGACGCTGAACCACAACAGACCGGCCGACAGATCAAGGAACATAAAGTTCGGATCGTCGATGATTTCACCCGGCTGCAATGGGTCGTAACGGCCCTGACCGTCGTTTTGGCTCGGCCATTTCAGCGCCTGGCTGTTGATGCTGCGCTGGCTCACGCCAATGTCGGCGCCAAATACCAGATAGTGGGCTTTGCGGCGATAGCCGCCCATTTTTTTGGCATACGAGCCAGACAAACGGGCTTGCAAGGTGGCAAACTCCGATTCGCCGGCTTTGTCGCCCCAAAAGGTGCCACCCACCCCGAAATAGTCATACCGACCTACCGGAAGTTTGTGATCGTAGGAAGCAGAATACGTGTTGTAGGCATTTTGCTTGAGGATCGACGACCACTGGTTGCGGTAGTTGGCTACGATACGGTGGTTGCAGTTCATCACCCCTGTCATGGCAGGGTTGAGGTTGAGCGGGCTCATGTAGAACTGCGAGAAGTGGATATCCTGCGCTTGCACTGCCACTGCCGACAACACTGCGAGGCTTAACGTAAGAAGGTGTAAAGTAGTTTTTTTCATAGACAGGCAGACTATGTTGTTTGGTTGAATACAACGTACAATATTAGGCAGAGCGCTAGAATCGCCCTAACTTTTTTTGTTAAAGTGTGCAAAGGTAGGTGTTTCGGGTTTGGCAACGAAACATTGGAAATGTTTTGCGGCCCAATAATACAAATTTTAACGATAAGCCAATGGGCCGCAGAAAATGCTGGCGAATGCCCGCAAACAACTGTGCAGTCTAACGTGGGCCGGCAAGCGCATATTTTGGCCTTTGTGTTAAGGTTCTGAAAGCAAAGATGAACCCAAGGGTATTTTCGCTGCCTGCTGGCCGATCAAATTCAAAAAATTTGGCCAAATGGCCCGTGCAAGTGCTTACAAGCGAACGCGTACTTGTTGGACCATCTTGTTTTTCCAGTCCAAAAAATCGCCGTCCAGGATATGCTGCCGGGCTTCTCCGACCAACCACAGGTAAAAACCCAGGTTTTGCAGGGTGGCCAGTTGCATGCCCAAAATTTCGTCGTTGATGAACAAATGCCGCAGGTAGGCCCGGCTGTGCAGCCGGCTCGTAGGCACCGGACTGGTCGCATCTATCGGATCAAGATCGTCTTTCCAGCGCGCATTCCGGATGTGTATAATTCCTTCGGCTGTATACAAGACACCGTGCCGGGCGTTTCGGGTTGGTAACACACAATCAAACATATCGATGCCCAGGCCAATGCACTCCAGGATATTTTCAGGCGTGCCCACGCCCATCAGGTAGCGCGGTTTCTCCCCGGGCAAAATATCCGTGACCAAATCGGCCATCAAGTACATGTCTTCGACCGGTTCGCCCACCGAAAGCCCGCCGATGGCATTGCCTTCCCGCCCAAAAGACGCGATGGTTTCGGCAGATATTTTTCTCAGTTCCGGGTAGGTACTGCCCTGTACAATCGGAAAGAGCGACTGATGGTAGCCATAGTGTGGCTCGGTGCTGTCGAAGCGGTCCACACAGCGCTGTAGCCAGCGGTGCGTGAGTTCCATCGAGTTTTTTGCGTAGCGAAAATCGCAGGGGTAGGGGGTACACTCATCGAAAGCCATGATAATGTCGGCTCCGATGGTCCTTTGGATGTCCATGACGCCTTCCGGGGTGAAAGTGTGTTTGGACCCGTCGATATGACTCTGAAACGTAACGCCATCTTCCTTGATTTTTCGCCGGTGCGCCAAAGAATACACCTGAAATCCGCCGCTATCGGTCAATATCGGTTTTTGCCAGCCGTTGAAACCGTGCAGGCCGCCGGTTTGGCGACGGATATCCAGGCCGGGGCGCAGGTAGAGGTGGTAGGTATTGCCTAAAATGATCTGCGCCCGGATGTCTTTGTCCAGCTCGTGCTGGTGCACGGCCTTGACCGTGGCGGCGGTGCCGACCGGCATAAAAATAGGTGTTTGGATGCTGCCGTGCGCTGTTTCAAGTTGGCCGGCGCGGGCTTTGCTGCGGGAGTCGGTATGTTGTAAGGTGAATTGCATGTTCGGGGATTAGGCCTGATTCCGGTGGCTGTCCAGTTTGAGCAATACGCCAATCATGAAGGTGAAACCGATCAGGGAAGAGCCGCCATAGCTGATGAAGGGCAGGGGGATGCCGATGGTGGGGAAAAGCCCCATGGTCATGCCAATATTAACTACAAAGTGAGCAAAAATAACACCCGCCACGCTGTAGGCGTACACCCGGGAGAAATTGGAGCGCTGCCGCTCGGCGAGTTGGGTGATCCGGTACAGCAATACGGCAAACAAACCGATCACACCCAAAACGCCCACAAAGCCATGTTCTTCGCCAATGGTGCAAAAAATATAGTCTGTGCTTTGTTCGGGCACGTATTTTAGTTTGGTCATATTGCCCTCAAACATGCCTTTGCCCATAAAACCACCGGAACCAATCGCCATTTTGGAGTGCAGCAGGTTGTAGGCTGAGCCCCGTGCATCGGCTGCCGCCTCGGCAGGATGCAGCCAGATCCGTATGCGTTGCTGTTGGTGCGGCGCCATGGCTTTGTACAGGGTGCCCGACAAAAACACCAGTCCACCCGCCAGGGCCAGGAGCAGCAGCAAAAGTTGAATACGCCGCTGGATCAGGTTGTTTTTCCGGAAATAACTGGGGATAAACGCGGCGATCAGCAAAGCCAGTGGCGGCGCCATGACCAACAGGGCTGTCAAATCAAAGGTGCCCTGCTCCGCTTCAGGGATGGGCAAGGGTTTGCCGCTGAGGGTTTGAACGGCCCAACCCGCCAGTTCCGGCCACCAAATAATAAGCGGGACCAGCGCGGCGAAGACGATCCACCACGGCCGGGTATTGCGGTAGTTCCGGATGAGTTGAAAATTGGCCACCATCATCAGCCAGGCCACTACATTGGGCGCCTGAAACAAAAGCCCCAATATGACCATGAAGGCGGTACCAAAACCCAGGGCATACCAGGTAGACGGCAAGCCCTCGCGGTACAAGACCAGTACAAACGAAAAGAAAACCAGCGCAGAACCAGCGTCTTTTTGCAGTACAATAATGATGACGGGTAGTAAAAACAGGCCAAACGTATACAACCGGGTCTTGGTAATCCGTAGGGTTACGCCGGTCGAACTGAGGTAGCCGGCCATGGCCAGGCAGGTCGTAAATTTCACCAGTTCGGCAGGTTGAAGTGAAAAGCCGCCGAACTGATACCAGGCGTTGTTGCCGTTTATTTCTTTGCCAAACACCAGGGTGCCGGCCAGTAGGAGCAGGGAGGCCAGGTAAATAGGCAAGGCAAAGGTGCGCCAGAGCGTCCAGTCCGTAATTTGTATAAAAAACAAAATAATGGCGCACAAGACAATGAAAAACAATTGCTTGCCCGGGGTGCTCGATAGATTGAAAAAGGCAAACTGGTCGACCGGATTGTAGTGCACCGTATAAATCATCAGCCAGCCCGTGATGACCAGGGCCGTGAAGCAGGTCAGCGTCACAAAATCCAGTTCGTTAATACCAATGCTTGTTTTTTTCGATCCGTTCATGGCCAGTTGGCTGAAAATCGGTGTGGAAGGGGCTGGGCGTTTATTCTAAAAAATCGCGTGGGTGGATATTGCTGTCTTTGACCGGGTAGGCGCCGGGGTAACTGTCTTTCAGCTCGCCCAGAAATCCCATGGCTTCCTGCCGGCTCCGAAACACGCCAACCCGCAGTTTGTAGTAAGGTTTTTCATGCACCCAGGTGGCCAGGATGTCGGGAAATAAACTCTGAAACTGCGTTTTGCCGGCTTCCACCTGCTGCCGGTCGGTACTCGACAGGATTTGAATCCGCCAGCCTTCCAGGCGCGGGTTGCTCCGGTTTTGATTCGTCCAGTTGTTGAGCAGTTTTTCAACCACAGGGTCCATATTGACCTGCACAGACTGGGCCGAGCCGCCCAGGGCAGAGACCAGAAAAAACATCATCAACCAAGCCCGGAAGCGCATACGCTACAATTTTGAAAACACAAAAGGATATGGCTCAGGCATCCAGCAGGGCCGTGCCCACGGAAGTGCCCAGGCGATCGGCGCCGGCTTCCAGCAAAGCCTCTGCGGCTTCGCGGGTACGGATGCCGCCGGCGGCTTTGATCCGCAAATCGGCGCCACCAAAGGCCCGCAGGGTTCGCACCATTTCGACAGTGGCCGGATGGCCGTGGAACCCGGTGCCGGTTTTGAGGTAGTGTACGCCGGCTTCGCGCGCCAGTTCGCACAGGCGGCGAATTTCGTCGGTCGTGAGCAAGCCGCATTCCAGGATCAGTTTCGATACCCGACCCCGCATGTGTGTGGCCCGTACGATACTATCGATATCATGGTGTACGTGGTTCCAGTTCTGGCTTTTTACCGCAGCGATGTTGACCACAGCGTCAATTTCATCCGCACCGTCATCTATGGCGCGTTTGATTTCTTCACTTTTAGCGGCAATACCCGTGTAGCCCATCGGGAACCCCACGACGGTTACCACGCGCACTTTGTTCTCTTCGCCCAGAATTCGTTTGGCATCGCGCACAAAAAAAGGAGGTATGCACACACCGGCAAACTGGTGCCGTAGGGCTTCTTCACAAACACGACGAACGTCTGGCAATGCGCTGTCGGGTTTCAACAGCGTATGTTCAATAAATCCGGCTAACTCTGACATCAGGTTATAATATGACTTTTCGCCGCCAAAAATAGGGCGATCTGTGACAAACACAGTAGAGCAGACTTGTTAAAGTGGAAGATTACCTCTACGAATTACACCCGGCGGGGGGAATTAAGGCAAAATGTAAAATCGAAAATGTAAAAGTCAAAAGGGTGCAACGGAAAAATTCTGTTGGCTGGCCGCTGGTGCGAACGCACCCATAACCATCTCCGGCAAGTCGCCTTTTAACCTGTTCACCTAAAAAAAGCGAGCCTTCCCGCATGGTTCAAGACGGGAAGGCTCAACGCTCTCATTTCGTTTTCCACAGCAAATATACAGGTAATGTTGTGGAATGCAGGATATTTTTTGCCCAAAAAATTAATTTTTTTTTAAAAATTTTGCGTTTGCCACCAAAGGCAGTTTACCCCCCGTTGTTCAAATTTGACAAAGGTTTAAAAACTTTTTGTTTAAAAACAAAACCCGCCACCCAAAATCTTTCCCTACCTTTGCGCGTTTCGCCACCGCTCCAAACAAACCCCCTCCCAGACTGTTTATCCGCGCATTATGGCCAAGGCAAAAGCAAAACCTACCTCGAATTCTATCGTAACAAAGCTTCCAGCAGGTATTCCCGAGCCCGCACAGGAATATATTGAAGTGATCAACGCCCGCGTCCACAACCTGAAAAACGTGGATGTGCGTATTCCCAGAAATAAATTGGTGGTAATTACCGGGGTGAGCGGCTCCGGCAAAAGTTCATTGGCCTTTGATACCATCTACGCCGAAGGCCAACGCCGGTTTATGGAAACCCTCTCCAGCTATGCCCGCCAGTTTATCGGCGAAATGGAGCGCCCCGATGTGGAACAAATCACCGGCCTGAGCCCGGTGATCAGCATCGAACAAAAAACAACCGGCCGAAATCCCCGCTCCACCGTAGGCACCGTCACGGAAGTGTACGACTTCCTGCGCCTGCTGTTTGCCCGGGCCGGCGAAGCCTACTCCCATGTGACCGGCCTGAAAATGGTCAAATTCACAGAAGAACAAATTATCCAGCACATCACAGAGCATTACCAGGGCCAGAAAATAGCCCTGCTGGCCCCGGTGGTCCGCTCCCGGAAAGGCCACTACCGCGAGTTTTTTGAACAAATTCGCAAACAAGGCTACACTAAAGTGCGCGTAGACGGCGAAATCCTCGACATCACCCCCGGCATGCAGGTGGATCGCTACAAAATACACGATATCGAAATCGTAGTCGATCGCCTCAAAGTAGGCGACGACCGCAGCGACCGCCTCAACGACTCCATCAAAACGGCCCTGCGCCTCGGCGACGGTATGGTGCAGGTGGCCCAACATGGCGCCGGAAACCCGGAAGAGGTGCCCGCTGAAACCGAAGGCGGCAGCTACTCCAAACGCCTGATGTGCCCGGTGTCCGGTATTTCCTACGAAGAGCCCTCCCCCAATACCTTCTCCTTCAACTCGCCCTATGGCATGTGCCCACACTGCAAAGGCTTGGGAGAAGTACATGAAATCGACATGGCCCGCGTAATGCCGGACCGGAAAAAAAGTATCAACGACATCGGCATCGTGCCGCTGGGCGAAGTGCGGGAGAACTTTACCTTCAAACAACTGCGCGCCATCGCCAAAAAATACAAATTCACCTTCGCCACGCCCATCGACGAAATCCCCGAAGCCGCGCTGAACATCATGCTCTACGGCGGCGACGAAACCTTCGACGTCAATATGACCTGGGGCGGCGACGAGTGGAGCTACAACCTGGCCGCTGAAGGCATCGTCAATATGCTGAAACGCTGGTATATCGACAGCAGCAGCGAAAAAATCCGCCAGTGGGCCGAAGATTTTATGACCATCGCCGAGTGCCCCGAGTGCCAGGGCACCCGCCTGAAAAAAGAAAGCCTCTGGTTTAAAATTGCCGACAAAAACATCGCCGAACTGGCCGATCTCGACCTGACCGCCCTCTACGAATGGCTCCAACAGGTAGACCCCCTGCTCAGCGAACGGCAACGCGCCATCGCCAAAGACGTCCTGAAAGAAATCCGCTTCCGGGTGCATTTCCTCTTGCAAGTAGGCCTCGATTACCTGGGCCTCAACCGCCCGGCCCGCACCCTCTCCGGCGGTGAAAGCCAGCGCATCCGCCTGGCTACTCAAATCGGCTCCCAACTCACCGGCATCACCTACATCCTCGATGAACCCAGCATCGGCCTGCACCAGCGCGACAACCACCGCCTCATCGAAGCGCTCAAAAACCTCCGCGACATCGGCAATACCGTACTGGTCGTGGAGCACGACCGCGATATTATGCTCGAATCCGATTACCTGATCGACCTGGGCCCCGGCGCCGGCAAACTCGGCGGCGAAGTGGTGGATATTGGCACGCCGGCAGACTACATGAAAAACCGGACCCTCACCTCAGATTACCTGGCCGGCCGCCGGCAAATTGAACTGCCCGAAAAACGCCGGCCCGGCAGCGGCGAATTCCTGCTCCTGCAAAACGCCACAGGCCACAACCTGAAAAACGTAAGCCTCAAACTCCCCCTCGGCACGTTTATCTGTGTGACCGGCGTCAGCGGCTCCGGCAAGTCCAGCCTCATCAACGAAACGCTGTATCCGATTCTGCAACAATATTTTTACAAAAGCCTGAAGCGCCCCCTGCCCTACGGAAAAATAGAAGGCCTGGACCTGGTGGACAAGGTGATTGAAATTGACCAAAGCCCCATCGGCCGCACCCCGCGCTCCAATCCGGCCACCTACACCAATGTATTTGGCGACATCCGCAAACTCTTTGCCGATACCCCCGAAGCCAAAATCCGGGGCTACGCGCCGGGGCGTTTTTCGTTCAATGTAAAAGGTGGTCGCTGCGAAGTGTGCGAAGGCGGTGGTATGCGCGTCATCGAAATGAACTTTCTGCCCGATGTGGCCGTGCCCTGCGAACGCTGCATGGGCCGCCGCTACAACCGCGAGACCCTGGAGGTGCTGTACAAGGGCAAAAGTATCAGCGATGTGCTGGATATGACCATCGACGAGGCCGTGCTGTTTTTTGAGCCCATCCCTTCGATCTTCCGCAAACTAAAAACCCTGCAAGACGTGGGCCTGGGCTATGTCAGCCTCGGTCAGCAGGCCACCACCCTAAGCGGCGGCGAAGCCCAGCGCGTCAAACTGGCCGAAGAACTCAGCAAAAAAGACACTGGCCGCACCATCTACATCCTCGACGAACCCACCACTGGCCTACACTTTGAAGACATTCGGCACCTGCTGGCCGTACTCAATAAACTGGTGGAAAAAGGCAATACCGTAGTCGTGATCGAACACAACCTGGATGTGATCAAAATGGCCGATTACATCGTGGATGTCGGTCCCGAAGGCGGCAAACGCGGCGGTACTATTCTGTGTGCCGGCACACCCGAAGAAGTAAGCAAAGTGAAGGGCAGTTGGACGGGGCAATTCCTTAAAACCGAACTGGCTAGCGTACCTGCTCGCTGATCATACCGAAGCGCCGCTCGCGCCGCTGGTAACTCAGAATCGCCTCAAACAATTCTTTCCGGCCAAAATCCGGCCAGAAAATTGGCGTGAAGTACAACTCCGCGTAGGCAATCTGCCAAAGCAGAAAATTGGAGATGCGCGTTTCGCCGCTGGTCCGGATCAGCAACTCGGGGTCGGGGATCCCCTGGGTGCTCAGCGCATTTTCAAAGGCTTTTTCGTCAATGTCTTCGGGCCGCAAATGACCCTGGCTGGCCAAATTGGCCAATTGGCGGGTCGCGCGCAGGATTTCCCATTTGGCAGAATAATTGAGCGCCAGCACCAACGTGATCCGGGTGTTATTTTTGGTCTGTTCGATGCCTTCCAGCAAGGCCTGGTAACTGGCGCGGGGCAGGGCTTCCAGGTCGCCGATAGCCATCAGCCGCACGCCGTTTTTGTTGAGGTCGCGGATTTCACCGCGGATCGTTTCCACCAGCAAACCCATCAGGGCCGTCACCTCGGCCGGCGGCCGGCTCCAGTTTTCGGTGCTGAAGGCATACAGGGTCAGGTATCCCACGCCTATTTCAGCCGCCGCTTCGGTCACTTCCCGCACACTTTTTACGCCGCTGCGATGCCCCAATACCCGGGGCATGCCTTTTTGTTTGGCCCAACGGCCATTACCATCCATGATAATAGCAATATGCCGGGGTACTTTGTCCGGAATGATCAGCGATTTTAGGTCAGTCATAGGAGCCGGTTGCGCTCCTGTTCGGAAGGAGCGGTGGAAAGAAAGCTTGCAAAAATAAGGAATAGAACGCGCAAACCCCTCAAAGTGCCGCCAAACTTAGCCGCCGAATTTTTTGCCGGAGACTTTTCGGAGTTTTAAATTAATTCCATCTTCGCCAAACCTATTTTTACCCCGAAGGCCAAGCGCCGCCACTGCTCTTTTTTTATTCGGAAAGAACCTAAACCGTCACATCCTCATGCATCCGCTGCTCCGTCAACGCTTCAACGCCGCTTATACGCCCGAAAAGTACCAGGCTTTCCTGCAAACCATGAACAACGAGTTTGGCGAAGCGCCTACCTTCCGCCTCTCCGAAACGCCGGTGTTTGTGCCCAAAGCCCTGAAAGAAAAAATCCTGCAAGGCGTGGAGGATATTTCGTCGGTCCTGACCCGCGCCGATTTCCGGGCCCGCAGCGAAGCCGCTATCCCGGCCCACTTGCGGGTGCCCAACGAAGACGCCCATTGCGCTTTCCTGCAACTCGACTTTGGCATTTGCCGCGACGCCAACGGCGACTATACCCCCCAACTCATCGAACTCCAGGGCTTCCCCTCGCTCTATTTTTTCCAGCACCTCCTGGCCAAAGCCTACCGCCGCCATTTTGATATCCCCGAAGATTTCCACCACCTCTTCGGCGGCATCGATGCCCAGGAATACCTCAGTATTCTGCGCCAGATCATTGTCGGCGATGCCAACCCAGAAAACGTGGTGCTGCTCGAAGTGGAACCGGAAAAACAAAATACCCGCATCGACTTCTGGGGCACCCGCCATTACCTGGGTATCAAAGTACTGTGCCTGAGCAAGATCATTCGCGAAGGCCGCGACCTGTATTACCTCGACGACAATGGCCGAAAAGTGGGCATCCAGCGGATTTACAACCGCATTATCTTCGACGAACTCGAAAAACGCGCCGACCTGCCCCGCCAATGGGACATGCTCAGCGAAGTAAACGCCGAGTGGGTGGGCCACCCCAACTGGTTTTTCCGGATCTCCAAACACACCCTGCCGTTCCTGAAATCCGACTTCGTGCCCGAAACGCATTTTCTCAGCGACGTCAAATCCGTGCCCGCCGACCTCGAAAACTGGGTCCTGAAGCCCCTGTTCTCGTTTTCGGGCCAGGGCGTCAAAATCAACATCACCCAGGCCGACCTCGAGGCTGTGGACGATCCCTCCAACTACATCCTCCAGCGCAAAGTGCAGTACATCGCCGGCATCGACACCATCATCCCCGACGAGCCCTCTAAATGCGAGATCCGCATGATGATGCTTTGGGACAAAACTTGGGACAAGCCCCGGCTGGTCAACAACCTGATCCGGATGAGCAAAGGCGAAATGGTGGGCGTGCGCTACAACATGGGCAAAGAATGGGTGGGCTCCAGCGTGGGCTTTTTTGAGCCCTAAAAATCAGTATCGGCTTTTTTGAGTTTCAGTTTTTTGATCCAGATGTTGCGGTACAGCACTTCGTGGCCTTCGGCTTGCAATTTGAGGCCGCCGGGCACGTCGGTGATGCCTTTGCCGCCATCGTTGCCGCCGTCGATCCCGGAGTTGGGGCCGCCCCACACCTGCTCGATGGAGCGGTTGCGGTGTACTTTGACGCCGTTGAAATACACCGTCACCAGGGCTTTTTCCCTGAGGCGGCCCTGTTCGAAGCGGGCGGCCCGAAACACGATATCGTAGGCATTCCATTGGCCCAGTCCCCGGTAGGGGTGGTAGGGCGCTGCGGCTTCGTTGATGACGGCGGCCATGCCGTGGGCGGTGGAGTCGCCGTCGAGCACCTGAATTTCGTAGCGGTTTTGCAGGTACACGCCGCTGTTGCCGCCTTTGTTGGCGATCAAAAACTCGATGTGCAGCCGGAAATCCCGGAAGGACTGCTTGGTCACGATGTCGGCCGAGCCGTATTTGCCGCCGGCGCCGGCGGGGTCGTTGCTGCTGACGGCGGTGCCGGCACCGGCCGGGTCGTCCACAATTTTCCATTTGATCGGCAAGGTGGCGGCGAGCCGGGGCCCGTTCCAGTAGGTCCATTTTTTATCGAGCGAGGCCCGGGAGCCGTCGAACAAAACAGTGGCGCCTTTCGGGGCGGGCGTCCCCACGCCCGTTTGGGCGGAGAGGCTCAGCGACAGGCTGGCAAACAGGCCCAGGCAGGCGGTTTGCAGGAAAGCAGGTATCGACATGGTAGCAATAGCGTGAGGCAGGGAAGGTATTTTCCCGCCGAACGAATATCCGGATAAATTTTAAATCAGGAAGCCCTGTGGGTTCGGTCCTTTTCTTGGCCCCATAGCCATCAACTTAAGGTTTACTTACTTCGACATTCGATATTCTGCGGTTCGATATTCGATGTTCCAACGTAAATGGCTTAAAAAATATCGAATATCGAACCGCAGAATATCGAATGTGGAAGTAAAAAAAGCGCCTTCAAACGTTTAAGTTGATGGCTATGTCTCTTGGCCCTTCGCCCGATCAGCCCTGCTTATCGTTTCCAACGGTCGCCGGCTACGGCTTCGGCCTGGCCGAGGGCGGCCAGGGTGTCGAGCAAACGCCGGATCTCGGTTTTGCGTTTGGGGCTGGCTTTGCCCTCAAAGGCGGCGGCCAGGGCTTCGGGGCTGGCTGGCTGATCGGTGGCGGCCAGCAGGTCGCGCAGGGCGGCGGCCTGGGCGGGCAGCGTGTCGGGCCAGGGCCGTTTGCCGGCCGGCAAGGCGGCGGCGGGTTGTTCTTCGTCCTCCAGGAGTTTGCCCTGAATGCCGGCCTCTCCGGCGCTGGGCGCCTGGTATTCGGGGCGCAGCCAGCGTACCTGGCCAGCGGCTTCTTCGGCGGCGCGCTGGGCGTTGAGCAGCACAAGGCGTTCGAGGATCTCGGCTTCCGGCAGCCCGGCGGGCCAGCCGTAGGCCTCCGCCACGGCAGCGTCGAGCTCGTCGTGGAGCTGGCGCAGCAGCCCCACCAGGCCCTGCTCGTGGATGCGGCGCTCTTTGTCAGTCAAGGGCTCGCCGGCGCGTTCCTTTTCCAGTACGTTGTACAGATCCGTCAGCGTCAGCTCGGGATACTGCGCCTGCTGCCGCTTGCGCTGGGCATCGAGCCGCTCGCCCAAGGCGCGGATGCGGGATTTCTGGATGTCGGTTGGGGTAGGGAAGGGGAAGGTTTCGAAACAACGGGAATTAATATAACGTGGAGTAGGGCCCAAAATAGCACCTGTTGCTAGCGCCCAGATTACATGAAGTCTACTTGATAAAACCCCTAGATAATACGAGTCGTCGAATGCGATCGCAACAACCTCACTTTCAAAAATATAATTTTTGGGTAAAAAGGAAAAGTATCTATGCTTTGCAGTTCTTGGTGTAACGATAAATCGTTCAAGTCCTTTTAAGGCAGGCCTGAAACTTCCCCTTGGCTCTGCAAAAAGCCACCAAAAATCTCTATAACTTTTTCTATTGTTCTGTTCTCTAATTGGTTTCACTCTGTCTAGTAGCCATTGATATACACTAGGGTTGCTTTGCATTAGTTCTGCCTCACTCATGCCAAAGGCGTCGATAACCAACAGTTTTCTATCTATCTGAGCGATGTCTCTTCCGCCAAGAAATGGTTTTATTATTGACTCTGTGGAGTTGTCAATTTCTAGGTCATTTGCTTTATCTCGATCAATAATGAAATCCTTTCCAGTTAACATCATTCCCTTGCAGGCTAAACCCGCATTTGAGTTTAAAGTGTTGGATCCACTAATATCAGCCCCAATAGTAAGGTCAGGTAAGATGTATCCGATTTTTTCTCGCAGTGATATTTCAGCTGCGTCCTCTCCATCTACCCAATTCTCACTAACCAACTCTAGCAAGCGGCCTGACTGTTCGCCAACTTCAGCGCTGGCCACGGTCATGGCGATCCGCACGGCGGCGCCGTCGGCGCTGTCTACCCAGGGGTGGTCGGGGATGGCGAAGGCCAACGAGAGGGGCGGCGGGCCATCGGCGGGGCTGAGGTGTTGTTGCAGCACGCGGCGGTTGAAGGTTTGGCGCAGGCTGTTGGTGGTGATAAACCCGAAGCGGCGGGTTTGGCCGGCGCGGAGGTATTCGGCGGCTTTTTGCCACCAGTACATCACAAAATCCACGGAATCGGGCACCTGCGGGTAGGATTTTCGCAGGGCTTCGGTGTAGCCGTCGCCCAGGGCTTCGCGCATCCGGGACGCGCCGATAAACGGCGGGTTGCCCACGATATAATCGGCCTGCGGCCATTCGGCCGGGCGGGGGTTCAGGTATTTCCAGGCCTGCACGCGCGCGTCGGGGTCGGGCACGGCTTCGCCGGTCACAGGGTGGGCTTTGGTGCTGTGGCCGTCCCAGCGGGTCACGGCCTGGCCCTGGGCGTCGAGCAGGGGTGTGCGCTCGTCCCAGCGGAGCACGGCGTCGCGGTGTTCCACGTTGTGCAGGTCGCGGATGATGGGTTCGGACAAGCCTTGCAGGCTCCCGTGGGTGCGCAGGTGCCATTGCAGGAACCCGATCCAGAGCACCAGTTCGGCGATAGCGGCGGCGCGCGGGTTGAGTTCGATGCCGAGCAGGTTGGCGGGCGTGACCATGACGCCGGCCAGTTCGAGGCTTTGCTGGCCCTGGCCGAGTTCGCGCAGGGTATTGAGCACTTCGCCTTCGAGGCGTTTGAGCAGTTCGAGCGTCACGTACAGGAAGTTGCCGGTGCCGCAGGCGGGGTCGAGGATGCGCAGCCCGGCCAGGCGCCGCAGGAAGGCTTCCACTTCGGCAATGGCTTTGGCGGGTTTGTCCTCCTGGGCCAATTGCAGGGCGGCGGCCTGCACGGAGAGCCATTCGGCGCGCAGGGGTTCGATGACACTGGGTTGCACGAGGCGTTCGACGTAGGCGCGGGGCGTGAAGTGTGCGCCGAGTTTGTGGCGTTCGCGGGGGTCGAGGGCGCGTTCGAGCAGGGTGCCGAAAATAGCGGGCTCCACGTCGCGCCAGTCGGCGCCGGAGGCTTCGCGGAGCAACTGGATTTGGTCGGCGTCGAGTTCGACGACGGTGGCGTCGGCAAACAGGCCGCCGTTGAAGCGCGGTACCTGGGCGCGCAGCAGCACGGAATAGCCGCCGCTGTTCATGGTTTCCCAGAGGCTGCGCACGGCGTGAAAAAAGTGCTGCGGGTCTTCCTGCGCGTCTTCGAGGAGTTTGCTGAAGCCGCGTTCGGGCAGCAGGCCCACATCTTCGGCAAACATGGTGAACAGGGCGCGCATGAGGAAGCGGGCCACCACGTCGGGGTCGTGGCGGCCTTCGAGCGAACGCGCCAGCCGGGCCAGCCGGTCGGCGATTTGGCGGGTTACTTTGGCGCTCCGGCGGCTGGGGTCGAGGCTCAGCGGGTCGGTCCACACAGCCCGGAGCCGCTCGCGGATGTTTTCGTCCTGCAAATCGGCCAGCGCGATGCGGTAGGATGCCGAATCGGGAAAGGGCACGTAGTGCCCGCCGGCGCGGCTCCAGTCGGTGTACAAAGCGATGCTGTGGCCCACGTCCACGACGAGCAGGAAGGGCGGGCGGCCGCCGTCGGCGAGTTCTTCGCGGGGCAGGCTGCGGGCGTATTTTTCGGCCTGGGCGCGGGCCTTTTCCATGGCGGTGTCCCAGGCTTTGGTGCCGCGTTGCCCGTGGCCGGTTTTGCGCTGGGCGCGTTGTTGTTCGCCGCTCAGCGAGAGGGGCGCCTGGCGGATATCGGCATCGGCGCCTTGTTTGGATTCCAGCACGAAATGGCCGCGCTTGTAGCAATCGATGAAGTTTTTGCTGCCGTCGCTGCCGGGGATTGTTTTTTCAAAAACATAGGCATTGGCGGGTTCATCGGGCGTCTTCGGGTGCGGCGGCTCCATGCCCAGCAAGGTACAGAGCTCAGTCACGAACGACTGGGCATTGGCGCGTTCGGCGGCGCCGGAGGCCGACCAACGGGCAAGAAAGGAAGCGAGGGCGGATTGGAATTCCAAGGTGCTGAATGGTTTATGGGGCGAAGTTGGCGAATTTAGCGGGGAGGGCAAAGTCAATTTTTCCAAACAACAGCATACCGCTACTCCAGCGCAAATGCCACAATCCGGTTGCCTTTGGGGGTGTTGAGTTTTTCGCCGCCGCAAGCCAGCGCCACGTATTGTTTGCCCCGCACTTGATAGGTGGCCGGCGTGGCAAAGGCCGCTGCGGGCAGCCGGGTTTGCCAGAGCAGCCGGCCCATGTTTTTGTCGAAGGCCCTGAATTTGGCGTCTTTGGTGGCGGCAATGAACAGCAAGCCGCTGGCGGTGAGCACCGGGCCGCCGTAGTTTTCGGTGCCGGTGATGGGGTATCCTTTTTGCGTCAGCGAGTCGATCTCGCCCAGCGGGATGCGCCAGCGGTATTCGCCGGTGTTCAGGTCAATGGCGCTGAGCGTACCCCAGGGCGGCGCCAGGCCCGGCAGGCCCTGGCTGTCCAGAAATTTGTGGTAGCCCGTGTGGCGGTAGGGGAGTGGGGCAGGGGTGGCGCCGGAGCCGGCCTGCGCCGCCGTTTCTTTTTTTTCTTTGTCCAACAAATAGGCTACGATGGCTTTTTTTTGGCCGGCGCTGAGTTGCGGAAACCCGGGCATCATGCCTTTGCCGGCACTGATCAGCGCCAGCAATTCGGGTTGTTTGCGCCGCTGGGCCAGGCCGAGCAGGGAAGGGTAGCCGCTGGCGGCGTTGCCGCTGCGATCGGGTCGGTGGCAACTGGCGCAAAACGCCAGGTAGTTCGCTTCGCCAGGCGCTGGGCCGTCGCCGGTGGGCGAAGCAGCGGGTTCCATTTGCAGGATCCAGGCCATTTCATTGGCATTGACGTACAAGATCCCGGCCTCGGGGTCGGCAGCGGCGCCGCCCCATTCGGCGCCACCGTCGTAGCCGGGCAGCAGGAGCACGCCGTCCAGGTTGGGCGGCGCAAAGAGCCGTTTGTCGCTCTGGCGGAACACCCGGAGCAGTTCGTCGCGGTTGGGGGCGTAGGGGCTGATATCGGCCTCGGTGAGGTCTTGCGCCTGCCGGGCAAAGGGCTTGGGCAGGAGGGGCAGTGGCTGGCTGGGCCAGGCGCTTTCGCCGCGCAGCGCGGAGGGCGGTGCGGCGATGTCCCGGATGGGAAACAAAGGCTGGCCCCATTGGCGGTCGAACACAAACACATAGCCTTGCTTGGTGACCTGGGCCACGGCATCCACCCAGCGGCCGTTTCGGCGCAGCCGGAGCAGGTTGGGCGGGGCCGGCAGGTCGCGGTCCCAGATGTCGTGGCGGGTAAACTGGTAGTGCCATTTCAGTTTTCCAGTGCGGGCATCCAGGGCCAGCAGGCAGTTGGCGTAGAGGTTTTTCCCCAGGCGCTGGCCACCGTAAAAATCGGGTGCGGCCGAGCCGGTGGGCACAAAGAGCAGGCCCGACTGGCGGTCGAGGGCCATGCCGGCCCAGTTATTGGCGGCGCCCACCTGGGTGTTGCGGTAGGCATCTTTGTTGTCCCAGGTTTCGTAGCCGGGTTCGTAGGGGTAGGGGATGGTGTGAAAGGTCCAGGCGAGTTTTCCGGTGCGCACGTCGAAGGCGCGGATGTCGCCGGGAGCAGCGTCGGGGCCTTCCGACAAGCGGACCGGCATGACGATGAGGTTTTCAAAAACAGTACCGGGCGTGTTGGAAATGATAAACTTGTCGCGGGCGCTTTCGGGCAGGCCTTCGTGCAAGTCGGCTTTGCCGTGTTCGCCAAAGGAGTCGATGGGCTGGCCGGTGCGGGCATCCAGGGCGTACAAATGCGGGCCAATGGTGTAGAGGATGCGTTGGTCGTCGCCGTCGGCCCAATAGGCCAGGCCGCGGCTGGTGCTGTGCCAAACCTTGAGCGTGTCGCCAAAGCGCCACAATTCTTTGCCGGTAGCGGCATCCAGGGCAAAGGCCTGCACGGTGGCGCTGACGCCGTAGAGTACGCCATTGACGACGATCGGGCTCATTTGCATCTGGCCGCTGTCGGGCAAGGCATACGACCAGGCTACTTTCAGTTGGCTGACGTTGTCCGGGGTGATTTGCGTGAGCGTCGAGTAGTGGTTGCGGTCGGGGCCGCCGAGGTACTCCGACCACTGGCTGTAGTCGTTGGCGGTGTGTCGGCAGGCGAGTGCGGCGAGGAGGATCAGGGCGGCTGGCAGCGGGAAATATGGTTTCATCGGTGGCTATTGCATTGCCCCTGCATCCACATCCCGGAGGAACGAAATCAGGCCGTTCATGTAGGTTTTTTGGTCGTCCCACATGCACATGTGCCCGCCTTTGGGGCAGAGCAGGAAGCGGCCTTTTTGTACGGCGGTCGAGATCCATTTCATGTGTTCGGGGTCCATGGTGTCGTGGGT
Source organism: Saprospiraceae bacterium (assembly GCA_020846655.1). Lineage (GTDB taxonomy): Bacteria > Bacteroidota > Bacteroidia > Chitinophagales > Saprospiraceae > M3007. The sequence goes on along the minus strand of JADLDL010000249.1, from coordinate 5,407 downwards.
GGCGCCGATGGACAGGGTGGGCACCTTCAGGCTGGGGAGTTTGGCTTTGACGTCCCATTTTTCCAGTTTGCCGCTGATGCCGAATTCGCTGGGGCCTTGCATGGTGACGTACAGGCTTTGGTTGATTTTGTTGAGCGAACGCTGCATCGGCTCGGGCCATTGGTCCAGGGGGATGCGGCAAATATGGACGGCATAAAAATTGGGTAGCAGGAGTTCCATGTATTTCGGGTTGGCAAAATCGCCTCGCGCTTCGATCTGCCGGATGCTGTCGAGCACCTGGGGCGGCATTTGTTTGGCCAACACCTCATCGGCGTAGTTGCCGTATTCGGGGCAACTGGCCATCATATTGGAGATAATCAGGCCTTTCAGGTTGTTTTGGTATTTCAGGGCGTATTCCATGGCCAGAATGCCGCCCCAGGAATGACCCAGGAGGTAGAAATTATCGGGGGTAAGGCCGAGGGCTGTGCGCAGCTGTTCTACTTCTTCCACATAGCGGGGCAGGTCCCAAAGGGCGGTGTCGTTGGGGTTGTCGGAAAAACCGGTGCCGAGTTGGTCGTAGTAAATAAACTCGATGCCTTCGGCGGGCAGGAAACTTTCGAGGCATTCCCAATACTCGTGGGTACAGCCGGGGCCGCCCTGCAGGAGCAGGAGTTTGATTTTCGGGTGCTGACCAAAGCGTTTGGTCCACACGTTGAAGGTGCCTTTGGGGGTTTGGATGGGGATGACCTGCACGCCGCCGTTTTGAACGCCGGAGTCCCTGGCGCTAAAGTAATTTTTCAGCGAGGGCTGGGGTGTTTCGGCGGGTGAGCAGGCCAGGTAGAGGCCGGCAGATAGCAACAACAGCAGGAGGGTGTTTTTCATATAAAAGTACTTTAGTAGGCTGTGGTGTACGTGTTGTGGCGTTTTACGTGCAAGCCCGTCCCGACAAAAAAGAAGGAGCCTGCAAGGATAAAAAATGTTTCTCTGATAAATCAAACAGCCTCTTTGTTTTAATAAAACGCTCAACCGCGAAACGCAGCCTCCAGCGCCGACACATCGCCCCTTTGAAACAAATGGGTGACCTTGCCCTTTTCGCCGATCGTCCAGATCAACGTCGATTCCAGTGGATACGAAATGCCGGTAGCGATAGCGGTGGCGAGTACCTGGATATCCACGAGCACCTGGTTGTTTTCGTGCCGAAACTGCTGCAACACAAGGGTCGTGATCCTGATGGACTGCCGGACGGCCTGGAGGTATTGGAGCGTGCCGGCCCAGCCCTGAAACTCACCCGCAAACGGCACAACAGCGGGGTCGCCGGCATGGCGCCACTGGACCTGCTCGTCGACCCGGGCTAAAATGCCCGGCAAATCGCCTCGTTCGAAACAGTCAAAAATTTCCTGCACGAGGGCTATTCGGTGGCTGGCATTCAAGGCATCTGACCAGGTGCCGTGCGGGGGGCGGGAAGCAGCGGGTGTCATGGTGGACTGATGTTGGTGACCCGACGGGTACGCCGGAAAGTGAATACAAATATCCACCGGAGGCCTGTCCAGCAGCCAGCTCAGTTCTTGTTCAAATACCCGGTTTTTTGTTCAGGGCGTCATTTCTTCCTGCCAAAGCCGGAAGGCCAGGCGCTCGATGCCCGACTTCAGGTAGCGCCGGTAGGTGCTGAACGACATGTTCAGGAACTCCGCCGTCCGCTCCTGGCTGCCCACCGGGTTGAAAAAACTCCGGTACAGCACGCGGTAATATTTGTTGTCGAGCGGGGAGGCTTCCAGGTCTTGCAAGGCCGATTGGAGCCGCTCCTTCAGGTACGCAAAGCGGCGGGCGGCGGGTTCGCCGAGGCCCACTTGTTTGACAACCAGGTTGGAGCGTAGCAGCGGATTTTGATCAAAATCTTTGGCCAAATGCCAATTTTTTAGCGCTTCGGCCACGGCATTTTCAAATTCCGCCTCACTCAGGGCCAATACGGCCGGTTTGGGCAGGTCGGCTGGGGCTTCGAGCCCCGACACGGCCTCGATTTCTTTTTTGGCCAACAATTCCAGCCAGGCCACGGGCGGGCATTTCCGCCAGTCGTGGAAAAACCAGCCTTGCGGTTTGTCGCCGCTTTGGAAATCCAGGTCTGGCGCGTGTTGTAGTTCGCCGTAGGCCAGGAAGGGTTTCCAAAAATCGGGAAACGCACAGCAAAAGCCGCTGATGGCCAGCCCGGGCGTAAAATAGTATTGAACGATATTCAAAAATATGCTGCTCTGTACCGGCGACACCCCCTGGTAGCTGCTGGCCGACATCCAGGCCCGGAACAGGGCCATGTGTTCGCCACTGCGCAGGGGCAGGTTTTTTTGCTGGTATTGCCGAAGCGCCGCCACGACCGGGTCGGCTATCGCCTCGGCAGCCGGTATGCGGTCGAGGTCGATGCGCAACACAAAAGCCACGGCTTTGCGGTTTTCATCGCGCCAGACAAAGGTCTGGGTGGCTGGGTGTTGTATCCAGGCCTCGATAGTATCGGCGCTGTCCGGGCCTTCGTGCTGCGCCGCCATAGCCCGGATGTCGGCGGTGTCGGCAGGCCGGTAGGCATCCACCCAAAAACTGGTGATGTCTTCCCAATTGAAAAACGGTTTTACGGCGGGGTTGCTCCGGTGGAGGTAAATCAGGTCGTACAAGGCCCGGCGCTGGGGCTCGCCGCTCAGGTCGACGAGTTTGTGTTTGTAATAGTTGCCCGCTTTTTCGTGCAATTCGGTAAAGCGGTCGGGGTTGCGCCAGCGAAGTTCGGCCAGGATGGCTTCCCGGGCGAGTTCGGAGGGCGCCAGGCCCCATTTGCTTTCTTCGATAAAGGAGAGTTGGCGCAGCCAATCGAAATAGGCCGTCACGTCGTCGTCGCCCAGCACAGCCTGCAACATCGATTCGGTGGTATGGTGCACCAGGGCACAGGCTTCGAGGGCGATGCGGAATTTGGCGCCGCTGATTTCCTGCACAAAGCGCTCGAACAGGCTGCGCAGGATGTCGGTCGAATCTTCCGGGTTGAAATCCGGGCCTTCGTGCTGATCGAAGGTGTCGGCTACCACCGACAACGCCAGCGGGTGGCCGTGGGTCATGGTGATGATGCGCTCGTGGTAGGGTTCCGGCAACTGCCGTTTGGCCAAAAACGAGCGGGCCTCCTCGGCGTCAAAGTTGCGGAGGTTGATGCTGCGCATCAGGGTTTTCCAGCCGGGGTCGTTGATGAAGCCTTCGGAGGGTGGGCGCCGGCCGCTGAAAACGACCCGGGTGGTGTCGGTCAGGCGGGGTAAAAATTCCCGGCGAATCCAGTTGTCCACCGGTTGCAACATTTCATAATTGTCAATAAAAATAACCACGCGCTCGTCGGCCAGGCTTTCGAGCCAGCCCAGGAAATCATCGTGGTGGCCGGCAGGTACCTGGCGGTTGAGTTCGCCCACAAAAGTTTGCGGTGTCGGTACGGTATCGCGGCCGTCGAGGCTGACGTGCAGGGTGCCGCCCTGCGAACAGATTTCACGGTATTTTTCCAGCAGGGTAGTTTTGCCCTGACCGCCGGGGCCATGCACGTACAACAGGAAAAAGGGTTGTTTCTCTTCTGTGAGCAGGCGTTGGAAAAGTTGGATTTCCCGTTCCCGGCCGGAAAAGCGGGAGCCCCGCTCCCGGCGCAAAAGTTCACCAAGTTTGGATGCCATGGTGGGAAGAACGTTTTAGGTGCGATCGTTTTATTTGGTGTACTCGTTTTGGAGGCTTCGCGGGTGATTGGTTTGTACAAAGATCAATATTCAGCCGGTGTATTGGTGCTCCACGGCGGTTTATTTCACGATGATTTCATCCGCAAAGATCCAGCAGGGGTTGCCGTTGCAGGGGTGCCAGCCCGGACAGGTTTTTTGGTTCACGGCGGTAATGCGGACATATTTGGCCGCCACACGCCTTGGCAGGCTTACGGTGATGGTTTTAATCGACTTCTTTCCATCGGGGCCCAGTGTGATCTGTTCTTCGTGCACCGACTGAAAAAAAACACCGTTGCCCGAAATTTCAAACAGCACTTTTTCCGGAAAAAATACCCAGGATTGCTGGTCCTGCAAAAAGGACAGGCTGATATACGAGCAGGAGTCGCCTTTCAGTTCTACGGTTGCCCCGAGGTCCTGGCCCTGAAAGCCGAGCCAGTTGTAGCGGTAGTCGGTTTCGCCCACGCGCAGGTTGACCAATTCGTTGGGGTCGCCTTTGGCGTAGGTGGGCGAGGCGGCTGTGGCCAGCACGGGCCGTTGGGCCAGGGAGCCGAGTGCGCTGCGTTGTTTTTCTAAAAAAGCGAGGTAATCTTCGACGTATTCGCCAGGGCTGTAGCGGTTTTCGTGGAGACTTTCGATGCCGGCCGCCCGGCAGTCGTCGGCAAAGACCTGAAAGGCTTCGCGGTACTGTTCGGGCGAGTCGCGCAGCATGTCGCGCACGAAGCGGGTGTCCGTTTTGGCCATTTCCACCCGGGCAAAACTGATGGGCAGGCGCGCTGCGCGCAGGTGCTGGCGCTGCACCGTATCGAGCCCCGGCAGGTCTTCGGCATCGAGGAAATGGCCCAGGTGCCGGCTCAGCAAGTCGCCCCGCAGAAACGCCTCGTTTTGCGGAATGTCGTAGATCGACAAGTACTTGCCGTGTTCCTGGAGGCTGTTGGTCAGGTCGTGGATGTAGGCCCAGACGGCGTTTTGAGCCGGGCCATAGTAGCCTTTTCCAAAGTCGGTCAGGATCGAATCCATGTTGGCGTGCGGGTTCCAGAGGAGTTTGGCCAGCAGGTAGGCGCGCATGTCGGAAAACTCGGAGCGATTGGCGCCCGAGCCCTGTTCAAACATCATATTGACCCGCTGCCGGCGGAACAACTGCAGGTTGGGTTGCAGGGTATGCCAATTGGGAAAGGGGCCGAGGTAACTGCGGAACTGCACCACGTAATCCCAAACCATCAGGTTGCCGGTCAGGGCCGACCATTCGCGCAGGTCGCGCGCAAAATCGGCACACCCTTCCTCGATCGGCAAGCCGCGGTTGCACTCGATGCTGCACAGGCAAATGCTGACATTGGGGCCTGGCCGTATGTCTTTGGGCGCCCGGCGGGTGTATTGGTAGGCCAGGGTGCTGATGGTTTTGTCGGGGAAAACGGCGGCCACTGCGTTGACGAAGGCCAGCAGCGTGCCGGCCGGGCCGCCGTAGCGGGCGTCTGAGGCGGCGCAGCGCGGGCATTTGCAGTAGTCAAAATTGTCGTTTTGGCTGACCGACCAGTATCGGGCCGCCGGGTTGGCGCTGATTTTTTCGCGCAGGGCGGCGATGACGAGTTGGCGGACGGTGTCGTTCGACAGGCAGAGTTGTCCGGTCGAGCGTTGGGCGCCGTTCCAGGAAAAATACTCGGGGTGTGCGGCGAAATGGGTTTCGGCGGGGCACAGCGTATGGAAAGTGTGGA
>JADLDL010000248.1 GCA_020846655.1 Saprospiraceae bacterium | reverse complement strand
GCGACATCGCGTGGAGCGGGGTGCCTGTTCGCTGGTACACTGCAGCGCCCGATGCAGTTTGGCGGAATACCTTTCCTGTGGTTGCCGCCCGGAGATCGGACCAAAGCCAGGCGTTGCTCAATGGGGCATTTTGAGTGTCCTGCAACATCAGGCTGTGCATGGCGCCGGAGAAAATGAGTCCGGCCACCTGTCCCTGCCCGGCAGCAGAGCGCTGCACGGCGCGAATGACCGTCGCTACTTTCCGAAGCAAATCCAGCGGCGATTGTTCCGACGCGCCCGGAAAGGGACTCAACAGTTGGGTGGGGCGGCTGGCCTGGGCGATGACCCGATCGTTTTCAGCAATGGCCACAGCCTTCACGTTGGTGGTTCCGATGTCTACTCCAATCAGATACAGCATATCAGACCCAGATGTCGAGCAGTAAAACCATCACAATGCCAACCACGCCAATGATCGTTTCCATCAGGGTCCAACTTTTGAAAGTATCGCGCAAATTCAAGCCGAACCATTCTTTGAACATCCAAAACCCTGTGTCATTCACATGGGAGCACATGACGCTACCGGCGCCAATGGCCAGGGTCATCAGTTCCGGCGAAACGGTGCCGTTTTGAAGCAGGGGTTGCGCGATGCCGGCGGCGGTGATGCCCGCTACGGTTGCCGATCCCACGGCAATCCGCAACACCGTGGCCATGATCCAACCCAGCAGCAGCGGCGACAAGGGCAAGGTAGCGAGTTCGGCCACCATTTGCTGGCCTATGCCGGTGTCGACCAGCACTTGTTTGAACGCGCCGCCGCTTGCCAGAATGAGTAGCAAACTGACGACCGGCCACAAAGAACTGACCGACTTTTTCACGGCGTTCTCCACGGATTTTCCTCGTAATAAAACGAGGAACAGGAGCGCAAAAAATACCCCGACCGGCATCGCGACGTTTGAGTCGCCGGCAACGCTACTCCAGGTTTGCAGCGCACTGCCCTTTTGCAGTCTCAGTTGGCCGATGGTGGCCGCAGCCATGAGCAGCACTGGCGATAGGGCAACCAGGAGGCTGGTGCTGAGCGCCGGCAGGCTGCCCGCCGGCAATGGTTTTTCTTCAAACATGCCGGCAGGCGGGTTGGCGGGTATATTGGCCAAAAACTTTGGCAACAACACCGCAGCGATCGCAATGGCCGGTATGCTGACCACGATGCCGAGCAGCAGGGTTTGGCCGATGTCGGCTTGCAGCATTGTGGCCACTGCAGTGGCGCCAGGGTGTGGCGGCAGGAAACAATGGGTGACTGACAAAGGCGCGGCCATTGCAATGGCCAGGGGCACCAGCGGCCGGCCGGTTTGGTGGGCTACGCTGAAAACCAGGGGCGTAAGTACCATAAAACCCGCGTTGTAAAACAAAGCCAGACCTAGCACGAAGCCGATGCAGGCAAGCGCCAGGGTAGTTTGTTCAGGACCGAAGACCTGCAACAGTCGGGTAGAAATAACGCGTGTGGCGCCGGTATCGGCCAATAAACTGCCCAGGAGCATGCCAAAAATGATCACCAGCGCCAATCCGGTTAGGGTGCCCACGCCGCCATCCAATATAATTTGTATCACTTCACCCGGGTACTTGCCCGCCAGCAGACCCGTCAGTACAGCAGTGAGCAACAGAGCGATGGAGGCATGTACGCGCAGCCAGGCCACCAGGGTTATCAGAAAAATCAGAGCACCGATCAGAATGGCCATGCGTAGGATTTATTCGAGCGTCAGGATGCCAAATGTGCTGGCATCCGTCCAACTCCGTTTATCATTTGTGGTGGGCATTTCAAGGTTGCCGATGATGTTTTCACATTCCAGCGAGCCGTCGTTGTCTTTGTACGCCAGCGCAAACCCGATTTTTTTGCCTTGTTTGAGTAGTTTGGGCACGTTTTCTCCTTCGGGATTGAAGTGGTTGCCGTCAAAGATCCGGACACCGATTTCCCAGGTGCTTGAGTTGCCTTTGGGGATTCGGCGCACGAAACAATGGTCGTTGAACAGCCGGAAGGAACTGTCCGGGGCAATGTCCACCACTTGATCATCCAGTGCAATATGGTAGGCAAAGGCATTGTGGCTAAACTCGTGATTACCACCGGAGGCATCTTCATCGATCAGGACCAGGAGGCAATCGTCGTTCCAGTAGCCTTCATTGCCCTGGTTGTGTGCTTCCCAAGCCTTGTCGTCTTCGATTTCGGCCAGGATGTAGAGGAAATTTTCATCCCAGGCCAATTTGTAGCGGCCGGAAACATCTGTTTTGGGGGCGAGCTGGCCGTACCAGGGTTGGTCTAGTGGGAGCCAGTTGGTTTTTTCCCAAACGGTGTCCGAACCGCTTCCGTCTAGCGCTGCTGTACCGCGCACAGCGGTAAAAACAGGTTTGCCTGCTGCATTTTTGGCGGGTGGTTTGTTGGAATCAACTGGGTTTTGGCAGGCAAAATTTCCAAAGGCTGCCAGAAAGGCGAGGATTACTGAGTATCGAGGCATAGGCTTCGTGTTGTTTCAGGCAAATGTTTTACTTTTTTACCGAAACCCCAGCAGCGTAGGCCTGAAAACTTAGGCCCGGAACTTGGAATCATTCTAAACTCATGCTATTCGGAGGGGGTAAGTGTAAGAAGTACAATTTTTGGATACCGAGAATTGGTCTGAATTATGATACCTTTGCCGCGTTTTTAGGGGCGCTGCAAACTACCGTTTGAGATACCCGACAACAGAACAATTGTGCTGTTCAAAATAATGAATCTGGCCTGAACTGTTCAGAAAATGGATCGTTTTAAACCAATAATCTTCGTGTACTGATATGGAACCATCCGGATTTTTACCGATCGTGCTGCAAATGCTGGTGGCCCTGGGCTTCGTGGCCATTGTGCTCATCGTGGTGCCCAGGCTCGGTCCCCGGCGCAAAGGGGCAAAAAAGGACGAGAATTTTGAATGCGGGATTGAATCGGAGGGCAATGCCCGGATGCCCGTGTCCATCAAATATTTCATGACCGCCATTTTGTTTGTGCTTTTCGATGTGGAGGTCATCTTTTTCTACCCCTATGCCGTCAATTTCCGGGCAATGGGGCTTGAAGGTTTCCTGGCTGTCTTGTTGTTCATTTCCATTTTCCTCTTGGGATTCTTTTACGTACTCCGCAAAGGCGCCCTGGACTGGGAAAAATAATACCGATATGACAAAAATTGCTGAAATGCCGGAAGGCTACGCCGGCGAAGGATTTTTCGCCACTTCCCTGTCCAAAGCAGTGGGGACTGCCCGCGCCAATTCCCTTTGGCCGCTGCCGTTTGCTACCTCCTGCTGCGGGATCGAATTTATGGCCACCATGGCCACGGACTACGATCTCTCGCGTTTTGGCATGGAGCGCCTGTCGTTTTCACCCCGCCAATCCGACCTGCTGATGGTCATGGGCACTATTGCCAAAAAAATGGGCCCCATCCTGAAACAGGTGTACACCCAAATGGCTGAGCCCAAATGGGTAATCGCCGTTGGCGCCTGCGCCAGTTCGGGTGGCATTTTTGACACCTACTCCGTGTTGCAAGGCATCGACAAGGTCATTCCGGTGGACGTGTACGTCCCCGGTTGTCCGCCCCGGCCGGAGCAGATCATCGACGGGATCATGAAAATCCAGGAACTGGTGAAAAACGAGCCACTCCGTCGGCGCTACTCGCCTGAATATCAACATCTATTGGAAAAATATCAAATTGCGTGACAAACGAACTTCTACACGCGCGCATTGAGCAGCAACGGCCGGACATTCTCCTCCACAGCGAACATGCCTACGATGGTATGCTGACCGTGGAAGTTTCACGCGATCGCATCCTTGATTTCCTGCAGTTTCTGCGCGACGACGATGACTTGCAATTTCACTTCCTGACGACCCTGTTCGGGATACATTTTCCCGAAAACCCGGGACGCGAACTGGGCGTCATTTACCAACTCCACAACTGGCGCAGCAACCTCCGCATCCGGGTAAAAGTTTTTATCCCGATCGAAGACCCGCATGTGCCCACGGCAACTTCGCTTTGGCCCGCCGCCAACTGGATGGAACGCGAAACTTTTGATTTTTTCGGCGTCCTCTTCGACGGCCACCCCCATCTGACCCGTATTCTGAACGTGGAAGATATGGATGTGTTTCCGCTGCGCAAAGAATACCGCCTGGAAGACGGCACCCGCACGGACAAAGACGACCGCTTTTTCGGCCGCGACGGGCATGAAGGCCGTGAATTTGACTAATTATTTTTGATGCGAACGGAAATTCTTTCTGTTCAGCCTATCGCAAACCAAACTATGGAAGTTCAATCATACTTCTCCACAACGGACAGCCTCGACGGCGAGTTGGCTACCCTCAACCTGGGGCCTACCCACCCGGCTACGCACGGTATTTTCCAGAATGTATTGAAAATGAACGGCGAACGCATCGTAAGCGCAGAGCCCACCATCGGTTACATTCACCGGGCGTTTGAGAAATTGGCTGAACACCGGCCCTTCAACCAGATCACGCCGATCACCGACCGACTCAATTATTGCTCCTCCCCCATCAACAACATGGGCTGGCACATGACGGTCGAAAAACTCGCCAAGATCGAGGTGCCCAAACGGGCGCAATACATGCGGGTTATCATCATGGAGCTGGCGCGCATCTCTGATCACCTCGTGTGCGACTCCGTAATCGGGGTGGACACCGGCGCGCTGACGGGCTTTACCTATATGTTCCAGGAGCGCGAGCGCATCTATGAAATGTACGAAGAAGTGTGTGGCACCCGCCTAACGACCAACATCGGGCGCATTGGCGGCATGGAACGCGATTTCTCCCCGGCGTTTCACCAAAAACTCAAAACCTTCCTGCGCGACTTCCCGGCCAAATTCGAAGAATTCAACAAGCTGCTGGAACGCAACCGGATTTTTATGGACCGCACCATCGGTGCCGGCCCTATTTCCGCAGAGCGAGCCATGGCTTATGGGTTCACCGGTCCCAACTTGCGCGCCTGCGGTGTCGACTACGACGTCCGCGTGATGCAGCCCTACTCCTCCTACGAAGATTTCGATTTTATCATCCCGGTCGGCGGCCAGGGCGACACCTACGACCGCTTCATGGTCCGGCAGGAGGAGATTCGCCAAAGCCTTCGGATTATCCACCAGGCCTACGACAATTTGCCTCAAGGCCCTTACCACGCCGATGTGCCGGACTATTACCTGCCGGCCAAAGACGACGTGTACACCAAGATGGAGGCGCTGATCTACCACTTCAAAATAGTCATGGGCGAGGTGCCGATCCCGAAAGGCGAGGTATACCACGCCGTGGAAGCGGGCAATGGCGAGCTGGGTTTTTACCTGGTGAGCGATGGTGGCCGTCAGCCGTACCGGCTCCACTTCCGCCGGCCTTGTTTTATTTACTACCAGGCCTACCCCGAAATGATCAAAGGCTCCATGTTGTCGGACGCGATCCTGACCATGAGTTCGATGAACGTGATTGCCGGCGAACTGGATGCCTGAGCACTACCCTACCCCCTGAAACCGGGAATGCATCATTTGTTTGTACTATAAAATTTTCGCCCACTTTAGATCGGCGCTACGCATATGACATCTCACAACGGAACTCCTTTTCAGTATTCCGCCGAAGCCCTGGCCGAAGTGCAGGGCCTGATGAAAAAATACCCGGAAGGCCGCCAGAAAAGCGCCATCCTGCGGGCCTTGCACATCGCCCAGGAAGAAAACCAGGGCTGGCTGAGTATCGCTGCCATGGATCATGTAGCCAGCGTATTGGGCATCACATCCATCGAGGTGTACGAGGTCGCTACGTTTTATTCGATGTACAACCTTGAGCCGGTAGGCCGCTACGTGCTCGAATTCTGCCATACAGGCCCCTGCGCCATTGAAGGCGCGGAGCGGATCGTAGCCTATACCCAGCAAAAACTGGGCATCAAAACCGGGCAAACGACAGCCGACGGCTTGTTTACGATCAAGGAGGTGGAATGCCTGGGCGCCTGTGGCTATGCCCCGATGATGCAGGTCGGCGAATTTTACCACGAACACCTCACTGAAGAGAAAATTGACCGGTTTATCGACGATTGCAAAGCCGGAAAAATAAACAAAGGAACCTGGAAAATGCACTGACCATGACAGAAGCAGATATTCAAAAATTATTTAAAAAGCCCGGCGAGAAGCGCTACGAGTATTTTATCAAAAAAGTAGCGGAGTCGGAAGAAGTATTCGGCCTGGCTGATGAGGAAGGCTGGGCGCTGCTCGGCGACGATGACGACGACACCAATATCCTGCCCCTGTTCCCCTCCACCGAATTCGCCGAAGCCTTCCGGGTGGAAGTGGGTTTTGAGGAAAACGAAGTGCAGGTGCTCGACGTCAACGAACTCCTGGAATGGCTCGACGACATGATCGAGGACAAGATGCTGGTGGCTGTTTTTCCGAATACGGAACTGAACGGCGCCGTGGTCGATCCCACCTTGTTGAAGGCCGACCTGATGAAAGAATTGGAAAAATACGACGAGGAAGGTCGTAAAATCGTTTAACCAAACCGGATTGAGGAACCATGGGAAGGAAATTACTCCTTGAAAATGCCCATATCGAAGGCATACATACCTACGAGGTGTACCGCAAACACGGCGGCTACCGCTCGGTAGAAAAGGCGCTCAAAACGATGTCGCCCGACGCCATTGTGGAAGAAGTCAAGAAATCCGGTCTGCGCGGGCGCGGTGGAGCAGGCTTCCCGACGGGTATGAAATGGTCGTTTCTGGCCAAACCCGAAGGCGTGCCCCGCTACCTGTTGTGCAACGCCGACGAGTCGGAACCCGGCACCTTCAAGGACCGCTTCCTGATGGAAAAAATTCCGCACCTGCTGATCGAGGGCATGATCGTGTCCTCCTTTGCGCTGGGCGCCAACACGTCCTACATTTATATCCGTGGCGAATACTCCTGGGTGGTGTTTATCCTGGAAAAAGCCATTGCCGAGGCCTATGCCAAAGGCTGGCTGGGTAAAAACATCCTGGGTACGGGCTACGACCTCGACCTGTACGTCAATCCCGGCGCCGGCGCCTACATCTGCGGCGAAGAAACCGCTCTCATTGAAAGCCTCGAAGGCAAACGCGGCAACCCGCGGGTGAAGCCGCCATTTCCGGCCGTCAAAGGCCTGTGGCAAGCCCCTACCGTGGTTAACAATGTGGAAACCATCGCGGCGGTAGTGCCCATCATCAACGAGGGCGGCGAAGAATACGCCAAAATCGGGATCGGCCGGAGCACCGGCACCAAACTCATCAGCGCCGGCGGCAACATCAACAAGCCCGGCGTGTACGAGATCGATCTGGGCCTTCCGATGGAGGAATTTTTGTACTCTGACGAATGGTGCGGCGGCATCAAAAACGGCAAGCGGCTCAAAGCCTGCGTGCCAGGCGGCTCCTCGGTACCCATCCTGCCCCACTTCCTGGTGTGCAAAACGGCTACTGGCGAAGACCGGCTGATGAGCTACGAAAGCCTGTCGGACGGCGGCTTTGCTACCGGTTCGATGCTGGGTTCGGGTGGTTTTATTGTGTACGACGAAGACCAGTGCATCGTGCGCAATACCTGGAATTTTACCCGTTTTTACCACCACGAATCCTGCGGCCAGTGCTCGCCCTGCCGCGAAGGCACCGGCTGGATGGAAAAGGTGCTGTGGCGCCTTGAAAACGGCCAGGGCAAACTCAGCGATATCGACCTGCTGGTGGATGTGGCCAAAAAAATTGAAGGCAATACCATTTGCCCGCTCGGCGATGCCGCGGCCTGGCCCGTAGCGGCAGCCATTCGGCATTTCCGGGAGGAATTCGAATGGCACGTGAACGAGCCAAAGGCTTGTATGGAGCGGAATTATGGGCTGGTGAAAGAGCCGGTGGCGGTAGTGTAGTTGCCAAAATATATCTCGGAGGCCTGATGAAAGAACAGATTTTAACCGAACTGCACCACCTTGAAAACCAGCATGCTATAAAAATTTTGTACGCTGTGGAAAGTGGAAGCCGGGCTTGGGGATTTGCGTCGACAGATAGCGATTGGGATGTGCGCTTTATATATGTGCACCGAAAGGATTGGTACCTTTCAATAGACGATAAAAAGGACAGTATTGAAATAATGCTGCCCGATGACCTTGATCTGAGTGGGTGGGAACTTCGAAAAGCACTTAAGTTATTTCGAAAATCCAACCCGCCGTTGTACGAATGGTTAAACAGCCCGATTGTTTATCTGGAGGAAAAAAACACCCTGGAACGATTGCGCAACCTGAGTACCGAGTATTTTAATCCAAAATCGTGCTTGTATCACTACTTGCACATGGCAGAGGGTAATTTCAAAAACTACCTGCAAAAGGACCTGGTGCGCACCAAAAAGTACTTTTATGCACTGCGACCTGTGCTCGCTTGCCGGTGGATTGAACGAACAAACACGATGCCGCCCACCGAATTTCAGCACCTGTTGGACAGCGAAATGGAGGACGGCCCCTTAAAAAACGAGATCATAAACCTGTTGATTCGAAAAATAAGCGGAGAAGAGATTGGAGAAGAACCGAAGATTGACCTGATTCATGCGTATTTGGCGGAGCAAATTCAATACTATCGGGATTATTTGACCCAGTTCAATTTGAAAAAACAGCCGGATACGGAGCAGTTAAATATGTTTTTCAGAGATACCCTCAAGGCTTTTGGAAATACATAAATCCTTCGAGCATCCTGTGTTGACAAAAAAATTTAAAGTGAAAAAGCCAGTTTTTTAGCGATTTGCGTGAAATACTGGAGCAATTCGTCAAGTAGTTATGCCAAAAGTAAAAATAGACGGTTTCGAAGTGGAAGTGCCCGAAGGCACCACGATCCTGAACGCCGCGCGGCAGATCGGCGGCGACATAGTGCCGCCGGCCATGTGTTACTACTCCACCCTGAAGGGCTCGGGCGGCAAATGCCGCACCTGCCTGGTGAAAGTAACCAAGGGCTCCGAAAAAGATCCGCGCCCGATGCCCAAACTCGTCGCCTCCTGCCAAACCCAGATCATGGACGGCATGGAAGTGGCCAACATCACAAGCGATGAGGTGCAGAACGCCCGCAAAGGCGTCGTGGAGTTTTTGCTGCTCAACCACCCGCTGGACTGCCCCATCTGCGACCAGGCCGGCGAGTGCCATTTGCAGGACCTCTCCTTCGAACACGGCATGGCCAATACCCGCTACGAATTCGAGCGCCGCACCTTCGAAAAAATCGATATCGGCGCCTACATCAAACTGCACATGACGCGCTGTATCCTGTGCTACCGCTGTGTGTACACCGCCCAGCAACTCACGCCGGAGCGCGTGCACGGAGTAGTGGGCCGCGGCGACCACGCGGAGATCAGCACGTTTATTGAAAAAGCCATCGACAACGAGTTTTCCGGCAACGTCATCGACGTATGCCCGGTAGGCGCTCTCACCGACCGGACCTTCCGGTTCAAAAGCCGGGTCTGGTTTCTCAACCCGATGGATGCCCACCGCGATTGCCCTACGTGCAGCGGCAAAGCCGTAGTGTGGATGTATGGCCATGAAATCTTCCGCGTCACGGCCCGGAAGGACCAATTCGGTGAAGTGAAGGATTTCATTTGCAACACCTGCCGTTTTGAAACGAAAAAAACTAGCGACTGGACGGTAGAAGGCCCCCGGGCGATCGACCGCCAATCTGTCATTGCACAAAATCATTACACCGCGGACGTCTCGACGGTGCGATAAATTAAGGACAAACTCGCATGAGCGTATTATTACTATTCGGATCGGCTTGGCTGTGGGAGAAATCCATCATGGTGCTGGTGCTTTTTGTAATCACCCTGACCGTAGCGGCCTACGCTACCTACGGCGAGCGAAAAATTGCCGCGTTTTTGCAGGACCGGATTGGTCCGAACCGCGCGGGCCCGTATGGGCTGTTTCAGCCGCTGGCCGACGGGGTGAAGATGTTTACCAAGGAAGATTTCCGGCCCAATGCAGCCGAACGCTGGCTGTACATCCTGGCGCCCGGCGCCTTTATGTTTGTGGCCCTGATGACCAGCGCGGTCATTCCCTGGGGCACCCAACTGACCCTGTTTGGCGCCAATATTTCTTTGCAGGTGACCGACCTGAACATCGGAATTCTGTACATCCTGGGCTTTACCTCGCTGGGGGTGTACGGCATCATGATCGGCGGTTGGTCTTCCAACAACAAATATTCGCTGTACGGAGCCATCCGGGCCTCTTCGCAAATGATTTCTTACGAACTGGCGATGGGCCTGGCCGTTATCGCTATCGTGATGCTGACGGGTACGCTGAGCCTGAAAGAAATGGCTGAACAACAAGCCGGTCTGAACTGGAACATCTGGTACCAGCCTCTGGGCTTCCTTATTTTCATCACCTGTGCCCTGGCCGAGTGCAACCGGGCGCCTTTCGACCTGGCGGAATGTGAAACCGAGTTGATCGGTGGATACCACACCGAGTACAGTTCGATGAAACTGGGTTTTTACCTGTTTGCCGAATACATCAACATGTTCATTGCCTGCGCCGTGATCGCTACGGTATACTTTGGCGGCTACAACTTCCCGGGCATCGACCCGGGTTCGCTCGGCGGGCTGATGGGGCCGATTGTGATGTTTAGCAAAACCTTCTTTTTCATCTTCGTTTTCATGTGGATTCGCTGGACCTTGCCGCGTTTCCGCTACGACCAGCTGATGCACCTGGGCTGGAAATCCCTCATTCCTTTGGCAATCCTGAACATGTTGCTCACCGGCGGTGGGGTCTTGTTGTTTGGAAAATAACCTGTTTGAACTTATGCAACCACTAACCACACGTTCAAAAAACGTTGTCGATAAACGGATGAACTTCTGGGAGCGCATTTACCTGCCGGCTATTCTCAAAGGCATGTGGATCACCCTGAAGCACTTTTTCCGGAAAAAAAATACGGTCAACTACCCCGATGTCAAGCGGCCTTTCGCACCGGTATGGCGGGGTTGGCACGTGCTGAAACGCGACGATCAGGGCCGGGAGCGCTGTACGGCCTGCGGGCTCTGCGCCGTGGCTTGTCCGGCAGAAGCCATCACCATGACGGCGGCCGAACGCGAAAAAGGCGAAGAAAAACTGTACCGCGAGGAGAAATATGCCGCCGTGTACGAAATCAACATGTTGCGCTGCATTTTCTGTGGCTTGTGTGAAGAAGCCTGCCCGAAAGAAGCCATTTTCCTGACCGACCGAATTGTGCCCTCGGATTATGTGCGGCAGAGTTTTGTTTTCGGTAAAGACCTGCTTGTAGAAGGCACCGAACCGGAAAAGCGCATTGACGTCAGCAAACGGCAAAAACACATCCAGGAAAAAATATGGGCTGCCGGCGGGGTTACGCAATAGCCGTAGCAGGCCTGGCGCCAGTACTCTTTATCTACCAATAATTTTGGGAACGAATCACCGACTATGACTCTTGCCGTTTTTTTAGCCCTTGCGTTTGTTTCCGTACTATTTGCCCTGTTGATGGTATTTACCAAAAATCCGGTACATAGCGTCATCTACCTGATCCTTACTTTTTTTGCCATTGCCGGGCAGTATGTGTTGCTGAACGCGCAGTTTCTGGCCGTGGTACACATCATCGTATATGCGGGCGCCATCATGGTACTGTTTCTGTTTGTCCTGATGCTGCTCAACCTGAATTCGGACACAGAACCCGTCCAATCCACAAAATGGAAATTGGGGGCTGCCATTGCCGGCGGCTCGCTGCTGGTCACGCTGGTGGGCGCCCTCAAGGGCGGCATTCAACTCAGCATGCCGGAGGTATCCAATAGCCAGGTAGGCCTGGTCCAAAACCTGGGGCGGGTGTTGTTCACTGATTTTGTCGTGCCGTTTGAGATTGCCGGCATCCTGTTCCTGGCGGCCATGGTGGGCGCCGTGCTGGTGGGCAAACGGGATTTAAATGTGTAAATTTTTGTTGCCCGGCCCGTGTTGGCTGAGCGGCGCATCCTTTGTTGAAAACAGTATATCCTATTATGCTTGAAGTTGTTAGAACCATTCCGATCGATTATTACGTGTACCTGAGTACCCTGTTGTTTTGCATCGGGGTGTTTGGGGTGTTGATTCGCCGCAACGCCATGGTGGTATTGATGTGTGTGGAATTGATGCTAAACGCCGTCAATCTGCTCCTGGCTGCTTTTTCTACGTATTTGTCGGATGCGCAAGGGCAAATTATGGTGTTTTTTATCATGGTTGTGGCCGCCGCCGAAGCCGCTGTGGGCTTGGGCATTTTGGTCATGATCTACCGCAACACCAAGTCCACGGATATTTATTTACTTGATAATTTGAGGAATTAAACGGGCGCGCCAAGGGCCTGCTTTTCCAGCGGGCCAGCCGCTGCGGACCGTTTTTAGTGATATTTTATATGGAAGCACTCATACCATTGATCCCGTTCCTGCCCTTTCTCGGCTTTGTCGTCAACGGGTTGTTCGGCCGGAATTTGTCTAAAACCAGTGTCGGCCTGATCGGATCGGGCGCGCTACTGGCCTCGTTTTTACTGAGCATTGCCTGTTTCAATCAGGTGGCAGCCTCCGGCCCCATTCAGGTGCTGTGGTACAATTTCTTCACCGTCGGCAATTTCCAGGTCAATTTTGCCTTCCTCGTCGACCAGTTGTCGGTCTGGATGATGTTGATCGTGACCGGTATCGGCTTTTTGATCCACGTGTACTCCATCGGATACATGCACGACGATGCAGGCTTCTGGAAATTCTTTGCCTACCTGAACCTGTTCATTTTCAGCATGTTGCTGCTCGTAATGGGCGACAACCTGGTGATGCTGTTCTTCGGTTGGGAAGGTGTGGGTCTTTGTTCTTACCTCCTGATTGGGTTTTGGTATCAAAACAAAGAATACAGTAAGGCTGCCCGCAAGGCTTTTATTATGAACCGGATCGGCGACCTGGGTTTGTTGCTGGGTATTTTCCTGATTTTCAAAACCTTCGGCTCGGTAGCCTACACGGATATTTTCGCCCGGATCGCCGGCGTCAACCCGGACCCGGCCATTATCACCACCATCTGCCTCTTGCTGTTTATCGGGGCGATGGGCAAAAGCGCACAGATACCCTTGTACACCTGGCTGCCCGATGCTATGGCTGGCCCAACGCCGGTGTCTGCGCTGATCCACGCTGCGACGATGGTGACTGCCGGTATCTACCTGGTGGCCCGTTGCAATCCGCTGTACAGCCTCTCGCCAGATGCCTTACATTTGGTGGCACTGGTTGGCTTGCTGACCTCCATCTGGGCGGCTTTGATCGGGCTGCGCCAAAACGATATTAAAAAAGTGCTCGCCTACTCCACCGTTTCCCAATTGGGGTTGATGTTTGTGGCCCTGGGCATGGGCGCGTATGTGAGCGCCATGTTTCACGTGACGACGCACGCGTTTTTTAAAGCGCTGCTGTTTTTGGGCGCCGGTTCGGTCATTCACGCGATGGGCGGCGAGCAGGACATCCGGAACATGGGTGGCTTGCGCAAGGCCTTACCCATCACGTGTTGGGTGTTCCTGATCGGCACCTTTGCCATTAGCGGCTTCCCGTTGCTGGCTGGGTTTTTCTCCAAAGATGAAATATTTGCCAACACCTACGCGGCCGGTGGCCGCTTGTGGTGGGGCTTTGCCGGGCTAGGCGGTATGCTCACCGCCATTTACATGTGTCGCTTGTTGTTCCTGACCTTTTTTGGCAATTTCCGGGGTACGGAGGAGCAAAAACACCACCTGCACGAAAGCCCTTGGGTGATGACCATTCCCCTGATCGTGCTGGCGGTGTTGTCGGTAGCCGGCGGCTTCCTGAACGTTCCGCATTTCCTGCATATTGGCACCCCGCAGTGGATGGCGCATTTCCTGGAACCGGTGGTACACAACAGCAACCTGAGCCACGGCGGCGCGCCGCACCACCTGGAAGAAAGTACCGAGTGGAGTCTGATGATTTTCACGACGTCGATGGCCTTGCTGATTATCGTGGTCTCGTACTTTGTGTATGCCGTGCGCCGCAGCCTGCCGGTAGCCGACGCTGAACAAACAGGCATCAGTAAGATTTTGGCGCATAAGTTTTATGTCGATGAGATGTATGATTTTCTGTTTGTAAAACCCATTGAAAAAATCTCCCAACTGCTGCACTACTTTGGCGATACCCGGGGCATTGATAACCTCGTCAACGGCGTGGGCCGTGGGGTCGAAGGCCTGGGCGGACAGTTTCGGAAATTGCAAAACGGGAACATGGAATATTACCTGCTGGGCATGGTAGCCGGTGCGGTATTGTTGTTTTTGACTTTATATATGTAATGCATAACATGTCTATATTTTTATTTCTCATACCGTTTATTGGCTCTATTGCGCTTTTGGCTATGCGCGGCTTGCCCAGTAGGCAAATTGCCCTGGTGGTCAGCCTGGCGAACCTGGCTGTCACTGCGTTTGCCCTTTCGGGCTTCAACAACGACGGTTCGTTCAATTATGAACTGAACCTGCCCTGGGTCGCACAAGCCGGTATTTCGTTTCGCTTGGGGCTGGATGGCATTAGTCTGTTGATGGTGTTGCTCACCAACCTCTTGGCGCCCTTGATTATTTACAGCGGTTTTAACCGGGATATGGCCCTGGAAAACCGGTACTATGGCCTGGTATTGCTGATGGCGGCGGCCTTGAACGGCGTATTTATGGCCCTCGACGGTTTGCTGTTCTATGTATTTTATGAACTGGCGCTTATTCCGATTTACTTCATCTGCGCCATTTGGGGCGGGGAAAACCGGATTCGGGTGACGCTCAAATTCTTCATTTATACGTTCGTGGGATCTCTTTTCATGTTAATGGCCCTGTTGGCTGTTTACCTGAAAACGCCAGGCGCGCATTCCTTCGCCTGGGAGGACCTGGTGGCCGTTCAACTCGACTCCTTCACCGCTTTCTGGGTGATGCTGGGCTTTTTCCTGGCCTTTGCCGTAAAAATGCCGGTATTTCCCTTTCACACCTGGCAGCCCGACACCTATGTGACGGCGCCTACCGGCGGCACCATGCTGCTGGCAGGTATCATGCTGAAAATGGGGGTTTATGGCGTGATTCGCTGGATGGTGCCCTTGGCGCCGGAAGCGATGCATGTGTGGACGCCTGTTTTTGTCACCCTGGCGGTCATTGGAATTATTTACGCCAGCCTGATCGCCGTCAAACAGAGCGACCTGAAACGGCTGATTGCCTACTCGTCCATTGCCCACGTAGGCCTGATTGCCGCCGGCGTGCTGGCCTGGAACAAAACCGGCATGCAAGGCGGCATGATTCAAATGCTCAGCCACGGGATTAACGTAGTGGGTTTGTTTTTTGTGGTGGACATTCTGGAGCGCCGCCTGGGCTCCCGCTCTTTGCTGGACATGGGCGGCATTGCCAAATCGGCGCCAGCGTTTGCCACCTTGTTTATGATTGTCATGCTGGGCTCGGTGGCGGTGCCGCTCACGAATGGTTTCGTGGGCGAATTTTTGTTGTTGAATGGACTTTGGAACTATAACTTCTGGATGGGTGCTGCGGCAGGCCTGACCATTATTTTCGGCGCCGTGTATATGCTGCGGGCCTATGGCCTGGTCATGTTTGGCGAAGCCAATCGTCAAACCGAGCACTTTGCAGACGTAGACCGGAAAGAATGGGTCGTGCTGGGCGCCGTAGCCGCCCTGGTGCTTCTTCTTGGGTTTTTCCCACAACTAGTCTTCAACCTGACCGACGGGAGTGTGAACCGGATTTTGGGGGCCGTGCAATTTTAACTTCTTGCAAAATGAAATCCTTACTTATACTTTTTGTTACAGCAGTACTCCTGCTTTTTGCCGGCTTGTTTAAAAAACGCGACCTGATCCAGGCTATCCGGATCGGTGGCGTCGTGCTGGCCCTGGCTGCTGCTGCGTGGGACTTGAACTTCGGCAGTTCGCTCAACGACCTGTACGCGTCCATGTTTCAGTTTGACCCGTACGCCCTGTCTTTTTCGCTGGCAGCCCTCACGGCAACCTTGTTGCTGTTTGGCCTCAGCGGTTGGGGCTTCCGCGAACTGAACGAGACCTTGGGCGATCACTACGCCTTGATTTTGTTCAGTTTGTGCGGCGCCTTGTGTATGTTCTCGTTCACCAACATGGTCATGTTGTTTCTCGGTATCGAGATCCTGAGCATACCCTTGTACGTACTCGCCGGCAGCCGGCGCGACGACCTGAGTTCGAATGAGGCGGCCATGAAATACTTCCTGATGGGCGCTTTTGCCACTGGGATTTTGCTCTTTGGCATTGCGCTGGTGTATGGTGCCACCGCCAGTTTTGATTTGGCGCAAATCCAAACCGTGATTGCCGCCCGCGGCCATTCGCCGCAGATGTTGAGTGTGGGTATTCTGTTGATTATCATTGGCTTGAGTTTCAAAGTATCGGCGGTGCCCTTCCATTTTTGGGCGCCCGATGTGTATACCGGCAGCCCAACTGTGGTTACGACGTTTATGGCGACGGTGGTCAAAACGGCGGGTTTTGCCGCGTTTTACCGCCTGTTCAGCACGGCATTTGCCGGTGCGGGCGAATTCTGGACCACAGCGGTGGCGATGGTCGCAGCCCTGACGATGATCGTGGCCAACACCACGGCCATTTTCCAGACCAATTTCAAACGCATGATGGCCTACTCCTCTGTGTCGCATGCCGGGTATCTGCTGATGGCCATTCTGGTTGCTGGCCAAGCCGGCGCGGCCGGGGCCGTATTGTACTACTTGCTGGTTTATTCTATTGCTTCGGTTTGTGCCTTCGGCTGCTTTATGCTGGTGGCCGAGCAAAATCAAAACGAAGGCTTCTCCGCCTTTCAGGGGCTAAGCAAAAAGCAACCTTTGCTGGCTGCAGCCATGGCGATTGCCGTTCTTTCGCTGGCCGGTATTCCGCCTACGGCAGGTTTTTTTGGAAAATATT
>JADLDL010000247.1 GCA_020846655.1 Saprospiraceae bacterium | reverse complement strand
CTGCTTCAATATAGGCAGTACTAATAGACGTCAGTTCGTCATTGACCTCGATGGTGTGCAACACGCCATCTTCGGGGAGGCCCTGGGCGAGGCAGATGGAACCATAGCCGGTAAAGGTGCCGATTTCAAGGATGCGCCGGGGGCGGATCATTTGGCTGATCAACTGGAGCAAGCGGCCCTGGAAGGGGCCGGACAACATTTGTGGCTGCAAGGTACGCAGGTGGGTTTCGCGTTCGAGGCGTTGCAGCAATGGGCTTGGCGGGGTGGTATGGTGCAGGCAGTAGCGCAGAAGATCTTGTTCGGTAGGCATAAAAAATGGGCGTATTTGCCGGAAAGCCGGGATCAGTGCTGCAAAAAACGAGTATCTCATTTGATTTGCAGTTTTTTTTGAAAAAACTTTTCCTCTTTTGGGGAAAGATTTTACCTTTGCACTCGCTTTTTGAAAGGGGGGTAACTTCCAAACCAAAAGTGAGTTGTTTGAAGATAAATTCTCTGTTTGAAAAGCCTTTGGAGGAGCATTGATCGGCCAGTGTAGCTCAGTTGGTAGAGCAGCTGATTTGTAATCAGCTGGTCGGGGGTTCGAGTCCCTCCACTGGCTCTGAATTTCATTGTCGCGCATGTTGTGCAGGTTTGAGCGAAGCATAATATGTCATAGTACTTTTCAAGGGGGTGCCCCGGAGTTGGAGAGCCGGGCCAGACTGTAAATCTGGTGCTTCACTGCTGAGTAGGTTCGAATCCCACCACCCCCACTTTTTTCAGACAGCGAGCTGCTACATGTTGCGGCTCCGGTTTTCGGAGTTGTTGTGTACGCTCACTGCTGGCAATTGCGGTGGTAGCTCAGTTGGTAGAGCGTCAGCCTTCCAAGCTGAATGTCGCGAGTTCGAATCTCGTCCGCCGCTCTTAGTCCGTTGACTGTTTTTCTTTGGTCTTTGTTCTTCTTTTTATGCAACGATCAACGGAGAACCTTCAACGAATCCGCCGTTGTAGCTCAGGGGTAGAGCACTTCCTTGGTAAGGAAGAGGTCGTGAGTTCAATTCTCATCAACGGCTCTAAACATTGTGGTAGTCTGGTAATTTGATGATGCGATAGTGCTTCCGATCAAATTTTCGATTATCACCTTATCACATAACTTACTATCACATCAATAAATTTTTAGTCTAAACCAATGGCAAAAGAGACATTTGCACGAACAAAGCCGCACGTAAATATTGGCACGATCGGCCACGTAGACCACGGTAAGACAACCCTGACTGCAGCCATCACCTACGTTTTGGCCAGCAAAGGTTTGGCCAAAAAGACAGACTACGCCTCCATTGACGCCGCTCCCGAGGAAAAAGAACGTGGTATCACGATCAACACGGCCCACGTAGAATACGAGACGGTAAAACGTCACTATGCACACGTGGACTGCCCGGGTCACGCCGACTATGTAAAGAACATGATCACGGGTGCCGCTCAGATGGACGGTGCCATTCTGGTTGTAGCCGCTACGGACGGCCCGATGCCGCAAACCCGCGAACACATCCTGCTGGCTCGCCAGGTAGGTGTACCGCAGATTGTGGTATTCATGAATAAAGTTGACCTCGTTGACGACGAGGAAATGCTCGAACTCGTAGACATGGAAGTCCGCGAACTGCTGAGCTCCTATGGTTTCGACGGCGACAACGCCAGCATCATCAAGGGCTCCGCTCTGAAAGCGCTGGAAGGTGACGCTGCTGCTACCAAAGCCATCCAGGACCTGATGGACGCTTGCGACAACGACGTTCCGGAACCGGTACGCGAAACCGACAAGCCGTTCCTGATGCCGGTGGAAGACGTGTTCACCATCACGGGTCGCGGTACCGTTGCTACGGGCCGTATCGAACGTGGTGTGATCAACGTAGGTGAGCCGGTAGAAATCATCGGCATGATGCCCGATGACGCCAAGCCGTTGACCTCCACCATCACGGGTGTGGAAATGTTCCGCAAATTGCTCGACCGTGGCGAAGCAGGCGACAACGCCGGCTTGTTGCTCCGCGGTATCGACAAAGACCAAATCCGTCGTGGAATGGTTATTTGCAAACCGGGCAGCGTGAAACCCCACAAGCATTTCAAATGCTCCGTTTATGTACTGTCGAAAGAAGAAGGTGGCCGTCACACGCCGTTCTTCAACGGCTACCGCCCACAGTTCTACTTCCGTACGACAGACGTTACGGGCGACGTAAAACTGCCGGTTAACGTAGAAATGGTAATGCCGGGTGATAACGTAGAACTTGAAGTAAAACTCCTCAACACGATCGCTCTCGAAAAAGGCCTGCGCTTCGCTATCCGCGAAGGTGGCCGTACGGTAGGCGCCGGTCAGGTGACGGAGATCCTATAGAACACTGGAAAGCAGGCGTGAGACGCGTGGGAGCACTCCCATACGACTCACGCCTACTCTCTTTTATACTATTCAGGGGCATAGCTCAATTGGTAGAGTGGCGGTCTCCAAAACCGCAGGCTGCGGGTTCGAGCCCTGCTGCCCCTGCATCAAAAAAACGTTGTTCGTTCTTCGTCGTTCGTTGTCCGGCTTTGGTGACAACGAACTTTTTTCGCGAAAGCAAACCCTGTTGCACCACGAACAATTTACCCAAACACGAACAGCAAATATCCGATAATGGAGAAGTTGACGCTTTACATGAAAGAAAGTTACCAGGAACTGGTTCAAAACGTATCCTGGCCCACCTTTGCCCAACTGCAGGAAAGTACGGTGGTGGTATTGGTAACCTCGGGCTTGCTGGCCCTTATCGTTTTTGTGATGGACGTGCTGTGCAGCGTAGTGTTCAAAAACATTTACGGGGTGTTTAATTGATCCTTTATTTGCCCTTGTGGCTCCTTCCCAACCGACATGAATAAGCAGAAAGAAACAACGCCGGCTGCCGCCCGCGTTGATGAGAAAAAATGGTATTCGCTCCGGGTCATTAGTGGCAAGGAGAAGAAGATCAAAGAACGTATCGATCTGGAGATCGAGCGGTCTAACTGGAAGGAGTTTATTTTTTCGGTAATCGTACCCACAGAAAAAGTATATAAAATCCGGAACGGCAAAAAGGTGGTTCAAGAACGCAACCTCTTGCCAGGCTATATCCTGATTGAGGCCTACGGATACAAACTCAACGGAGACGTCGCTAAAATGATCAGCGATATCCCCAACGTAATCCACTTCCTCGGTAAAGAAACTCCGATTCCGATGACCCAAACGGAAGCAAACCGTTTGCTGGGTAAAGTAGACGATAGCAGCGAAGCCGGCGAAACCATGGCCGAACCCTTCCTGATCGGTGAAACCGTGAAAATTATCGACGGGGCATTTGCCGATTTCGTGGGCGATATCCAGGAAGTCAACGAGGAAAAGAAAAAACTTAAGGTCGTCGTCAAAATCTTTGGCCGCGGCACCGAAATGGAATTGAACTTTATGCAAGTAGAAAAAATCAGTTAAACCTGTTGCCGAGGTCCGCTTCTCCCGGACACGCTTCCATCGAACACAGCTTAACGGTTTTTATAACTAACTCAATATCAGAATCCTGATACTTATAACATTCTGATCCAATGGCAAAAGAAGTAGACGTGTATATTAAACTCCAGGTAAAGGGCGGCCAAGCCAACCCTGCGCCTCCTATTGGTCCGGCACTCGGTTCCAAAGGCGTCAATATCATGGAGTTCTGCAAGCGATTCAACGCCCAAACCCAAGAACAGATCGGCAAGATCCTTCCGGTGATCATTTCGGTGTACAAAGACAAAACCTTTGACTTTGTTATCAAAACTCCGCCGGCGGCTATCCAACTGTTTGAAGCGGCCAAACTGCAAGTCGGCAAAGGCTCTCCCGAGCCCAACCGTAAAAAAGTAGGTACCGTTTCCTGGGAACAAGTGCAGGCCATCGCTGAAAGCAAAATGCCCGACCTCAATTGCTTCACCGTAGAATCGGCCATGAAAATGATCGCCGGCACTGCACGGAGCATGGGTATTACCATCACCGGTACCGCCCCCTGGGATAATTAAACATTTTCGTGGGTATCCCCGGGCTTCTGCCCGGCATATCCACCCATACACAAGGGAGTTTCGGCCCAACCCGAAACGTTAACCTTAAACACATTTTTACATGGCACAATTGACAAAAAAACGCAAAGCCGTTGAGTCGAAGGTGGACAAAGACAAACTCTACTCGCTGGATGAAGCGATGGGTTTGGTAAAAGATGTCAACACCACGAAATTCGATGCTTCGGTGGATGTACACGTGCGCTTGGGCGTCGACCCGCGGAAAGCCGACCAGGCCCTTCGCGGCACCGTTTCCCTGCCACACGGTACGGGTAAAACCAAACGCGTGCTGGTGTTCTGTCTGCCCGAAAAAGTAGAAGAAGCCAAAGCCGCCGGCGCCGATTATGCCGGCTTGGATGAATTCATCCAAAAAGTTACCGAAGGCTGGATGGATATCGATGTGATCATCGCCACCCCCAACGTAATGGCTCAACTCGGCAAAGTTGCCCGTATCCTCGGCCCACGCGGCCTCATGCCCAACCCTAAAACCGGTACGGTGACCAACGACATCGCCGCTGCCGTGCAGGAAGTGAAAAAAGGCAAGATCGCCTTCCGTGTCGACAAGTTCGGCATCGTGCACGCTTCCGTTGGCCGGGTATCTTTCTCGCCGCAGGCATTGACCGACAATGCACATGAACTCATCGCCACCCTCGTCCGGATGAAACCGTCGAGCGCCAAAGGCGTGTACATGCGCTCGGTATCCATTGCCAGCACGATGAGCCCGGGTATCGCCGTGGATCCTAAATCCATCAAAGTCTAATTTTCTGGTGTAGCACGCGGACGGTACGGTACCCATCCCGACCGGCTCCGGCTGGCTTCACTCGCACCTTTTCAACGCACCATTTCAACATAAAAGAAATGACCAGAGAAGATAAATCCGCAGCCATCGCGGAGTTGAAAGAAGATCTGAGCAACAGCCCATTCTTCTACCTGACCGACTCCTCGACCCTGACGGTAGCCAAGATTAATAAATTGCGTCGCTTGTGTTTCGAGAAAAACATCAAAATCAAGGTGGCTAAAAACACCATGATCCAAAAGGCTCTCGAAGACGCACCCGAAAGCAAAGGCTACCAGGCGCTGTTCGACAGTTTGAAAGGCCCTACGACGATCATGATCTCGTCGAACCCGAAGGCGCCGGCCCTGCTGATCGAAGAATTCCGTAAAACAGAAGCGCGCCCGCTTCTGAAAGCAGCCTATATTGATTCCGCTGTTTTTGTCGGTGATGAGCAACTTGCCATCCTGACGAAACTGAAGACCAAAGACGAAATGGTCGGCGAAATCATTGGTCTGTTGCAATCGCCCGCTCGCCGTTTGGCCGCCCAGATCACCGCTACCGGTAGCAAACTGGCCGGTATCGTCAAGGCCCTCGAAGAGCGCGGTTCCTAAAAAAGCCGTTCGACACAAGCCCCCGGGCTTGCCGCCGATACGCTTTTCAACACAGGCTTCCAAGTACGCACCATATGCGACCGACCCCAAATACCGACCTCAGAAGAACCTTCAACCATCATTTTTGCAAACTATTCTAAATTATTATCGAAATGGCAGATTTGAAAGCGCTTGCCGAACAATTGGTAAACCTGACCATTAAAGAAGCCAATGAACTGGCTGATATTCTGAAAGATGAATATGGTATCGAACCAGCTGCTTCTGCTGTTGCAGTAGCTGTTGCTCCGGCTGCTGGCGGTGGCGATGCTGCTCCGGCTGAAAAAACCGAATTTGACGTTATCCTGAAAGATGCCGGTGCCAACAAACTCAACGTGGTGA
This sequence comes from Saprospiraceae bacterium, assembly GCA_020846655.1. Classification (GTDB taxonomy): domain Bacteria; phylum Bacteroidota; class Bacteroidia; order Chitinophagales; family Saprospiraceae; genus M3007. The sequence continues at coordinate 12,088 of JADLDL010000247.1, read as the reverse complement.
AAGAGGTGAAAAACCTGCTGGGCCTGGGCTTGAAAGAAGCCAAAGACCTCGTAGACGGCGCCCCGAGCCAGTTGAAAGCTGCTGTAAGCAAAGCCGAAGCCGAATCCATCAAGACGACGTTGGAAGGTGCTGGTGCTGTGATCGAAGTGAAGTAAGCAGGGGCGGATCCGTATCTTTACATACGGGTTTTCTTACGGCTGGCTTAGCCTGCCGCAACCACTGACTTACGACCTCGACACTATGTTTGGCACTTTTAGTATCCATTTTTCATAGAACGATTGGGCTTAACGCTATTCCCTCCGTGGGCATGCGTTAAGCCTATCGTCGTCTGTGCCGGCGGGCTGCGAAAACCTTTTCCCTGTATCTGACGTTTTACAGGTTCTGCTTTTTTCCCACCCGCCACTTCCCAGCCAAAAAATCTTGGCTATTCTGCAAATCAGCACACCAGCACATTTTGCGTAAAATGACCAATAACGGCATCTCCAATGGGGTAACACCCAAAACCGGTGTACAAGAGCGCGTAAATTTTGGCAAAATTCGCCTCGCCGGCCACTACCCCGACCTGCTAGAAATTCAGTTGAAGTCGTTCCAGGAATTTTTCCAGTTGGAAACAACCCCGGAAAACCGTGCGGCGGAAGGCCTGTACAAGGTGTTTAAGGAAAACTTTCCCATCACCGACGCCCGGAACATCTTTAACCTTGAGTTCCTCGATTATTTCGTAGACCCGCCCCGCTACTCGATCGACGAGTGTATGCAACGCGGCCTCACATATTCCGTACCGCTCAAAGCCAAGTTGCGCCTCTCGTGCAACGATGAAGAACACATCGACTTCCAAACGATCGTGCAGGACGTGTTTCTCGGAAACATCCCCTACATGACGCCCAAAGGTACCTTTGTGATCAATGGCGCCGAACGGGTGATCGTGTCGCAGTTGCACCGGTCTCCGGGCGTGTTCTTTGGCCAGAGCTACCACCCGAACGGCACGAAAATCTACAGCGCCCGGGTTATCCCGTTCAAAGGCGCCTGGATGGAGTTTGCCACGGATATTAACCTGGTCATGTATGCCTACATCGACCGGAAAAAGAAGTTTCCTGTCACCACACTCCTCCGCGCCATCGGTTTTGATACCGACAAAGCAATCCTCGACCTCTTCAACCTGGCCGATGAAATTGCGTGCACCCGCGACAACCTGGAGGCCTCCGTGGGCCGCAAGTTGGCCGCCCGCGTACTCAAGAGCTGGACGGAAGACTTCGTAGATGAAGACACCGGCGAGGTGGTTACTATCCCGCGGAATGAGGTCATCCTCGAACGCGATACCACCCTGGATGAAGAAAACATCGAACAAATCCTCGATGCCAGCGCCACGACCGTTATCCTGCAACGCACGGATATCGACGAGGACTTCTCCATCATCTACAATACGCTGCAAAAAGACCCGACTTCGAGCGAACTCGAAGCCGTGACCTATATCTACCGCCAACTGCGCGGCTCCGATCCCCCGGATGACGAGACCGCCCGCGGTATTATCGAAAAACTGTTCTTCTCCGACAAACGCTACAACCTCGGCGAAGTCGGCCGTTTCAAGATCAACCGCAAACTCGGTCTCGATATCGATGAAAACAACCTGGTTCTCACCAAGGAAGATATCATCGCCATCGTCCGCTATATTGTGAGCCTGATCAACAACAAAGCCGAGATCGACGATATTGACCACCTGTCCAACCGCCGCGTGCGGACGGTCGGTGAGCAACTGTACGCACAGTTCGGCGTTGGCCTGGCCCGTATGGCCCGGACCATCCGCGAGCGGATGAACGTACGCGACAACGAGGTGTTTACCCCCGTTGACCTGATCAACGCCCGGACACTCTCCTCGGTGATCAACTCGTTCTTCGGTACCAGCCAGTTGTCGCAGTTTCTGGACCAGACCAACCCGCTCTCCGAAATCACGCACAAACGCCGGATCTCGGCCCTCGGCCCTGGTGGCTTGAGCCGCGAACGCGCCGGTTTTGAGGTGCGCGACGTACACTACTCCCACTACGGGCGCCTTTGTACGATCGAAACGCCGGAAGGCCCGAACATCGGTCTGATCTCTACCCTGTGCACCCATGCCAAGATTAATAAAATGGGCTTCCTCGAAACCCCCTATCGCCGGGTAGCCAGCGGTAAGGTGGTGATGGCCGGCGACGTTGAATACCTGTCGGCTGAAGCGGAAGACTATATGAAAATCGCACAGGCCAATACGCCGGTGAACGAAGAAGGCGCTTTCCAGCACGACCGGATCAAGGCCCGGGAGCATGGCGACTTCCCGATCCTGACGCCCGATGAAGTGGAATACATCGACGTGGCCCCCAACCAAATCGTGGGTGTGTCGGCCTCGCTGATTCCGTTCCTCGAAAACGACGACGCCAACCGCGCCCTGATGGGATCGAACATGCAACGGCAGGCCGTGCCGCTGATCCGCCCGCACTCGCCGGTGGTCGGTACTGGCCTCGAAGCCAAAGTAGCCCGCGACAGCCGTATGCTGATCAACGCTGAAGGCAGCGGGGTGGTGGAATATGTCGATGCCAATGAAATCGTAATTCACTACGACCGGACCGAGGAAGACCAACTGGTCTCGTTTGAGGACGCGCGCAAAATGTATAAACTGACCAAGTTTATGCGCACGAACCAAGGTACCTGCATCAACCTGAAGCCTATCGTCCGCCGCGGCCAACGCGTGGAAGAAGGCGATATCCTTTGCGAAGGATACGCCACCGAAAACGGCGAACTGGCCCTCGGCCAAAACCTGAAAGTGGCGTTCATGCCCTGGAAAGGATACAACTTCGAGGATGCTATCGTGTTGTCCGAACGCGTGGTTCAGGAAGACGTATTTACTTCTATCCACATCGAGCACTTCGAATTGGATGTCCGCGATACCAAACTCGGCGAAGAAGAACTTACGGCTGATATTCCGAACGTCAGTGAAGACGCCACCAAAGACCTGGACGAAAACGGTATCATCCGGATCGGCGCCTGGGCGAAAGAAGGCGATATCCTGATCGGCAAAATCACGCCCAAAGGTGAAACGGACCCGACGCCGGAGGAAAAACTGCTGCGCGCCATTTTCGGCGACAAAGCCGGCGACGTAAAAGACGCCTCCCTCAAAGTGCCGCCGAGTATCAACGGGGTGGTCATCGACAAACAATTGTTTGCCCGGGCCAAAAAAGATAAAATTCAGAAAGAACAGGAAAAAGCCCTGCTCGACAAACTGGATGACGAACACGCAGTAGCCCTCAACAACCTGAAAACCATCTTGGTTGATAAACTTCAGGTGCTGGTTAAAGACAAGATCACCAACGGTATCCGCAGTATCTATGGCGAAGAAATGGCTCCCAAAGGAACCAAACTTTCCATTCAGGTCCTGCGCGACCAGATCGACTATAGCCAGGTGGACTACGGCAACTGGACCAGTGAAAAAAGCGTCAACCAACTCGTCGCCCGCTTGCTGCACAACTACAGCATCAAGGTCAACGAGGAAGTCGGCCGCTACAAACGCGAAAAATTCAACATCAGCATCGGCGACGAATTGCCCGCCGGCGTGTTGAAACTGGCCAAAGTATACCTGGCCAAAAAACGGAAACTCAAAGTGGGCGACAAACTCGCCGGCCGCCACGGGAACAAGGGTATCGTTAGCCGTATTGTACGGATTGAAGATATGCCCTTCCTTGCCGATGGCACACCGGTCGACGTGGTACTCAACCCGCTGGGCGTACCCTCGCGTATGAACCTGGGACAGATCTTCGAAACGGTACTCGGTTGGGCCGGCGAACGCCTTGGCCTCAAATTCGCCACGCCGATCTTCGACGGAGCCAAAACCCACGAAGTAGAGGAATGGATCGAAAAAGCCGGCCTGCCGGAACTCGGCCAAACGTATCTGAGCGATGGCGAAACGGGCGACCGCTTCCACCAGAAGGCAACGGTAGGCGTGATCTACATGCTCAAACTCAGCCACATGGTCGACGACAAGATGCACGCCCGCTCCATCGGACCATACTCCCTCATCACGCAGCAACCCCTTGGCGGTAAAGCCCAGTTTGGTGGCCAGCGTTTCGGTGAGATGGAGGTGTGGGCCCTCGAAGCCTACGGCGCATCCAATATTCTGCAGGAATTGCTGACCTTCAAGTCGGACGATATTCAGGGCCGGGCAAAAGCCTACGAAGCCATCGTCAAAGGCGATAACCTGCCGGATGCCAACATTCCGGAATCATTCAATGTATTGGTACACGAGTTGCGTGGCCTGGCATTGGATGTGAAATTTGAATAAAATTCAGGCCCATAAGCGGCGTTGGAGAGAGGCAAACAAACGCCTCTCTCCAACCCGTTTGTCTCTACTGAATTCCTCTATTTAGTCGGACTTTCAACAACTCATAGATATGCCTTTCAAAAAGAAAAGCAATAAAACCGACCAAAACTTCGACAGCATAACCATTAGCCTCGCCAGCCCGGATGAAATCCTGGAGCGGAGCTACGGGGAAGTGCTGAAGCCGGAGACGATCAACTACCGCTCCTACAAACCCGAACGCGACGGGTTGTTCTGCGAGCGCATTTTCGGTCCGGTAAAAGACTACGAATGCTATTGCGGCAAGTACAAACGGATCCGCTACAAAGGCATCGTTTGCGACCGTTGCGGGGTAGAGGTCACGGAGAAAAAAGTACGCCGCGAACGCATGGGCCACATCCGGCTCGTCGTGCCGGTCGTGCACATTTGGTTTTTCAAAAGTTTGCCGAATAAAATCGGTTATATCCTCGGGGTGTCGTCCAAGAAATTGGAAGCCATCGTCTACTACGAGCGCTATGTCGTCATCAACGCCGGTATCAAAGGCGAAGAAGGCATCAGCAAAATGGATTTGCTGACCGAAGAGGAATACCTCGAAATCCTCGACGCACTGCCCAAAGACAACCAGATGCTTGATGACACGCATCCGGATAAGTTTATTGCCAAAATGGGCGCTGAAGCCGTTCACCACCTGTTGAGCACGCTCGACCTGGATGAACTGGCCGCACACCTGCGCAACGAAGCCAATACGGAAGCCAGTCAGCAGAAAAAAGCCGACGCCAACAAACGCCTGCGCGTAGTGGAAGCTTTCCGCTCCGGCCTGGAAGGCGCCGGCCAACGCCCCGAATGGTCTGTTATTCACTACCTGCCGGTAGTGCCCCCCGAACTGCGCCCCCTGGTGCCGCTCGATGGTGGCCGTTTTGCGTCGTCCGACCTGAACGACCTGTACCGCCGCGTCATTATCCGCAACAACCGCTTGAAGCGCCTGCTCGAAATCAAGGCGCCGGAAGTGATCCTGCGGAACGAAAAACGGATGTTGCAGGAAGCCGTCGACTCGCTGTTCGACAACTCGCGGAAATCCAATGCCGTAAAAGCAGAAGGCGGCCGCGCGTTGAAGTCCCTGTCCGATATCCTCAAAGGTAAACAAGGTCGTTTCCGCCAAAACCTGCTCGGTAAACGGGTCGACTACTCCGGTCGTTCGGTCATCGTGGTAGGCCCTACGCTCAAGTTGCACGAGTGCGGCTTGCCGAAAGTCATGGCTGCCGAATTGTTCAAGCCGTTTATCATCCGCAAACTCATCGAACGCGGTATTGTGAAAACGGTGAAATCGGCCAAAAAACTGGTAGACCGCAAAGACCAGGTGATCTGGGAAATCCTGGAAAACATCCTGCGCGGACACCCGGTGCTGCTCAACCGCGCACCGACGCTGCACCGCTTGTCGATCCAGGCCTTCCAACCCCGCCTGATCGAGGGCAAGGCTATCCAACTGCACCCGCTCGTTTGTACGGCCTTCAACGCCGACTTTGACGGTGACCAGATGGCTGTGCACGTGCCCCTGAGCCATTCCGCTATTCTGGAAGCCCAGGTGCTGATGCTGTCGAGCCACAATATGCTCAACCCGCAGGACGGCTCCCCGATTACCCTCCCGTCGCAAGACATGGTATTGGGGCTCTACTACCTGACAAAAGAACGCAAATCGATCCCGGAGAACCCGGTAAAAGGCGAAGGCCGCCGGTTCTACTCGCCGGAAGAAGTACAAATTGCCTACAACGAAGGTCAACTCGACCTGCATGCGCGCATCGAATGCCGCGTGATGCTCGAAGAAAATGGTGTCATGGCGCCCAAACGCCTCTCCACCACCGTAGGCCGGGTGTTGTTCAATCAGGCTGTTCCACAAGGTGTGCCGTATATCAATGACTTGCTCACCAAGCGGAACCTGAAAAATATTATCGGTGAAATCATCCAATACACCAGTTTCAAACTGACGGCCGAGTTCCTCGATGCCATCAAGGAAATGGGTTTTGGCTGGGCCTTCAAAGCCGGTCTTTCGTTCAACCTGGGTGACCTGATCATCCCGGAAATGAAAAAGACAGCCCTCGAAGCCGCCCAGGTGGAAGTCGATGAAGTGTGGGATAACTACAACATGGGTTTGATCACCTACAACGAACGATACAACCAAATCATCGACAAGTGGACCTACGCGGACAACCGGATCACCGACCGGCTCATGCAGGAACTGAGTACCCACAAACAAGGGTTCAACTCGGTATTCATGATGCTCGACTCCGGCGCGCGGGGTTCCAAACAACAAATCAAACAGCTCTGCGGCTTGCGGGGCCTGATGGCAAAACCCCGTAAATCGGGTGATACCGGTGGGGCTATTATCGAAAACCCCATCCTCTCGAACTTCCTGGAGGGCCTGTCCGTACAAGAGTACTTCATCTCTACCCACGGCGCCCGTAAGGGTCTGGCCGACACCGCTTTGAAAACGGCTGACGCCGGTTACCTGACGCGCCGATTGGTCGACGTAGCACAAGACGTCGTCATTCGCGAAGAGGACTGCAGCACGCTGCGTGGTATCGATACTTCGGCTCTGAAAGAAGGGGATAAAATCATTCAGCACCTGGCCGACCGGATCAAAGGTCGCTTCAGCCTCTATGATATTTACAACCTGGAAACGGAAACCCTGATCGTGGCTGCCGGCGAGTATATTTCGGAGAAAATCGCTGTTGCCATCGAACAAGCCGATGTGGAACAGGTGACGATTCGTTCGGTACTCACCTGCGAAAGCCGCCACGGGGTGTGCGCCAAGTGCTACGGCAAAAACCTCGCTACCGGCCGGATCGCCGAGATGGGGGATGCCGTTGGCATCATCGCAGCCCAGTCGATCGGTGAGCCGGGTACCCAGCTCACGCTGCGTACCTTCCACACGGGTGGTACGGCTATGATCGGCAAAACGGAAAGCGAAATCGTAACCCGTAACGCCGGCCGGATCGAATTTGACTCCATCAAAACCGTTACCGCAGTCAATGCCGATGGCAAACCTGCCGAAGTGGTGGTGTCGCGTACCGGCGAGTTGCGGATTGTAGATTCCAGAACGGGCCGGATGCTGTCGCAAAGCCACATCCCCTACGGTTCTATCCTGTTTGTTAAAGACAACCAGGAAGCCGAAAAAGGGGAAAAGATCTGTGTATGGGACCCTTTCAACGCCGTAATCGTAAGCGAATTCGCGGGCATCATCCGCTACCACAACCTGGAAGAAGGCGTCAACTTCCGTATGGAACGCGACGACCAAACCGGTTTTGCGGAGAAAGTCGTTATTGAAAGTAAAAACAAACGCAAGATCCCGTCTATCGCTGTTGTCGACGCCAAAACGGGCGAGGAGATGAAAAACTACTCCATGCCTATCGGCGCTTACATCTCCGTAGAAGACGGCGAAGAGGTGAAAACCGGTGACCAGATCGTTAAGATCCCGAGGAAACTGGGTAAAATTGCCGACATCACGGGTGGTCTGCCTCGGGTAACCGAACTCTTCGAAGCGCGTAACCCGTCCAACCCGGCTATCGTAGCCGAAATCGACGGTATTATCACGTTTGGTTCGATCAAACGGGGCAACCGCGAAGCACTGATCGAAGCCAAAGACGGCCAAAAACGCAAATACCTGATTCCGCTCACGCGCCACATCCTTATGCAGGAAGGTGACTATGTGCGGGCCGGGACTGCGCTCACAGAAGGCACGATTGCAGTAAAAGACATCCTGGCGATCGCCGGTCCGTTTGCTGCTTCTTCGTACCTCGTCAACGGCGTTCAGGAAGTGTACCGTTCGCAGGGTATCAACATCAACGACAAACACATTGAGGTAATCGTTCGCCAAATGCTGCGCCGCCTCGAAATCGTTGATCCGGGCGATACCCACTTCCTCGAAGGCGAACCGGTAGAGCGCAACGAGTTTATCGACTACAACGACTGGATCTTTGACAAAAAATTCGTGACCGACCCAGGCGAAAGCGGCAAACTCCGCGCCGGCTCCCTGGTGCCTTTGCGCCAGATTCGGGAAGAAAACTCGTTCCTCAAGCGCAACGATAAAAAACTGGCCGAATACCGCGACGCGCTGCCCGCAACGGCAGTGTCGATGCTGCTCGGTATCACCAAGGCTTCGCTGGGTACCGAATCCTGGATCTCGGCGGCCTCCTTCCAGGAAACCACCAAGGTGCTCAGCACGGCCGCTATCGCAGCCAAAAAAGACCACCTTATGGGCCTGAAAGAGAACGTGATCGTGGGCAAGAAAATCCCGGCAGGTACCGGTATGCGGCAGTACGACCGCTTGCAGGTGACCGGTTCGGGCCGCCCCTTCCGCGATCAGCCCGGTGAAGACGTACTGGTAGACGACGACGAATAGTAACGCAACCGGCCCGGCATATCAACCCGGACCCATTGGATAACAATACCAATCCCGAATTTTTCCTGTCCGGAAGAATTCGGGATTTTTTTTAGCACGCCACCTGGCATCAATTATTAAAACAGTTTCTCCGGTGGCGGTTTCACGCCTGCCAACCGGAGATATACGATCGTTTGAGCATAGAGACTTGATAAGGAAGCCATAAAAACACAGGCAATACGAATTGCTTTCTTCATTGAACTTTCATTTTTTTGATGAAACAATCAGGATTCAGGTCCATAGAAATGGTAAAATACAGGCCCAAACGGCCGCAAAATTTTCCGGAAAAACAACACGGCCTGTATTCGGAATGCTGCTGAGTTGGCAATAGATCTATACATATAGTTGGGCTTCCGATAGCGTAACTGTTTTGCCGAGCGCGCCGAACTCATGCAGGTCGCCAAATACTTCAATGCGGATCGATTGCTCAAGGCCGCCTACCCGAAGCGGTTCAAAACCAGTATCGCGGATTAGCTGCTCAATATCTGCCCGGATGCCTTCCTCGTCAGCGGCATAAAACAGCACGGCGGGGTCCGGTTGTTGAAAGGCGGCATTGGCCAGGGAAGCAACACCCAGTGTGCCCAATGCTTTGACGAGTTTGGCGCCTTGAGGCAGCAATGCGGCGTTGAGTTGTCCTGCCGACTCGTGTTCGCCGATGATTTTGTCAAAGCCACCCTTGGCGTTTGGTGCAATTGGGTTGGACGGGTCGATGATGATTTTGCCCTGCAGAACGCCTTCATATTGGTACATCAACTCCTTGATGGCACTGAACCAAACGGCCAAAATGACGATGTCTGCGGCTTCTATTGCCGCCCCTATCCCCAGGGGTTGCGCCAGGGGCCCCCATTTCGCGGCCAGTTCTTGTGCCTGGTCTGTATTCCGGTCAGCGACGATAATCGGGCGATTGCCCTGTACGAGATTGGCGGCTACGGCCTGGCCAATATTGCCAAGGCCGATAATGGCAATTGTTGCTTTGCTTGAATTTTCCATGGTCTGATTTTTTACATGTTATGGTTAAAAGATAATGCAAAGTTGGGCCCTGTATAGCAGGGCCACCAATGAACTACTTTAAGAAATAACCTTAACCTTGTTTAAGAAAAACCCCTATTTCACAGATAAATCCTTTCGGATTTTGCTCAAAAACTCGGGCGTGATACCCAGGTAGGAGGCAATTTGAACGTTTGGCAAGCGAGAGGCAAGCCGGGGGTATTGCTCTAAAAAATTTACATAACGCTGCTGCGCAGTCGAGCTAATGCTCTGCAATACCCGGTTTTGTAATTCTACGTATTTATTCTCAATAATGACCTTAAATATCCGGTCGAGTTTGGGGATATTGCGGTATAGAAAATATAGATCCTGCTGTTCTATTTGTATAATTTCAGAAGGCTCCAGGGCTTCTATGAAAAGCCGGCTGTTTTTTTGCGAATGAAAACTGCCAATGTCCGAAATCCAGTCGCCTTCCGCCGCAAATTGTATGTTGTGTTCAACGCCCTTGTCGTCTACGCCATACATTTTAAAACAGCCTTTTATAATAAAAGTATAATGCTTGCATACAAAACCTTCCTGCAAAATCATTTGCCTGCGTTTGATGTTTCGCTGTTTTGCCCGGGCTAATATAAGTTCGCGTTCCGTTTCCGTGAGCGGAAGGTAGTTTTGGAAATGATCAAGGATGGCTTGCATGGTTGTACTGTCTGGAATACATAAACGTGGGCAAATCTAATGCCTTTGCGGCTTGGTGGGCTAGAATTATCCAGGGAGATACCTGCCACAAAAAAGGCCGGTCAAATGGGGGTTTGACCGGCCTCTTGTCGGGCTTTTTGCTCAAAAAAACCTCTATTTCAGTAACGTCAGATCCCCTTTGACGACGACTATTTCCCCATCGGCCATTTTCACTTTCAATGCATACACATACACGCCCGGCGTGGCTTTTTGGCCCCGCGCGGTGCCGTCCCAACCCGGCCATCCGTTGGGTGGCAAGGCCGACCGCCACTGGTAGTGCAAGTCTCCCCAACGGTCAAAAACCAATACTTCCTGAAGTTCCGGAACGGATGGGCCGGCATTGAGCAGCCAGATGTCATTGACGCCATCCTCGTCCGGACTAAACACGTTGGGCACATACAGTTCCAACACCTGTTTTACAAAAATCCGGATAGAGGCTTCTGCCCGGCAACCGGCAAAATCGGTCACCCTGACCGACAAAAAGGTGTTTGCCAAAGGCGTCCATTCCTGCACCAAACACGTCGCGCAAGCACTGTCGGGCAAGGGAGTCCACACCAGACTTTGCCAGTTGCTCACATTCGTTACGGCTTCGATCCGCAAGGCATGCCCCTGAACAATGACCGTATCGGCAGGCAAGGAAATAGCAGGTATCGTTGCCGGGTTCAGCGTTACCGTCGCTACCGTCTTGGTTTGATTGTTCAGGTCTGTGATAGTGATGCTGTATTGGCCGGCTGGCAACTGTTCGACCCGCAGCGGACTGCTGAGGTTGCTCAGTTGGCCGCTGCCCGAAAGGCCGGCGCCGGCCCAGGAATAGGCCAGCGGAGGCTGGCCGCTCAGAATGGCTACTTCGAAAACTCCATTGTCGCCCTGGTTGCAGCCGGGGTCGGTGGCCGACACCGACACCACCGGGCCACAAAGCAACGCATCGTACAGGACCGTCGTCGTCACAATGGAATCACAACCAAATTGATTTTGCAATACCTGTACGAAGGTCCCGGCAGCCGTTGAATCGCAGGTCGTGGCGCTCAGGTTCAGGGTGTTTTCCGGCAACAGCGCGACGGTGGTGATGACCGTGGAGTCGCAGCCAAACTGGTTGCTCAGCGTTTGGGTAAATACACCCGCCTGGCTGGGGTCGCAGGTCGTGGCGCTCAGGTTCAGGGTGTTTTCCGGCAACAGCGCGACGGTAGTGATGACCGTGGAATCACAGCCAAACTGGTTGCTCAGCGTTTGGGTAAACACGCCCGCCTGGCTGGGGTCGCAGGTCGTGGCGCTCAGGTTTACAGTGTTTTCCGGCAAGAGCGCGACGGTAGTGATGACCGTGGAATCACAGCCAAACTGGTTGCCCAACGCCTGGGTAAACACACCCGCCTGGCTGGGGTCGCAGGTCGTGGCGCTCAGGTTCACGGTATTTTCCGGCAAGAGCGCGATGGTGGTGATAACCGTGGAATCGCAGCCAAACTGGTTGCTCAGGTTTTGGGTAAACACGCCCGCCTGGCTGGGGTCGCAAGTCGTGGCCGTGAGGTTCACCGTATTTTCCGGCGAAAGCATGACGGTGGTAATGACCGTGGAATCACAGCCAAACTGGTTGCTCAATGTTTGGGTAAACACACCCGCCT
>JADLDL010000246.1 GCA_020846655.1 Saprospiraceae bacterium | reverse complement strand
CGCTCCCGGAAGAGGGCCTGAAAACTACCTTTTTGCTGGCGCCAGTGGGCGGCGGCATCCGGCTTGATTTTTACGAACGCTTTATTTTTGGCCTGGAAGGCGGTTTTCGCCCGGTTTTTTCGGACGATATCGACGGGGTGTCTCAAAACGGCAACCCAAAACGAAACGACTGGTATTATTTCTTCGGGGCTACGATTTCCTACATTCTGAACGGACCGGAATATTGATTTTCAAGATTTGGCGGCATGCAAAACCAATGGCTCCTTGTTTTTATCGGCATCTACCTCCTGGCTACCCTGGCCATTGGCTGGTGGGCTTCGCGGCGGGTAAAAACTACGGCTGATTTTGTAGTAGCGGGCAAGCGGCTCCCGATGTACATGGTGGCCTGTACCTTGTTTGCCACCTGGTTTGGCTCCGAAACCGTGCTGGGCGCGTCTTCTGAATTTATCGAAAACGGGGTCTTGGGTATTATCGAAGACCCTTTTGGCGCCGCGCTTTGTCTTTTGCTGGCGGGCTTGCTGATTGCCCGCCCTTTATATAACCTCAACCTGCTGACCTTCAACGATTTTTTTCGCCTGCGCTACAACAAGGCAACGGAGATTGTATCGGCGGTTTTTATGGTGCCTTCGTATTTCAGTTGGATCGCGGCGCAGTTGGTGGCGATGGCCATTGTTTTGCAGGCAGTTTGCGGCCTCGATCGCAGTTGGGGGGTGCTGATCTGTACGGCGCTGGTGTTGTTGTATACCTACATCGGCGGCATGTGGTCGGTGACGATCACAGACTTTGTACAAACGATTTCCATCATTCTCGGGTTGCTTGCGCTGGCTGTTGAGCTGGTGCTCAAGGCAGGTGGGTTGGGGAAGGTCATCGAAGCCCAGCCACCCAATTTTTTTCAATTTTTCCCGGAGGCCAAGCCGATTTTTCTGATCCAATGGGTGGCGGCCTGGATGACAATCGGATTGGGCAGTATCCCGCAACAAGATGTTTTCCAGCGGGTGATGGCGGCCAAAAGCGTGCGCAGTTCGGTAAATGCCTGCTATACCTCGGCCCTGATGTACCTGACTATCGCGATGCTACCGCTTTTGATCGGCTTGTGTGGCCGTATACTGTACCCCGAGTTGTTGGCGGGTGGCGATGCACAAATGATGATTCCGCACCTGGTGTTGCTGCACAGTAGTTTGGGTATGCAAATTTTGTTTTTTGGGGCTCTCCTGTCGGCCATCCTCAGCACGTGCAGCGGCGCCATGCTGGCTCCGGCAACGGTGATCGGAGAGAACCTGGTGAAGCCGCTTTTCAAACACCTGACGGATGCACAGTTGCTGCGGATCATGCGCTATTCTGTGGTCGGGGTGGCCCTCATTACGGGCATCATGGCGGTTGCCCGGAATAATATTTACGAATTAGTCGGCGAATCTTCAGCCTTAAGTCTGGTTTCGTTGTTTATGCCCCTGATGGCCGGTTTGTATTGGAAACGCGCTTCTGCACAGGGGGCGATCGCCGCCATGGTGGCCGGCATTGTGGTTTGGTCGCTTACTTTCTGGTGGTCGGAAACGGTGGTGCAGCCAACGGATGGCAGCGCACCGGACAGGATACAAACCCTGGCCCAGGTACCACCGATGCTGTACGGCCTGGCTGCCAGCATCCTGGGTATGGTGCTGGGGAGTTATTTTTACCCTGAACGGCGTGCGGAACCCGTTCCCCGTGCCGGCAGTTCACTTGTTGTTTAATAGACTTGTTGCGGTGAGCGGCTTTGAGTGAGAAAAAATGCCATTTTTTCGACTGGTTAGGCAAATTTTGCAGTCGAAATCGGGTATTTTCGGCGAAAAATTTAACGAAGCCAGGCGGGAAAAGGGCTTTTTATCGCCAAAGCCGCTCACCGCAACAAGTCTCAATATCGATATGGACAAAAAACAGAGATTGACGTTGTGGTTAGAACTGATTTGGTGGATGGTAACGGCTGTTATCGTGTATGCCGTGCTGTATCCGATACACAAGGCCATGCACGTATGGCCTTATCAGGGCTGGAATATTGTTTTTATGGTGGTGGTGATTACCCTGGCCCGGTACCTGTTTCTGTTGCCCCACACCTTCCTGGCCAAACAGCAGGAGGTAAAAGTCGCCTTGCTGATCCTGATGTTTCCACTCACCTTCATCATGGTGGATGCCCTGAACGGTTTTATGGTGTTTATCGAAGACAATACCTGGGACCCCCTTACCGGGCATTTGCCGCTGGCAGAAAAAACCAGCATCGAGAAGTACATCTGGACGCAAATGCTGTTTTTCGGCATGGGAAGTTGCCTTACCCCGCCGGCATTTGCTGCCCGCCTGATGCTTTCGATCTGGCGTACCCGGAACCGGGGCACGGTTTGAGCGCCTCTGGCTATGCTTTTTTCTGCTCGTCACGCAGGGCGCGCCGCAGGATTTTGCCCACGTTGGTTTTGGGCAAATCCGTTCGGAATTCGACGTATTTCGGCACTTTGTAGCCAGTCATTTGTTCGCGGCAGAAACTGACCAGTTCCTCCTGCGTAAGGGACGCGTCCTTTTTCACGACAAAAACCTTCACCACTTCGCCCGATTTTTCGTCGGGCATCCCCACAGCGGCTACTTCGAGTACTTTGGGGTGGCTGGCGATGACGTCTTCCACCTCGTTGGGGTACACATTGAAGCCGGAAACCAGGATCATGTCCTTTTTGCGGTCGACAATCTGGAAAAAGCCGTCTTCGTGCATAAAACCGATGTCGCCGGTGCACAACCAGCCGTCTTTGATGACATCGGCAGTGGCTTCGGGGCGCTGCCAGTAGCCTTTCATCACCTGGGGGCCACGGGCTTGTATTTCGCCGGTTTCGCGCAACTTGGCTTCCTGGCCGGCTTCGGTGACGATGCGCAGTTCGGTCGAAGGCACCGGCATGCCGATGGTACCCAGGCGCATGCTGCTGTCGACGGGGTTGACGCTGAGTACCGGGCTGGCTTCGGTGAGGCCATAGCCTTCGGTCAGTTGGCAACCGGTCACTTTTTGCCAGCGTTCGGCGACAGCCCGCTGGACAGCCATACCGCCGCCCACGGCGGCCTTCAGGTCGCTAAAATCGAGCGAAGCAAAATCCGGGTGGTTCAACAAGCCGTTGAACAAGGTGTTGACGCCAGTGAAAATATTCGGCCGGTGCGTGCGCCATTCTTTTAGCAGGGCTGGGATGTCGCGGGCATTGACGATCAGCACGTTGCGGCCGCCTACGCTCATAAAGGCGAGGCAATTGACGGTAAAAGCAAAAATATGGTACAAGGGCAGCGGACAGAGTGCCACCACTTTGCCTTCGGGCAGCACCGGCATCAGCCAGGCGCGAATTTGCTGCATGTTGGCAATCAAATTGCGGTTGGTCAGCATGGCGCCTTTCGAAACGCCCGTCGTGCCGCCGGTGTATTGCAGGATAATGGTGTCGTCGGGGCCGGATTCAAAGGGTTTGAGCGTAAATCGACGCCCCTGCCGAAGCCCGTCCATGAACGTGACGGTATTGGACAGCGCATACTTGGGTACCATTTTTTTGATGTACCGGACTACAAAGTTGACCAGTTTGCCCCGTAGGCCGAGCATTTCGCCCACGCTGGTGAGGATGATGGTTTTGATCTGCGTTTCTCCGATGATCTGTTGGAGGTTGGCAGCAAAGTTTTCAGCGATAATGATGGCCTTGGCGCCCGAGTCGATAAACTGGTGCTTCATCTCGCGCGGGGTATACAAGGGGTTGGTATTGACCACAATAAGTCCGGCCCGAAGGGCGCCGAACAGCGCGATCGGGTATTGCAACATATTGGGCATCATGAGCGCGATGCGGTCGCCGGGTTCGAGCCCGCGCGAGTGCAGGTAGGCGCCAAACTGCGCGCTTTGGGTATCCAATTCGCCAAACGTGAGGGTTTTGCCCATGTAGACAAAGGCGGGCAGGTCGCGGTATTTCTGCAAGCATTCAGCAAGCATGTCGATCAGACGCGGATAGGCAGCGTCATCAATATTTGCAGGCACCCCTTTGGGATAGTGCGACAACCAGATTTTATCAGCCATTTGTGGTGTTCAATTTTTTAAAAACAAAACGTGTGGCAAAATAGGGATGTTTCTGCCAAATATTTGTCTCAGCGTTCTTGCTGCGATAAAATTTTCAACAAAAATACGGGTTCGGTAGCCTGCATGCGGGTTGCCGGATTGAGGAAGGCTGGTTTCAGCAGGGCGACCTGAAAATGGGGGATCCGGGTGATTTGCTCGAAATGAAGGCCGGCGCTATCGAGTTGTGCCCTGCCCGTTGAATCAGTGTATAACCAAAATGCATCGCTACCGGCTGTTGTTGCGGCGATTTGTTCCAGGTCGGCCAGTTCTGGTAAAATCCGGCCGCTGTAAAAATCCAGGGCATGCCCGTGGCGGTTAAAAAACGCCAGTTTGTCCACAGGAATTTGGTGTGCTTGGGCATAGCGTGCCGCTGCCGCTGTGCTTTGGTAGGGCAATAAATTGGGGTAAAAATGAAAATTTAGCACCAGCGCAGCCCCCAAAAACACCAGGACGCCCCGTTGTACCAGTCCGTCGGCGCTCGCCGGTTCCGTTTTCCAAAACGCCCAGCCAAACAGCGCAGTGGGGATGCCCCAGAGAAACAGGTTGTCGGTCGGAAACACGAAGCCCAGTAGCAGGTAACTCAGCAGTGCCGGCACCGCCAGCAGGCCCAGTTGCGCGGTGTTCCAGCGCGACTGGCTTGTGGGAGCCAAGCGGGTCTCCCAATGGGCGAGCCAGCGCGCCGTCAGCACAGCCGCCCAGGGCAAGGTGATAAAAATATAGTGCGGCAACTTGTAGCGCGACATCGACAAGGCGACAAATGTGAGCACAAAACCACCGAGCGAATACGCCTCCTCCGACACTGGGAGCCGGAATTTTTGCTGGAAAATACCTTGCAGGCGTTGCCCCAAAGCGGGCAGAAGCAGGATGGACCACGGCAGAAAAGCCCAGAGGTACACGTGCAGAAAAAAGAAGGGCGAGGTGTCGTTTTGCCAGACGTTTTCGCCGGTGATGCGGCCAAAACTTTGTTCCCAGAAGAAAAAATACAATCCCGAAACGCCGCTGCGGCCGTTCACGATCTTCTCCGGGTGCAGGTCAAACTGTTGGTACAAGCCCCAGCACATTGGGGCCAACACCAGCGCCGTGCCCCCCAACGCCAGCAGCCAGCGCCACTGAAACAACCCGCTCCAGTTGCGTTGCAGCAGCAGGTGTGTACCCACCGCAAAGGCCGGCATAATGATGCCAATGGGGCCTTTGGCCAACATGGCCAGGCCGGCAAAAAAGCCGGCAGCCAGCAGGTGCCGGCTTTTGTTTTGTGTGTCGGGATGCACAAACGCCGCGAGTTGCCAAACGGTGCAGGCACTCATGCCCATGAGGAGGGTGTCGGTCCGGACATCATTGCCCAGCAGCAGTACTCCGATGCAGGCCGCCAGGATAAACCCCGCCTGGCGGGCAGTTCGGGCCGGGTAGTACAAGAGGCAAAACCGCCAGGTAGCATACACACCGGCGGCTGTGGCCAGCAAGGAGGGTAGTTTGTAGGACCAGTTGTGCAGGCCAAACAGCAGAAACGAAAATGCCGATGACCAAAACAGGAGCGGGGGCTTGTCGAGGTAATCTGCCTGGCGGTGCTGCACCTGAAGCCACTGCCCGTTTTGCAGCATTTCCATCGAAATGGAGGCATATTGAGAGGCGTCGACGTCCATGACGTCGAGCCCAAGCCCCCGGGCATAGACCACACACAAGCCGAGCGCCAGCCAAAACCAGGCATTGTCCAAACTATACCAGGAGCGCCCGGAAGGCGATGGACTGCTCATCGGTCGTAGGTCTGTTGGATATGTTTTACCTGAAAGGCGCTTTGCGGGGTATCCAGAATCCGGTCGGTTTTGAAGAGGATCGTTTTGCGTTCATCGGGCAACAGGTCAAAGTAGTTGTCGCTGAACCGGCCCTCTGTTGCGGTGCTGAGGCATACGTTTTTGGCCAGTTTGGGGCTTTGCAGCGTGATCTGGTAGCCATCGTTGACCTGTGTTACCTGCAGGTTGACGGTGGTGCGCGGCAGGGCAAGTTTGCGAATGGGAGTCAGGTAAAACAAGCGGCGGTGCAGGTTTTTGCCATCGGCGTTTTTTAACACAATTTCTACCACGGCGTCCTCCGGTTTGTGTTTGCCCAGCATAGTTTTGAGGTATCCCTGCCAAATCATCCGGCTCGAATCGGGGTGCACCACCAGGCCGGCCAGCGTTACGTCGTTGAGTTTTTGGCCTTCAAACGACAGCGTACGCACCTGGAGCGTGAGGGTGGTGTCGGCCGGCAAGTCCGAGCTGGCGTATATTTTCAGGATATCATCTTCGACAATTGGGAGCGCTACCACCGGCCGGTACACGTTGCGCACATAGTAGTGCAGGGCTTTCCAGCGGCCGTAGTAGTCGATGCTCGACCAGGAGGCCACGGGCCACACATCGTTGAGTTGCCAGTAGAGCGTACCCATGCAGTAGGGTTTGTTGCGGCGGTGGGCTTCGATGCCCCGGCGCATGCCCTCTGCCTGGAGGACCTGGCTGAGGGAGACAAAGTCTTCAAAATTCTTGGGTATCCGGAAATCGCGTTTCAGGTACTCGGCGATGAGGGTATTGCCCCGGGGGTGTTTTTGGTGGTTGAGCATGACTTTGGATTCCAGTTCGCGGTCTTCCGGCTGCGTACAGGCCTCGAGGGTCGCCCAGTCGGGAAAGGATTGGAAGCCATATTCGCTCATAAAGCGGGGCACTTTTTTGTCGAATACTTCGAAGGGCTCTTCGTCGTGCCATACGCCCCAGTAGTGCGAGTCGCCTTCTACATTGGATTTAGGGTTGCCGCGGCCGAATTGCGGCGAACTTTCCCAATACGGCACCCCGCCGCCGTAGTTGGACACATAGGTGGGCAGGATATCGTTGAACAAGGTTCGGTAGTCGCGCCAGATTTGGGTGCGTTGGGCTTCGTTGAACTGCATTTGCCAGCCCCAGTGGTGCCAGGCTTCGTTGTTTTCGTTGTTGCCACACCACAGCGCGATGCAGGGGTGCTGGCGCAGGCGTTCGAGTTGATCGAAGGCTTCAGCGGCGGCGGTTTTCAGGAATTTGCCGTTGCCGGGATACATGGCGCAGGCGTACATAAAATCCTGCCAGACCAAAATGCCGCGGGCGTCGCAAAACTGATAAAACAGCTCGTCTTCGTAGATACCGCCGCCCCACACCCGCAACATATTCATATTGGCGGCTGTAGCGTCGTCGAGCAACCGTTTGTAGTGCTCTGGCGACACCCGGTCCTGAAACATGTCCTGCGGAATGTAGTTGGCGCCTTTGGCAAAAATGGGTTTGCCATTGAGTTTGAAGTAAAAAGATTTGCCGGAGGGGTCGGGATCGGTCACCAATTCAATGGTGCGGATCCCGCTGCGTACATCGACCTTCTCCAGGGAGTGGCCGTTTCGTTTTACTTCCACTGAAAAATCGTAGAGATAGGGTTCGCCCATGCCGTTGCACCACCAAAGCCGCGGGTTTTCGACGGTGTAGGTCACCGAATCCTCATGGACGCCGGGATAGAACTTGCGGTCTTCGACCGATTTACGTTTGCCTTCGCGAAACAAGAGGGTCACCGGGCCTTCAAAATCGGAGCGATAGCGGAAGCGCGCCACCATGACGGCTTCTTTTTCCGACAGGCGTTGTGGCGTGATGTACAGGTTTTCAAGTATAAAATCATCCCAACTCAGGAGTTCAGGCAATTTCAAAATGCCGCAACCGACGAGGCGGGGGCCCCAATCCCAGCCGTAGTGAAATTGTGCCTTGCGCGACATGGTGCGCACCCCGCCCGGCAATTCATAGCCCAGGGCGGCCCAATCGGCGGCTACTTTTTTGACCGGACTTTCAAAGTAGACGTGGAGTTTGTTGGCGCCGGCAAGAGCATATTTTTTAATATCGGCCTTCCAGGTACGGAACATATTGTCGGTTTCCAGGATGAGGCTATCGTTCAGGTATACGTGGGCATAGGTATCGAGCCCTTTGAAAACCAGTTCGATATGTTTGCGCTGAAACGTCGCTTCATCGATGGTAAAACTGCACTGAAACTCCCAGTCTTCCTGTTCGATCCATTGTACTTTTTCTTCATTGTCGCGGTAATACGGATCTTCTATCTGGCCGGCCTGGAGTAGTGCGGTGTGTACACTGACAGGCATGGGGGTGGGGCGCCAAGTGCCGGTATGGGCTTGCCTGAACTCCCAATTGCTGCGAATAGGCTGCCGGCTGGGGCCGGGTGCGGAGATTTGGGCTTGGGCGATCATGGCAGGAAAAATAAACAGTATAAAAAGAAATTGTCGCATAGTAAGGTGGATGATACCGCGAGGGAATAGAAGTGGCAAAGGTATGGATTTCGGTTCGGCTGACCGAACGGGGGAGTGCCGGCAAAAATGTAGGCCACCCCATCTTGGGCCTGTACGGACGGGAGTCGGGAAGTGGATGACACGACGAGCCGTATTCGGCTGTGTGCCGTCACTTTTTTCTGCGATTTGGTGTATTTCGACGAACAGGCATTTCAAATTGGCTAAAAACCGGGTACTTTTGGCAAGCATTTGAACAAAACAAAACCAGCCGCTTCCATTTGTCGTACAGGGTCATAGAAAAAAGTTCTGTGGCTGTTTTGCCCAACCATCCTAACCAGACACCCAAATTGTTTGCCATGTCTAAGTACCCACAACTACCCAATGTCGGCGACGCGGCGCCTCCTTTCGAAGTACAAACGCAAAAAGGCCTGATTCGTTTTCCGGAGTTCAGCGAAGGCAGTTGGTGCATCTTTTTTGCACATCCGGCCAATTTTACCTCGGCCTGGCGCATGTATTCCAATTTTTTGGATTTGAAAGAGCGCTGGTTGCACGAGCGGAATACCAAACTCCTGGCCCTGTCCAACGAAACCATCCGGCAAAATGATTGGTCGGATATCGTGCGCCGCTACATTGGTATTTTCCTGAAAGCGCCGGTTATCGAAGATACCGACAACCGGATTGCCACGGTGTATGGCCTGGCCTCTGGCCGCCGGCTCAATCCACCTTTCGACCGGCTGCTCTATATTATTGACCCACAAGGTGTTATTCGCCTGATTGTGCATCGTCCGCTGGTGTCTATTCAGCGGGCCATCAGCGATTTGCAACAAGAATTGGTGCGGCTGCAGACCAATGCCCCTGAAGTGCCGCTGCTACCGGCACATCCGCTCGATCTTCCCAAAACAGACGAACGTTCGGACGCTACAGAAGACTATAAGCACCGGCCGGCTTATTTTAAACGCAGCAAACTGATTTTGAATTAAATCTCGGCACTGAACCGGCCTACGCCCTGCGGCAGGGCATAAAAACAAGAACCCCGTACCGGAAAACCGATACGGGGTTTTGTTGTTGGCCCGCAAGGATTCGAACCCTGACAAACAGAACCAAAATCTGCTGTGCTACCGTTACACCACGGGCCAATACCATTGGCGCTTTTCAAAAGCGGGGGCAAAGATAAATCGATGGAAGTTTCCTTGCAATCTTTACTTCATTTTTTTCTGCACTTGGGCGAAATTCCTGTGGCATCAGGGGATGCGGTACCAATTTTGGGTCCGGAAAAAGGGTCCGATATAGCCGCGCACGACCAATACGTTGGGGTCGCCGTCTTTTAGCCACATGCTACAGGTGTACCATTTACCTTTTTCGGGGTCCAGAATACGGCCCGATTGCCAGTAGCCGTCTTGCAGCCGGAGGTTTTCCAGGATAACCATCCCCAGCACGGGTTTGTCTTTCCGTTCGCCGGGGCATTTGTCGCATTTCCGGTCGGGTGCTGATTTCAGGAGCTTCACCACTTTGCCGGCCAACTGGCCATTTTGTTCGTAAATCTGGACATGGCTTTTGGCTTCGCCGGTGTCGTCGTCAATGGTTTTCCAGTTGCCGGTTAGCGATTGGCCTTGGGCCAGACAGGCCAGGGTGCAGCAGCAGAGTGCGAGGAGGAGTTGTTTCATAAGATAATTTTGCTTCTAAGATCTCCGGTACCCGTTGATATGGTACGATTGTATGGTTGAAAATAAATCAAAAAGCAAGGGTACAAAGATAGCGTTTTCACCGAAAGGCCGTTTTGGTGTCACTATTAAGGAGTACAAAAAACGGCCCGGAGGAGTGCCCCGGGCCGTTTTATAGGTTAGAAAAGGAGGTTTAGCCTTTGTCGAAGCGAATTTCCTGGATACTGGTGCTACTGCCGTTTACCTTCAGGTAGATGTACACCCGGTACGAACCTGTTGTGGCCGACATGTTGCCAATGCAATATTGGTCGCTGCTTTCGCGGCTGCTCCCCTGGTGGACCTGGCTAAAGGACTTCGGTTTGTTCGAATCAAAAAACGAACGGACCGCTTCGGTAGCCTTAGCCTTCGGGTAGAGCTGCTCTTTGTCGAGAATGGAAATCTCGACGTTGTCGGCAAAGTATTTGGACAGCGCATCGGCATCGCCACTGCTGAGCGCTTTTGCAATCGCTTCAAGACTGGGGTTGCCCTGGTCGGCCATCAAGGCAAAGGGGGCAAACAGCAGCAAGAAAAGCATGTTTTTCATCACGATATGGTTTGATTTAATTGATGTCGGAGTGACGTTTGTCCTTTATACGCATACTCCTATGCAATGAAACTGCCAAACGTGGTTTTTTAGTGTTAAGGCAAAGTTAAAGTTCGCTGTTGCGGCAGCGAGGGTTATCCTTTTTATCAGAGGTAGTGGAAATAGAAAAAAATTGTAAACCTTAAAGGAATAAGCATTGGAATTAAATTTAATATAAAAAAT
>JADLDL010000245.1 GCA_020846655.1 Saprospiraceae bacterium | reverse complement strand
TTCAACCTTCTAACTCTCCAACCTTCTAACCTTCCAACCTCATACTGGGAATCGATTTTAACATACTTTAAAATCGGTTTTTGGGATGGCCTCTCTCCAGAATGTGGAGGGGGGCTTTTTTTATTGGGGAAGGGTAGGTAGGGGTAGCGGAGTTGGACCGTTTACGTAGCAACCGCCCCTCAGTAATGAAGCGATAGGCCTGGAGGCCAGGCTGTGAGGGAAACAGAGACCAGTAGCAAACGGATCAAGCCCTGCTGCCGTGAGTCTGGCGCAAGGTGAAGAGTAATAGCCGGGATGTTGTAAGAATGTTTTTTTAAGCTGCTCTCAGGCGTGCTACCCGCGAGCGTTCCAGTTTCTCCGCCACATAAGCACGGTCGACGACCAGCACTTTGCTGTCTTTTTTACCCAATGGCAATTCAAACATGGCATCTGTGAGAATCGCTTCACAGAGCGAGCGCAGGCCCCGGGCACCGAGTTTGTACTCCAGGGCTTTCTCGGCGATCAGGTCGATGGCATCTGGTGTAAATTGTAAATCCAGGCCTTCCAGCGCAAATAGTTTTTGATATTGACGGATCAGGGCGTTGCGCGGCTCGGTGAGAATGCGACGCAGGGCAGACAAATCAAGCGGATCCAGGTGTACTACAACGGGCATGCGACCGACCAATTCCGGAATAATCCCGAAATGTTTGACATCCTGGTGGTTCACATACTGAAGCAGGTTGTCGCGATCAATTTCCTGCTGGTCTTGTTGCTTTGTATAGCCAATGACCTGGGTATTAACCCGGCGGGCAATAATTTTATCGATGCCATCAAAGGCGCCACCGCAAATGAACAGGATGTTTTGGGTGTTTACTTTGATGAGTTTTTGTTCCGGGTGTTTCCTACCGCCTTGGGGAGGCACCAGTACCTCGGCGCCTTCCAGCATTTTCAGCATGGCTTGCTGAACGCCTTCTCCGGACACATCCCGGGTAATCGAAGGATTGTCCTGTTTTCTGGCGATTTTGTCAATTTCATCGATATAAACAATGCCCCGCTCAGCGGCTTGCACGTCGTAATCGCACACTTGTAGCAGGCGGGCCAAAATGCTCTCCACGTCCTCACCTACATACCCGGCCTCTGTAAAAACAGTGGCATCTACAATGGCAAACGGCACATTGAGCAATTTGGCGATCGTTTTGGCGAGCAAGGTTTTTCCGGTTCCGGTTTGACCGATAAACAGGACGTTGGATTTCTCAATTTCCACATCGCTGTCATTGGCTTTTCCAAGTTGTTGCAGCCGTTTGTAATGGTTATACACGGCTACGGCCAGGATTTTCTTGGCATCATCCTGCCCAATAATATATTCGTCGAGAAAGGCTTTGGTTTCGCGTGGCGGAACCAGCCGGATATTGCTGCTGTATTTTGAACTTTTAGAAGCTGAGGCTTCGCCAGTGCCAGTACCACCTTGCCGGTGTATTTCCTGGTCGATGATTTCCTGGGCTTTTTCCACACACATTTCACAGATTTGTGCTTCCATGCCGGAAATCAGGATCATGACATCCTCTTTATTCCGACCGCAAAAAGAACATTGATGGGGAGTGAGTCGACCGCGTTTCATGTTGAAAATGGGTTGATGTGTGGAAAGCAAAAAAGCATCTGAATCAAACAAGAAGCAAACAAGAGTCATCCGGCTTGGGTAACTCCTGTTTGCTTCATACAACTTCGGGGGCGTACCCTTATTTCTCTTTCCGCGGATTGTTGCGGTCCAGTACTTCGTCAATCAAGCCATAGGCTTTGGCATCTTCGGCGCTCATCCAGTTGTCGCGGTCACAGTCTTCCTCAATTTTTTCGTACGACTGGCCGGTGTGGTGGGCCAGAATATCGTACAAGGATTTCTGCATTTTCTTGATCAGTTTGTACGTAATCTCAATATCCGAAACCTGGCCCTGCGCGCCCCCCATCGGCTGGTGGATCATCACATGACTGTGGTACAGGCAGCTGCGTTTGCCTTTGGTGCCTGCTGCCAACAGGACAGCGCCCATGGAGGCGGCAAGCCCGGTACAGATGGTGGCTACGTCGGGGGCAACGTACTGCATCGTATCGTAGATACCCAAGCCATCAATCACCGAGCCGCCGGGGCTGTTGATGAACAACTGAATATCGCGCTTTGGGTCGCTGGATTCCAGGAACAGCAACTGCGCCTGAATGACGTTGGCTACATATTCCGTCACCGGTACACCCATGAAGATGATCCGGTCCATCATCAGGCGGCTGAATACATCCATGGCAACAACGTTCATCTGGCGCTCTTCAATCACCGCAGGGGTGAATGCCCGGATGTTCGGAGCGGCTACCTGGGTCGAGGTGTTGATGTACTTTTCGAGGTGCATGCCACTCATACCCAAGTGCTTGGTGGCATACTTCATAAACTCATTTTTGTCGAACATAAGAAAGCCTTTTTTTTGAGGCAAGTATAACAACGTTTTCAGCCTAAGGTTAAAACCCAACAAAATGGAACTGTACTGCTGGATGTATAGACGATTCTGGCCGATCAACGGCTTGTATTTCCATATGAAAAGCAGTGCTTACCTCGTCAGGCCTTGAACAAAAGACAGGAATCCTGGCCCAAAAAAGCAAAACGCGCGCTGCAATACCCCAACAGGCCTTATTCAACACTTTCCCGAAGGGAAGCATCAGCAGATTGTTCGGTTTCCGACTTCTTGGTCACAGCGTCCAGAATCTGGTGAAACTCTTCAGACGGCACGGCTTTATCGGTCACGGTAATCAGGCTCCGGATGGCTTCAAAAACCTTGTCTGTTTCCAGGTCACGGCGAGTGTTTTCCACTTCTTTTTCATCCTGCATCAGGCGGTCGATGCTGCTGTCGATGATATGAGCGGGCAATTCGGCCTGAAAATAATTGCGCACTTTTCGGCCGTATTCTTCCCGCAGTTCTTCGTCGGTCACCTCAATAGCAAAACGCTCCTTCAGCCGGTCGCGCAGCAGGGACCAGCGTAGATTGTCGGCAAATGCGGGAAATTCTGCGTCGATTTGATCGGGCGTAAGTTTGTCGTTGTTGACGCCCAGCCAGCGTTTCAGGAAGGTGTTGGGCAAGTCAAAGCGGTTGAGTTCCATCAAACGGGTCTGAAACTCGCGCATCAAAAGGGCATTGGACCGCACGTCGTAAAAACTCAAAATTCCCTTTTTCAACTCTTCAATGGCTTCTTCGCGGGTATTGATCCGGCCGCCAAAGTAGTTGGTGAAAAACTCTTCATCGAGTTCGGCCACGCCTACGCGCGCCACTTCTTCGATCACGCCATCAAACCAGTCGCCTACTTCCCGGTCATCGTCTTCCGGCAGGTTAAGGATATACTTGCGGTACGTGGGTTCTTCTTTCGGGGCTTCGAGGCTGCGGGCGTTCAAGCGGATGCTGTCGCCGTGTTTTTTGCTCAGCAACTCCGATTTCAGGGCTTCATCGGCAACCGTGTTGACGAGTACCGAGATGGTGGTTTCCCAGCCACCGACTTTGGGTTGGTCGCCGTCCAATTCGCGGACGGCAATTTTGAGCATATCGTTATCCTGGATATCTTCCGTGACATTGCTGCGTTTGCCCATACGTTTGCGGGCGTATTCCAGATCGTCGGCAGCCAATTGCTCGAGGTTGGAAACGGTCAGACGTTCAAAGGATTGATTTTTGTCAAGTCCTTGGATGTCAAAGGCAGGCACGAAGCCAATTTCATATTCAACTTTGTATTCGTCTTCGGGGTTGTCGATCTTGAACGAATATTGGGTTTGGTTTTCGATGGGCAAGGGCTGGCCCAGTACGTCGAGTTTGCTCTCGCGGAGATAGTTGTACAGTTCTTGCGACAACATATCGTTGAGTGTATCGCCAAAAATGCTGGGGCCGTACATACGACGGATATAGGGCATCGGCGCCTGACCCTGCCGGAAACCTTTGATGGCCGCGCGGGTGCGGAAACGCTTCAGTTCGGCGTCCAGTTTCGGTTTGAGGTCGTCCCGGGTAAGGGTTACGGAAATAATAGCAGAGGTGTTATCGAGGTCTTTGCGTTGTACAGTAGGCATGATATTAGTCGAATATAAATTGGACGGCGAGATGAGCGGCACAGATACCGGTGAGTACATGAACAGCGGAGATTTGACTCTGGCTTTCATGTCCTCGTGCTCTAAAAACAGGGTGCGGGCGGAGGGACTCGAACCCCCATGCCTCGCGGCGCCAGATCCTAAGTCTGGTACGTCTACCAATTTCGCCACGCCCGCAGGGTATTGTCAGGGCAAAGCCCTGGAAAAAAGGAGTGCAAAAGTACGCTCTTTTGCTGAATAAAAAGGCCGCCACAAAAGAAAAATCCGTTAACAAGCCTCAAATGACCTTTGCTGTCCGAAACTTTGCGGTAATTTTGTTAAGATCAAAACATAAGCAGGAGGGAACTATGTTGCAGGCTAACATTCCGGAAGGAAACGACGACGATACCGCGATCATCCAGCGGGCCTATCGAAATTTGCTGAAATCCTTGCCCGGTCCGCTCAATGCGGAAGACAAACACAACATCCGGGCAGCGTTCGAACTGGCCGCCAAAGCGCACCAGCAGCAACGGCGCAAATCGGGCGAGCCTTACATCCTGCACCCCATCGAAGTGGCGCGCATCTGTGTGGAAGAAATCGGCCTGGGCCCCACCGCCGTTGTCTGTGCCCTGCTCCACGATGTTGTCGAAGATACCGATGTTACCCTGCGGGAAATACACGGCCAGTTTGGCGACCGCGTTGCCCTCATCGTCGACGGCCTGACCAAACTGGACAGCCTCCACGATTCGGAAAGCCCGCAGGCCGAAAACCTGACCAAAGTACTCCGCACCATGCTTACCGACGTGCGGGTTGTGCTGATTAAAATGGCCGACCGCCTGCACAACCTCCGCACCATCAAGAGCATGGCGCAACACAAACAACTCAAAATCGCGGCTGAAACCAGCACGATTTACGCTCCCCTGGCACACCGGCTCGGGCTCTACAAGATCAAAAGCGAGTTTCAGGATATTTGCCTCAAAATCACGCACCCGGAAGAATACCACGACATCGCCGAACAACTCGCCCAAACCCGCCGGGCCCGCGAATTGTATATCGAAGAATTCAAACGCCCCATCCAGAAAGCCCTTGAAGAACAACTGGGCATCGAGGTGAAAATCATCGGCCGGCCGAAAAGCATCTATTCCATTTGGAGTAAAATCCGCACCAAACTGGTGGCCTTCGAGGATATTTACGACCTGTTTGCTATCCGCATCATTGTCGATGTGCCGCTGGAGCGCGAAAAGGTGACCTGCTGGCAGGCCTACGCCATCGTGACCGATTTTTACAAACCCATCCCCGAGCGGCTCAAAGACTGGATCACCAACCCCAAAGCCAACGGCTACGAATCGCTGCACACCTCGGTCATCGGCCCCAAGGGCCTGTACGTGGAAGTGCAGATCCGCTCGGCGCGGATGGACGATATTGCCGAGCACGGGTTTGCGGCCCACTGGAAATACAAAGGCGTGCGCGGCGTGGGCAACAACGCCAACGTATTTGAAAACTGGCTGAACCAGGTGCGGGAAACACTGGAAAACGCACTTTCCGGCAGTGCCGTGGAGTTTTTGGCCGATTTCCAGAGCAACCTGTTTTCTGAAGAGGTGCACGTGTTTACGCCCAAAGGGGAAATGAAAATTTTGCCGGAAGGCGCCACCGCGCTCGATTTTGCCTTCAGCATCCACTCCGACGTCGGCTGCACCTGCCGGGCTGTCAAAATCAACCACCGGGTGGAGCGCATCAATTACAAACTAAAAAACGGAGACCAGATCCAGGTCATCACCGACCGGAACCAACGGCCGAGCGAAGACTGGATGCACCACGTCATCACCGCCAAAGCCAAAAACCGGATTCGCGCGGCGCTCAAGGAAGAAAAACGCCAACTGGCTGCCCTGGGACGCGAAACCCTGGAGCGCAAACTGCAAAACCAGTTCAAAGCCCCCGTCGAGGAAAATGCCGATATGCTGGCCAAATGGTTCGGCTTTCCCAACCGCCTCGAGTTCCTGAGCGCCATCGCCCTGGAACAAGTAGATTTGTCGGGACTCAAATCGTTCCGGGCAGATGGCTCCCGGCTGGTAGAAATTGAAGGCGAAAAAGCGCCTCAGTCCGGCGACGGCGAACCCAAGCCCGCCGAACCGCTGACCGGCGCCAAACCCCTGAAACAGGCCATCAACAAAGCCGACGTCTTTATCAACGGCGAGCCCGGCAACTACTATGTGTTCTCCTTTGCCACCTGCTGCAACCCTGTGCAGGGCGACCCGATTTTTGCCTATGTCGGCGCTAAAGAAGGCGTCAAAATTCACCGTACCACCTGCCCCAATGCCCCTATTCTGCTGGCCAACTACGAATACCGCGTGCTCAAAGCCGAGTGGGGGGCTACGGTGAAAGCCGATTTTGTTGCCACTATACTGGTCACCGGCATCGACGCCGGCCCCGGCGTCATCCAGCAACTGACCGACCGGATCTCAAACCTGGGCATCAATATCCGCTCCTTCTCGATCACCGGCGAAGGCGGATACTTCGAAGGCCGGATCTCTCTGGTCGTGTCCAATACCGACCAACTGAACCAGGCCATCCTGGCCCTCAAACAATTCAAATTTGTAGCCAACGTGAGCCGCATGGAATGAAGGTTGGATGGTTAGAAGGTTGGATGGTTAGAGGGTTGGAAGGTTGGATGGAGAGTTGGAAAATTGGAGAATGACTGGCTGTCGCAAGCCATAAGTATAACTCTCCAACTCTCCAACCCTCCAACCTTCTAACTCTCCAACCCTCTAACCATCCAACCTTCTAACCATCCAACCCTCCAACCATATCTCGTTTTGTGTATTTTGGGTGTGTGGCGCATCCTGATGCTAAAAACGATCCGTATGACCAAGCCATCCTTTTTCCTGCCAAATCCACTTGCCCCCAGCTCTCACCGGCTACCCTTCAGCCTTTTGCTGCTCTTGTCCCTTCTTTTTTCCTGCCAATCCGCCGAGCGCCAGGCGCCCCGGCAAAGCGCGCCCGAACCCACGACGAGTGCGGCGCCTTCGGCAGAAAGGGCTCAACGCGATGCGGTGTCAGTGGCAGCCGATGAAACCGGGCCGCAGAGCCCGGAGGAGGCTCCCGTTCAGCCGGGCCAAATGAGTAGCGCCGCTGCCGCCTTAAGCGACTGGGACATGCTTAAAAAACTCGTGCGAACCTCGGAAGTCAAGTTCCGGACACCGGATGTGGCCCGCACCACCCTGGCCATCGAGGATATTGTGCGGCAAAACGGCGGTTTTGTGTTGGAAAACAAGCTGGAAAACTCCGTGAGCGAGCAGTACACGACGCAGGTCAGTCCGGATTCGGTATTGCAAACCACCGTGCTGATCGTGGCCAATTCGCTTACCTTTCGGGTGCCGGCGGCACAATTGGACACCACACTCCGGTCCATAGGCCGTTATGTGGACCTGTTGGAGTACCGCCGCGTGCACGCCCGGGATGTCAGCCTGGAACACCTCGAACAACAACTGATCGACTTGCGCACCCGCCTCCACCAACAGCAGGTGGAAGATGCCATCGGCCAAACCAAGGCCAAACTGGGCGATATCACCGCGGCACAGGATAAGGCCTTGGTCAGCCGTGCTGCTGCCGATGCCGCCAAGTTGGAACAATTGAAACTCGAAGACGCGGTGGCCCTCAGCACTGTGCAGGTCGACCTGCGGCAGCAGCCCCTCGTCCGGAAAGAAATGCTCCCCAACCGGAAGCCTGAGGTCGCCTGGCGGCCGGGTATGGGCGCCCGTTTGGGCGAGGCGTTGCTGGGCGGCTGGGACATGGCACTTGGCTTGCTGCTCCTGGTGCTGCGTTTTTGGCCCCTGTGGATCTTGTTGGCGGGCGGCGTATGGACCTACAAAAAGAAATGGTGGCCACAATTGGGGTAAGGTTTTACCCATTGCATGGCGCCAAGTTTGCTTGTTCTTTTTTGCGCTGCCACACCTTTCCCCTTGGGAAAAAGTGTGGCAGCGCTTGTTTGGGGGAGGGCGTAGCCATACAATGCCCATTGTCCCCATGCAGCCGCAGGATGCTTATTCCGGCGTATCGAGAATTTGTCTGATATGAAAAAAAGAAAAAATCCGACCTTTACCGACTTCCAAGGCAATTCCTTTCCCTGTTGACAAGGCTACTAATACGCTCCCAATGGACCATATGTCGTTTCACTCAATTCACTTTTTGCTTCATTCCGTTATCCAAAAACGATTACGTATGAAAAGAATCCTCTTCTGGATGGTATGCGCTGTGTGCAGCCTCAACCTGGCTACGGCACAAAGTGCCAAAACCCATCCTCCCGCCCCCGGCCCTTCGCCTGCTCCCGAACGCCTCACACTCCGTGGCTGGCCTGGCCAATCGGCCGTTCCGCAAACGCGCAACCCATTCGGTTTGTCTGGCGCTACGTTCAAACCCCTTAACCCCCTGACCCGCAGCGCCAACCCGGACGGCGGCTATGAAACCGTCAACGGCGAGCAGGGGCTGCCCATTTTTTTCCAAGGCAAAACAGCCGCCTCCCTCAGCGCCGATGCCAACCGGCCCGTCGGTGCGCGCGCCCTTGACTACCTGGCCAGCCTGGAGCCCGACGGCCTGACTGCGCCAGCCGCAGAATTTATGGTAAAACGCGTGGACACCGACGAGCAAGGCGAACAACACGTCCACCTGGAACAACAGTTTCAGGGGGTGCCGGTGTATGGCGGCGAACTCATCGCCCACACAAAAAACGGCGCCTTTAGCCTGCTCAACGGCCGGTACTACCCCACGCCCCAACTGGCTACTACTGTGCCAGCGATGGATGCCGCTGCGGCTATTCAGGCTGCGGTGCAAGCCATTGGCGCCGATCGCGTCAAAACGAACTGGAGCGCCGAGGAGCGCCTGCTCGTGGGCGGCGCCGAATCGACCACCGAACTGGTCGTGTACCACGCCAATCGCCAGCTCAGCGCCGAGCGCCTGGCCTGGCAGGTGATCATCTACCCGAACCTGCTGCGCCGCGAAGTCTATTTCGTGGATGCCCAATCGGGTGCGATCATTCACCACTACGACCATACCTGCGAAATTTTGCCGCTGAGCGGCAAGGCCCGGCACGACATGCCGCACGAACTCCCGGGCGAACACACGGATGCCCCGGCGCCTGTTCTGGCCCCGGCATTGCTGGATGGCCCGGTACCGGCTTCCGGCCTGGATTTGCTGAACCAGAACCGCTCTTTTGGCGCCTGGTTGGTAGGCTCCACAGTGGTGATGGAAGACGCCAGCAAACAAATGTTCAACAGCGGCGCCTCGCAAATGCCGAGCGATCCGGTAGGTGTTGTTGTAACCCTGAATGCCCTAAACACCTCGCCGGAGATCCAAAGCACCTTTGATTACGACTTCGTTACCTCTGCTACTACTACATTCAATAACAAAAATGCGGTCAGCACCCATTGGAACGCTGTGCAGAGCTACGATTATTTCCTGAGCAAACACACGCGCAACTCCATTGACGGTGTCGGTGGCAATATCATTTCGTTTTTCAACGTCTCCGAAAGCAACGGCACCTCGATGGAAAACGCCTACTGGAACGGCGCAGCGATGTGGTATGGCAACGGCGGTTCCACGTTTTATGAACTGGCCCGGGGTATCGATGTCGGTGGCCACGAAATGACGCACGGCGTGATCGAAAAAACCGCCAACCTGGAGTACCAGGACGAAAGTGGCGCCCTCAACGAATCCTTTGCCGACGTGTTTGCGGTGTTTATTGACCCGGCCGACTGGAAAATCGGCGAAGACGTGGTGAAACCCGGCGCTACCACCAACAACTGCCTGCGCGACATGCAGGACCCCCACAAAAGCGACCCGGCCCAACCCAACCACGTCTCTGAAAAATACACCGGCAACCAGGACAATGGCGGCGTACACATCAACAGCGGCATTCCCAACCGGGCGTTTTACTTGTTTGCCTCCAATGCAGCGGTCGGCATCGCCAAAGCCGAAAAAGTGTATTACAAGGCGCTGCGCGATTACCTGGTAAAATCCAGTCAGTTTATCGACTGCCGCCTGGCGGTTATCCAGGCGGCCAATGATCTGTATGGCGGCACGGTAGCCAATGCGGCAGCCGATGCGTTTACCACCGTAGGTATTGTGGGCAGCCAGGGTGGCAATTACCTGGGCGAACTCAGCGTCAATCCCGGCACGGAGTATATCGTGTGCGTTACGGAAGACCTGAGCAAGTTGGATATTACCAACAGCAACGGGCAGGTGCTCAAAACCCTGTATACAGAAGGCGTGGCCAGCCGCCCGAGCGTGAGCGACGACGGTACAAAGGTGGCGTTTGTCAATACAGAAGGGCACATCGTAGGTATTGATATCTTGTACGACGGCAGTGCGATTGTGAGCCAGGCCACCATTCTTAGCGATTTTGCCGAATGGCGCAGCGTAGCGATTTCCAAAGATGGCCGGTACCTGGCAGCACTGACCAGCGTGCAACAGAACCGGATTCATGTGTATGACCTGAACGATGTTTTCCTGACCAAACACACGTTCTTTTTGTACAACCCTACGTATTCTACCGGCCAGATCACCGGCGAGGTGCAGTATGCCGACGTACTGGATTTTGACTACACGGGCGAGTACATCATGTATGATGCCTACAACGACCTGAGCAACGACAACGGCGAAGACCTGAGTTACTGGGATATTGGTTTCCTGCGATTTTTGGAAAACGGACAAATTGTGGATGGCGCCAACGCGTTCATCAGCAAACTTTTCAGCGGCCTGCCAGAAAAAACCGGCGTTGCCGACCCTTCGTTTGCTAAAAAATCGCCCTACGTCATTGCGTTGGACGTCATCGACGACCTGAACAACACCCGCGATATTCTCGGCGCCAATACAGAGACCGGGGATGCCGATTTTATTGTGAAGGACAACGGCGTGCTCGGCTGGCCCAGTTTCAATAAACAAGACAATACCCTGATTTTTGACCGCGTGTCCGGCAGCGTCACCAACGTGTATAAACGCGGACTCGCCGCCAATAAAATTACCGGACAGGGTGCGGTTTCGCAATTTATCCCGAGCCGCAACTGGGGTGCCTGGCTGGCCAATGGCGTACGCAGCCTGCTGGTGGATGCGGATGAGCCCGCCGCCGAACGCTTGCAACTAAGGGCTGCACCCAACCCGGCCACCGAAACCGTTCAGATCTCCTTTGCGGCACCGCAATCGGGCCCCGTCCGGCTCGTGTTGAGCGACCTGTTGGGCAAGACCCTGCTGAGCCGCGACTGGGAACTGCCGGCCGGCAACAACCAACTCGACCTGAACCTGCAAGGCCTGCCTTCCGGCACCTATGCCCTGCGCGTGCAGGCAGGCGGCACCGGCGCAACGCTGAAAATAAGCAAACTGTAGGCCAGCAAAAATAGACCATTTGAGGCTGGCAAGGCTGGGTTGTTGTTTTTCAATCCATTCATAGCCAGTTCAATACATCAATTTTTGCCGAAAGGCTGTGCTCCCGGATTTTTCCAAACAGGAAAAATCCGGGATTTTTATTTTTCAGGGAAAACCCGCAAAGACACATACAAAACTGTTGTTATTTTTGAGAACTCCAATGCAGGGTATTTTCCGTGCTCTGTAACCTGTTTCGACACGTGATTTTAGCCCATCCATTTCCCTGGCCGGTCGGTACTGTACTGGTCGGGCGCTTCATCCGTTTACCAAATACTCAGCAAAATGACAAACAAGACACTATCACTGCTACTCGGGCTATGCCTGAGCCTGGGCTTGCCTATGGCGGGCAGTGCTCAAACACCCTGTGCCCTTTCCGGAACGGTCGATAGCATTGCCTGCGACGACAACGGCACTCCCAATGACTCCACCGACGACCGCTTTACCTTCCTGCTGTCGGCCACCGGCGGCACGGGTACCTGGCGGGTTGATACCCTGGATTTCGCCTACGACACGACCTTCCAGTTCGGACCGTTTCCCATCGCCGGGGGCGTGCTGACGCTGATCCTGACGGACAGCGATACGCTCAGTTGTGCCGACACCGTGCAGGTGACGCCGCCGGCGCCCTGCTCGGTTGCGCCACCTTGTTCCTCGCCGATTACGGTCACGCTCTCGGCCATCGCCTGCGACGACAACGGCACGCCGCTCGATTCCCTCGACGACACCTACACCTACAAATTGCTGGCCACGGGGGGCACGGGCACATGGAGTATTCAAAACGACACCCTCGATTTCCCTTATGATTCTACGTTCAATTTTGGACCGCTGCTGATCAAAGACGGTCCGCTGACCCTGATTGTCCTCGACAACGATACCCTGGCTTGTACGGACACCGTGATGGTGACGCCGCCGGCGCCCTGTTCGGTGCCAGTTTGCACCGCCCCCATTTCCGCCTCGTTTTCCATGATCACCTGCGACGACAACGGCACCTCGCAGGACTCGCTCGACGACACCTTTACCCTGCAACTCCTGGCCACGGGTGGCACAGGCAGTTGGAGCCTCCTACCGGATTCGACCAAGTACCTCTACGATTCGTCCTATGTGGTTGGGCCATTTCCCATCAGCGGCGGCCCGCTAACCCTAATCCTGACCGACAACGACAACGCCCTCTGCCAGGATACAGTGACGGTGACGCCACCGGCGCCCTGTTCGGTGCCCACCATGGCCTGTGATGTGAAGGAAATCGGGTGTATCAAATTTGAATTGTTGGGTATTACTATCGACTCGGCCAGCAACCGCCGGTACAAAATCCAGGTGACCAACAAGTGCTCCAACAAACTGATCTATGCGGCCTTCCAATTGCCCGACGGCGTGGAGGCTGATGATCCCTGGGACAATACCACCTATGTGGCACCCAGCGGCCGGGAATACACGGTGCGCAACCCGAACTTCAGCCCGTTTTATTCGATCCGCTTCAAACCGGTAGTCGACAGCATCAGCGACGGGCAATCCGATGTGTTCGAATACACCTTGCCGGCCCAGTCAGAACCCACGTATATCCATACGATTGTGCGGGTGTATCCCAAAATCTTCTATGAGGCACACCTGAATACGTTCAACTGCATGGTGGTGCCTACGAATGTGATGAAGCCGAAAAAGTTGCTGCCCAATGTGCAGGCTCCTCCGACCAAACTGGATACCATCGTGCATTTCCAGGGCCCGGATACGGAACAGTTTACCGTGTACCCCAACCCGACGGTGGATCATGTGAAAGTGGATCTTTCCGATTGGGCAGGTCAAACGGTGCAATTCCTGTTTATCGACCCGATGGGCAAAGTACTGCAACTCATGAGTATCGATGCAGAAACCCAGCCCTATCACTTTAGCCTGCCGGCAGGCCTGGATGCCGGACTGTATTGGATCAAAATCATTCCGCCGACGGGCAAGCCGAAGGTGCGGCAAGTGGTGTTGCAGTGGTAGTTTGTTTTTAAACCACTAAGGGCACTTAGAGCACTAAGGTTTTTTTTAGTGCTCTAAGTGCCCTTAGTGGTTTAAAAATAAATACTACAGCTTCTTCAGGTTATCCTCCGGGTTCCGGTCCACCAGCAGTGAGAACGGATCGATACCGGCTTCGGCGGGTTTTTCATCGACGGTGAACGTGTAGGTATTTTTGGCAGCCGACACCTTGACGCGTTGGCGGTAGAGGGTTTTGCCGTATTTCTTGCCAGATTCCGGTTTGGCAAACGCGCCGATTTCGATGTAGTCGTTCAGGGCCACTGTGGTTTCTTTGCCGTACCAGTCGGATTTGAGTTTCTGGCAGTCTACCTGTAGCGTGATTTCCCATTTGCCATTGGCAAGTTCTTTCACCGTGGCCTCCTGGCAGCGGTTTTCAAACAGCGTAATGTCCTCAAACAAATCCTTCACCACATACTTCAGCGAGTCGGGGGTATGGGCGTAAAATTCATCGAGCGCATCGAGGCTGACGGGGTAGGGGGGCGGGGCGTAGCGGAATTTTTGTAAAAATGCCTGCAACGCGGCGTTTACCTGTTGTTCGCCAATCATTTCCTTGAGGTAGTACATGGCCACGCTGCCCTTGTTGTAGTGGATATAGCCCTGGTTTTCGCAACTGATCAAAGGCCGCTCCTTCAGGGTTTCGCGGCCCCGGCCGCGCAAATATTTATCCATTTCATACGACAGGAATTTGCGCATCTGATCCCGGCCGTATTCGTGTTCCATGACCATAAGTGCGCTCCATTGGGCAAAGGTTTCGACCAGCATTTCACCGCCCTGCATCTGGGCGCCGCACTCCTGGTGGCCCCAGTACTGGTGTCCGATCTCGTGGGCCGATACGTAAAACACCATGTCGAGGTCGGCGTCGGGGTCTTTGAAATCCTGTACAAAGCCAATGCCTTCGGCATAGGGCATAGTGCCCGGAAAGGACTGGGCAAATCCCGCATAGCGCGGAAATTCAATGATCCGGCATTGTTTGTGGTAGTAGGGTCCAAAATGCGTGGTGTAGTATTCCAGCGATTTTTGCATGGCCTTCAACATCCGTTCCACGTTGTATTCGTGGCCTTTTTGGTAATAAACTTCCAGGCTGATGCCGTTCCAATCGCGGCGCGCCACTTCGTAGCGGGCGCTCAGGAAAGAGTAAAAATTGAAGGAGGCGTGGTCGAGTTTGTAGTGGAAACAGCGGCGGCCGTTCTCTGTCCATTCGCGTAGGAGCGAGCCCGGACCGATTGCGATCTGGTCGGGGGCCGTCCGGATCACGGTTTCCACGTTCACCCAATCGCTGTTCAGGCCGATGTAGGCGTCCATGCGGTGCAGGGTGTCCTGGCGGTTGAGGGCAGGCAGGCGGCTTTTTTCGGGCAGGCCGAATTTTTTCCGGGTGTTTTTGTCGGTTAGTTCATTGCCGTCCTGGTAGCCAAAGATCGGGATGATGTCGGTGTTGTCGAAAAAGGTGCCGTTTTGAACGATGCGTCCCCGGGTGACTTCGTTTTCAAAACCCTTGGGTTCGAAACGGGTAGAAAACTCCAGCAGCACTGAGTCGCCGGGTTGCAGGGCCGGCGAAAAGCGGTACATCCGCCAGCGGAGCGTGGAATCGTTGAGGAGCAGCGAGAGCCGGCTGTTGCGCAGGTCGAAGCTGCCACTGGAAGGCACATTGACGAACAGGGTGTCGATGGCTTGCCGGTAGGTATTGCGGGCCCAAAACTTGCCGTCGACGTACAGGTGGCGTGTTTCCGGAAACAGGTTGATTTCGTATTTCACGTCGTACACCCGGGGTTGGGGCCGGCCGGCGTAGGTTTTGTATTGTTTTTCGTACTTGGACTGCAAGTTGTTCTGCCGCTGCGTGGTGTCGTAGTGGTTCAGGATTTGGGTGTTGTAGAAGGTCCAGGCGCCGGTGCCCAACCAGGCGCCCAGGGCGATCAGGGTTGCCAGGCGGTACCCTGGCCATTCCAATCGGGCGAGTTTCAGGCGTTTTTTCCAATACGTTTCTTTGCCACGCGGCCAGAACAAAATGGCCACCAGGGCCAGCAATACACTGAACAAGCCCCAGTACGTATTGAACCAAAACAAACCTTTGGCATAGGGCTGGTAGCCATAAAAATCGGA
Source organism: Saprospiraceae bacterium (assembly GCA_020846655.1). GTDB lineage: Bacteria > Bacteroidota > Bacteroidia > Chitinophagales > Saprospiraceae > M3007. Next base: position 19,411 of record JADLDL010000245.1, on the reverse strand, counting down.
AAGTGTGTACCCCGGCGTGCCGTTGAATTTGAGCATATTGCTCTCGATATCCATGGCGCCCCAGGCAAAACTATTGACGATGACAATGATCGTGACGAGGAAAAACCCGAGGTACATGTTGGGCGACAGGGCTTGCACCAGGAAATTCAGGGCGAGCAGAAAGGCAAACCCCAGCATATCCATCAGCAGCAGTTCGCGCAGGTAAATGCCAATTTCGTAGCGGTGATAGCCCATCGTCCATTGGGCGAAAACCGCCATGCCAAGCGCTAATACCTGCAGGACGAGCATGATGCTCAGGACCGCGCCGTATTTGCCCAGCCAGGTGGTCCAGTTGCGGGTGGGCAGGGCATCCACGATTTCGTTCATCCGGGCATTGCGCTCCCGCCAAAGAATAGCCCCGCTGAAATACACCATGATGATCATGGTAAACAGGTAGAAGGCGCCGCGTATGCCGTTGATCATCGTGTAGGTGACCGGCAACTCGTGGGTGCCGTATGATTCATTGGCAAAGAAAAGGCTGGGGATGCAGTTGAGCAGGCCCAGAATGCTGACCAGGATGAAGGCTGTGCTGCGCAAAATGCCAAACCATTCGGTCCGGAACTGACTCCAGAGCTGTGCCAGGGCAACACGCCAGCCTTTGGCCGGCGCTACCCTTGGCAGTTCGCCGAGTACTTGCAGGCCCAGCGTATCTGTGGTTTCAGCCTCCTGTTTTTTGCGGCGGGAGCCGCTTTTTTCTCCAAAATGAAACAAGCGGTACCCGATGCCCAGCCCCAGGAAACCAATGCCCATCCAGAGCAGGCGGTTGAGCAGGAGGCCACCTACGAGGGCGGTGGCCTGGGTGTTTTTGTCGGCCACCGTCCAATACTTAGTGAGGGTGCCAAAGGCCTGAAACCCGAAGGGGTCGAGTAGCCCTGCCAATTGCTCATTTTCCATATCCTGGATGAGGTTGCCGGCTATGATATAGCCCACCAGCAAAGCGGTAGCCGCCACAAAGGAATACAGCGTGGAACGGGTATTGATGGCCACAGCATACAAAATGCCGCCGACAAAAAGCGTGTTGGGAATAGCAAACACCAGCAGGCCCATCAGGTGGCCGTTGAGTTCGAAGGGGCCGAAACGGTTGGCGTCGAGCCACTCGAAAGCGCCGTTCAGCGCAACGCCGGCCCACATGCCCTGCGAAATGCCCAGCATCGGGAGGATGGACACCAGGATGGCACCCCAGTAGTGGCCGAAATAATAGGCCGATTTGCTGACCGGTTTGGAAAAAACAATCTGGTGGGTTTGCCGATCAAAGTCGCGAATCGCCGCCGTATTGAGAAACGCGGTGGTGAGCAACACACTGAGCATCGAAAAGACAGCATACCAGTTTTGCGCCACGAAAGGCGCATTTTTCCAGACGTTGCCGTAGCTGCCTCCGATGGTTACTTCGTCGGAGATCGTGCCGAAAAAGCACAACAAGCCGATGACGTACATAAAAATCCAGGGCATCGGTGAGCGCAACCAGGACTTGAGTTCAAAAGAAAAAAAGGTACCGAACATAGGAGGCAAGGCAAAATGTAGAATGTAAAATAGAAAAGTCAGAAGGGTATTTCCGGAGGCATGGGGACTTTGCCCGCCTCTTTTACCTCACTTCTTCTGCTCCGATTTTTGCAAAAAACACATCTTCCAGGCCAGCTTCGGTGTGGCGGAAGCCATCGCCGGGGTCGGTGTCGCTGAGGATGTGGATGATGGGTTTGCCGGCCACGAGTTTGCTGGAGATCACGCGGTAGCGTTGCTGGTAATCGCCGACTTCGGCTTTGAGGATGGCTTTTTCCCAAACTTTGCCGTCGAGGGCGCGGAGCGCATCGTCGGGGGTGCCCGCAAACAACACCTGGCCATTGTTGATGATGGCCATGTTGGAGCAGAGTTCCTTCACATCTTCCACGATATGGGTGCTGAGGATGACGATCACGTTTTCGCCGATTTCGGAGAGCAGGTTGTAAAACCGGTTGCGCTCGCCGGGATCGAGGCCGGCGGTGGGCTCGTCGACGATGATGAGCTGTGGGTCGCCGAGCAGGGCTTGGGCGATGCCGAAGCGCTGTCGCATGCCGCCGGAGTAGGAAGAAACGGCTTTTTTGCGGTGTTCCCAGAGGTTGACGCGCTGGAGCAGGGCGCTCACCACGGCTTTGCGCTGCGCGCCGGGAATGCCTTTGAGCACGGCCAGGTGATCGAGCATTTCGTAGGCGCTGATGCGGGCATACACGCCAAATTCCTGGGGCAGGTAACCCAGCACGCGGCGCAGGGCGTCTTTGTCTTTGAGCACATCAATGTCGCCGAGCATCGCCGAGCCGGAATCGGCGTCTTGCAGCGTGGCGAGGGTGCGCATGAGTGTGCTTTTGCCGGCGCCGTTGGGGCCGAGCAGGCCGTACATGCCGGTGGGAATGTCGAGCGACACGTCCTGGAGGGCACGCACGCCGTTGGGGTATGTTTTGTTGAGCTGGCGAATGGTCAGTTGCATGGCACAGGGTACGGGACTGGATGGTTGAAGAAAAGTGTTGTCAAATGGACGCAGAAAGATACAATCTGGCGACAAACAATCGAAATACGACCCCAAAAACAGGATGAATGGAGACAAAAGGGGGGCTTGCCCTGTTTTTGAATGACTTATATTTACCTCATGAAAACACTCTCGTGGTTCGTCCTTACCCTCTTGCTCTATGCCGCCCTGGATCTGGCGTTTATCAACCTGTTTGCCAAAGGTTTCATCGCCCGGCAGGTGGGCTGGTTGCTGGCGCCGCAGCCCGATCTAAAGGCCGCTGCACTCTTCTACCTGATTTTTGTGGGCGGTTTGTTGTATTTCTGCATCTGGCCGGCGGCTACGGCTACCAAAGCCCTGCAAAACGGCGCCATTTTTGGCCTGGTCACCTATGCGACCTACGAGCTGGTAAACAAATCGCTGCTCGACCGCTGGCCCTGGCCCCTGGTGTGGGTAGACCTGGCTTGGGGCGTAGCGGTGGGCGCTGTTGTGAGTTGGGGCGCCTGGAAGTTGGGGCGCTACATTTGAAAAAAGCATTTATCTTTGCCGCATGTTTACCATACAGATTATTTCCAGCAGCATTATTATTCGCACCGGGCCAAGTACCTGACGCGTGGAATACTGTTTTTGGAAACAGAAACCCCGGCAGGTGTCTAAAACTTGCCGGGGTTTTTGATTTGGGTATTTTTGCGGTCGCAAGTGTCGCACTGAAAACCAGTACAATCACATTCAATTGCTAAAAATGACCTTTTTTAAACTGGCAGATCCCGGTTTTTGGGAACAAATCAGGCAAGAACATGGACCTGCCGGTGGAGCATACCAATTGGTGGCGCTTGAATATGAAAAGCCGGTCGTCGTTCAGCGGTTTCTCGGCGCCGACGTTGAGGGGGTGTTGTATATTGGAAAAGCCGACTCTTATTTGGACCGGGTGATTCAACTAAAAAAATCAATTTCACCTCAATATGCCGGAAAAGCACATACCTGTGGACGGCGCTATAAAAGTAATCCTGCGATCGCCCTCAAATTTCCATATGAGTTGTTACATCTTCAGTTTTTTCCAAGTGATCAGCCGGAGCTACTGGAAAAAGAGATGTTAAGCCAATATTTTCAACGATTTGGAGAAGTCCCGCCCTTAAATGCGGTGCACTGAATTTTTTAACAGTCATCACCATGACAGCAGCCGAGTTTAAGCAAAATTGGACCAAAGGGGAGTTCGTCACCGTGCCCTTGCCCCGCGAGCGCACGAGAGCACTGGGCTTGTCGGCACCCACGGTTGAATTTTTGGCCGAATCGGGTTTGCCGGAAGATGCGGCACCGTTGCTCAATTTTATCGCCGACACACCCGCTGCCGCCGAGGAAACCATCCCGCTGCGCGAGCAACTCAATTTTCTGGGGCCAGCCTTTGATCCCTATGTGCTGATTGGCTCCGACGGCGACGGCAACCCCATCGTCATCGATTCGGCCCACCAAGACCGGGTAGACTGGCTCGACCACGAAGATCAGTTTCGCGCCCACTACATGAATGCCTCCGTCATGGCACTGGCCGCCTGCCTGCTGGCCTACCGTACGTTTATTGAAACAATCATAGCTGAAAACGGCGAGGACGCCTACCTGGACGCCCATTTTTCAGACGCCCATTTCAATACCCTAAAAAGCCAAATCCAGCAAGCCGATAGCCTGGCCCTCCAGCAGGGCTTCTGGAAAGAAGAACTGGAAACCCTACACGCCAACCGCCTGGCCTACCGCCCCAAACCCTGGTGGAAATTCTGGTAAAAAACCCTCCAACTCTCTAACCCTCCAACCCTCCAACTCTCTAACCTTCCAACCTTCCCAACCATAGCATGTACCGCGAATTCAAACACCTGAACCTGCCCGCCATCGATGCTGAAATCCTGCAATTTTGGGCAGATGAAAAGATATTTGAACGATCCGTTGAGCAACGCGACCCGGCCCACTCCTTTGTGTTTTACGAAGGCCCGCCCTCGGCCAACGGCCAGCCCGGCATCCACCACGTGATGGCCCGCGCCGTGAAAGATATTTTCGGCCGCTATCAAACCCTCAAGGGGCACCGCGTGGAACGCAAAGGCGGCTGGGATACCCACGGCCTGCCCATCGAACTGAGCGTGGAAAAAGAACTGGGCATCACGAAAGAGGATATCGGCAAAAAAATAACGGTCGAGGAATATAACGCTGCCTGCCGCGCCACGGTGATGCGCTACAAAGACCTGTGGGACGAACTCACCCGCAAAATGGGCTATTGGGTCGACCTGGAGAAGCCCTACATCACCTTTGAAAACGACTACATCGAATCCTGCTGGTGGCTCCTGCGGCAGTTGTACGACAAAAAAACCGCAGCCGGCGAATCCTACCTCTACAAAGGTTTCACCATCCAACCCTACAGCCCGGCCGCCGGCACCGGCCTCAGCACCCACGAACTCAACCAGCCCGGTTGCTACCGCGAGGTGACGGATATTTCGGTGGTGGCCATGTTCAAGGTGAAACACGAGGCGGCCTCCGCGTTTTTGTTCGAGCAGCCCGGAGAAGACCTGCGCATCCTCGCCTGGACCACCACGCCCTGGACCCTGCCCAGCAACGTGGCGCTCACCGTGGGCCCCAACATCCGCTACGCAAAAGTCCGCACCTTCAGTCCCTACACCGGTGCGCCGGTTAGCCTGATCCTCGCGCAAGAGCGCGTGCCGGCCTATTTTCCTTCGGAAAACGCCGAATTGCCCTTCGAGGCTTACCAGCCGGGCGATAAAAATATCCCCTTCCGGGTGGAGCAAACCCTTAGCGGCAGCCAGTTGGTGGGCCTGCATTTTGAACAACTACTGCCCTACGTTAGCTCGCCCGAACTCGAAGAGCAGGGCTTCCGCGTCATCCCCGGCGATTGGGTTACCACCGAAGACGGCACCGGAGTGGTACACACGGCGCCCTACTTCGGCGCCGACGACATGCGCGCCGCCCGCGAGCATGGGGTGCCCATGATCGGCGCACCCAACGAAAAAGACCCCCGGCAACCCTTCCCGCTGGTCGACAAGCAGGGTCGTTTCCTGCCCGAAGTCACGGACTTTGCCGGCCGCTACGTCAAAGCCGAGTACTATTCCGTGGAAGTACAGCAAGACAAAGAATTCAAACCCACTGACCTGCTGATCGCCCTGAAACTCAAGGACGACAACAAGGCGTTTAAAATTGAAAAATACAAACACAACTACCCCCACTGCTGGCGGACTGACAAGCCGGTGCTCTACTACCCGATGGATTCGTGGTTTATCCGCGCCTCGGCAGCCAAAGAGCGCATGGCCGAACTGAACAAAACCATCAACTGGAAACCGGCTTCCACCGGCACCGGCCGTTTCGGCGTGTGGCTGGAAAACCTGCAAGACTGGAACCTCAGCCGCTCGCGGTTTTGGGGCATACCGCTGCCTATCTGGCGTACAGAAGATGGCGAGGAGGAAATTTGTATCGCCTCGGTGGCAGACCTGAGCCGGGAGGTGGACAAGGCCGTAGCGGCAGGGTTGATGGCGGAAAATCCGTTGACCCCACCCCCGGCCCCTCCCCTGGGGGGGAGGGGAGTCGCACCAGCGACTCCAATGCTCCCCTCCCCTCCTGGGGAGGGGCTGGGGGTGGGGTCAATCGCCGCGACGGGCTATTCCCGCAGGGTCTATAAAACAGACGCCGAACGATGGAAGTATTTAAAAGAATTTGCTCAAGCAAATCGGAAAAATCCTACGGAGGCCGAGGCTGTTTTGTGGGAAGCCTTACGCGACAAAAAAATAGAGGATGTCAAATTCAGAAGGCAACATACAATTGAGGAGTACATAGCCGATTTTGTGAGCCTGGAACTACGCCTCGTGATCGAAGTAGATGGCTCCATCCACGATGTGCAACCTGAATATGATGCACTGCGAACGGAGTTGTTGAACCTCGCAGGATTTGAAGTCATTCGCTTCAGTAATTCCGATGTCCTGAACCGTACTCAAAAAGTACTCGACGACATCAAATTGGCTATCGCTCAACGAAAACAAACCGTAAGCCACAAAGAGGCCCCCCTCCCCCTGGGGGGAGGGGCTGGGGGTGGGGTTGACCTCCACCGCCCGTACATCGACCGCATTGTACTTGTATCGCCCAGCGGCCGGCCGATGCAGCGCGAAGCCGACCTCATCGACGTGTGGTTCGACTCCGGCGCCATGCCCTATGCCCAATGGCACTACCCCTTCGAAAACCAGGAGCAGTGGAAACGCAACTACCCGGCCGATTTTATCGCCGAGGGCGTCGACCAAACCCGGGGCTGGTTTTACACCCTGCACGCCATCGCCGTCATGTGTTTCGATTCGGTGGCCTACAAAAACGTGGTGTCCAACGGCCTGGTGCTCGATAAAAACGGCAACAAGATGTCCAAACGCCTGGGCAACGCTGTTGATCCCTTCGAAACCCTCGACACCCACGGCGCCGATGCCACCCGCTGGTACATGATCAGCAACGCCGCGCCCTGGGAAAACCTCAAGTTTGACGCCGCCGGGATCGTGGAAAGCCGGAACAAATTTTTCGGGACGCTCTTCAATACCTACAACTTCTTCGCCCTCTACGCCAACCTCGACGGCTTCCGGATGAACGAGTCCAAGGTACTACCCTACGAGCGCCGCCCCGAACTGGACCGCTGGGTCATTTCCAAACTCTACAGCCTCGTCGCCGAAGTACACGAAGCCTTCGACGACTACGAGCCCACCAAGGCTTGCCGGGCGATTGAGGAATTTGTCGACGAGCATTTGTCCAACTGGTTCGTGCGCCTGAGCCGCCGCCGCTTCTGGAAATCTTCTCCCCTCCCTGGGGGGGAGGGGCCGGGGGTGGGGTTAGGCCAAGACAAGCAATCGGCCTACGAAACGCTTTTTGAGTGCTTGATGGTGGTGGGCCAGCTCTCCGCCCCCGTCGCGCCGTTTTTCTCCGACTGGCTCTACCGCAACCTGACGGCCCCGATCAAGGACACCGCCAAAGCCAACAACACGCCGCTGCGCCACGATTCTGTGCACCTCACCGACCTTACGAAGCCCGACCCCGCAAAGGTGGACAAGGCCTTGGAAAAACGCATGGACTACGCGCAGCGCATCTGTTCGCTGGCGCTCAGCATCCGGAAAAAGGAAAAAATCCGCGTGCGCCTGCCGCTGCAAAAACTGCTGCTACCGGTGCTCGACGCCTCTTTTCAGGCGGAAGTGGAAGCGGTAAAAGCGCTGATTCTCGCTGAGATCAACGTGAAAGAACTGGAATACATCACCGATGCGAGCGGGCTGCTCATCAAATCAGCCAAGGCCAATTTCAAAACCCTGGGCGCCAAACTCGGCAAGGACATGAAAGACGCCGCCGCACAAATTGCAACCTTTGACAACGCACAAATTGCCGCCCTGGAACAAAGCGGAGCGCTGGCGCTCCACCTCAACGGCACGGACTACACGCTCACGCCGGAGGATCTGATCGTGACCACGGAAGACCTGCCGGGCTGGAAAACGGCTTCCGACGGCGCACTCACGGTAGCCCTCGACGTGCACCTGAGCGACGAACTGTTGGCCGAAGGCCTGGCCCGTGACCTGGTGAACCGCATCCAGAACATCCGCAAGGAACAGGATTTCAGTGTCACCGACCGCGTGGTCATCACCCTGGAAAAACACCCGGCTATTTTGCCGGCCGTGGCTCAGTTTCGCGAGTACATCAAGGGCGAAACCCTGGCCACCGACCTGGTGTTGGCTGATACAATGGCCGGCGAAAAAGTGGACTTGAACGACGAGATTAGTCTGGGGATCGAGGTGGTGGTGATGTGAAAACCTATTGATTTCACCAAAACAATTTCATAGATGCAAGACCAGGATGATTTCACTCCAGACCCCACGGCATCCGTTGCGGCAGAAGGCGAAGCATCAAAAGAGCTCCGCATCTGGAAGCATATTGCATTTACTGCAAACTGGCGGAATTGCGATACCTCCGTTTTAGATGATATTGCTGAATCGTGGTTCATACGGCGTCAAAAATTGCAGGGGAGTTCTGTTGAGTTCAAAGAGTTTATGGAGCAATTAAAACGGCGACACGCCATTGAAACGGGGATCGTCGAAAGGATGTATGATTTGAGTACGGGGATGACCGAAATATTTGTCCAGGAAGGATTTAAGGGTTCTTTGCTAAGCCATAATGATACGAACATAGACCCCAAGACGCTGATGCAACATCTAAATGATCATCTGGAAGCTGTAAATTGGGTATTTGATATTATCAAGGAGGATCGCCCGTTTTCAGTTTCTATGATCAAGCAACTGCATCAACTGGTCACCCGACATCAGGATACTGCGGAAGGACGGGATGCAGAAGGCCGGAAGTTGAAAATCAGGTTACTAAAAGGGGAGTTTAAAAAAACGGAGAATAACCCAACACGGCCCGATGGCGTCAAGATTTACTATTGCCCTCCGGATCATGTTGATGCTGAAATGGACAATCTTATCGCCATTTTCAACCAACTCAGAGAAGAAGGCGTTCATCCACTAATTGTAGCAGCCTGGGTACACCACGCTTTCACTGCCATTCATCCTTTTCAAGATGGAAACGGCCGGGTGGTGCGCCTCCTTGCCAGTCTTATTTTGGTCAAAGAGGGTTTTTTCCCTTTGACAGTACTTCGGGAAGAGGCTAAATCCAGGTACATCGAGGCACTTGAAAAGGCAGATGCCGGAGATGTTCAACCATTTGTAAACTATCTTGGGGAAATACAAAAAAGAAATATTCAGGAAGCGCTAAATGTGCAGGAGGTTTCTCCGACATCCTCTTTTGAGGTTGTTCAAAATGCGTTGTTAGAGAAAATTCGGGAACATAAACAGAGTATTCTGCAACAAAAAGAAGAACAACTATCCATTGGGAGAAGGAAGATATTCTCTGTTTGTCATACCTATTTGCAAGAAGTAGAACAAAACCTGAAAAAGAAATACGGGAAAGATGCGGGCATTTACCTCAAAAAATGTTCGTTTGACGATAGAGAGGTGTTCCAACCCACACAGCGGCCACGCCAAGATTTTTATTTCAACCAAATTATTACCTATGCGCAAAAGCATAACTACTTCTTCAACCGGAATTTGCCTAAAGCGTGGTTGATTCTTGGGTTTGACTTTTCTGCGGAGAAAAAATACCACATAGGTTTTACCATTCACCACTTTGGGTATGAAGATGGCGCATTGGCAATAGGCGTTTTTTTAGAACACAAGGGGGAACATGAAGAAGATACTCCCAACATCGTTTTACCGCTGGGCATTCCGCCGCATGTGGTTTCGGCTTACACAAACGGAGCCGGAAAAGAAGCCAATATTCGACGATATCTGGAGGACACACTGACAGCTGTTCTTGCACAGATTGCCAGTGAATTTTAATGGCGTCGCATACCCGGATGAGTTTTCCACAAAATCACCGGCATTTGCCCGTATCCCCTTACTTTTGCGCAGAACCTTCCCCTTTTTGACAAGGCGAATTGAAAATTCGCCCTACATATATGACCAAGAGCAAACGCGGACAATTAAGCATAGGCTTTGACGATGAGCGGCTCTCGAAACTTTTCGGGATGTTCCTGCTCTTCCTGGCATTCTATTTTCTCGTCGCCTTCACCTCCTACTTTTTTACCTGGGAAAACGACCACGACATCGTGTTTCGGTTCTCCTGGGAAATGTTTCTGGGCGATGTGGAGGTCGACAACTGGCTGGGCCGCCTCGGCGCCTTCCTGGCCGATAGCATCATCTACTGGGGTTTTGGCATCGCCTCTTTCGGCTTCGTCTACCTGCTCTACCAATACGGCCTGGCTATGGTGCGCCGGGTGCCCGCAGGCTACCTCTCCGCCACGCTGCAACGCGCCGTCGTCTGGATGGTGATCGTGTCCATCGTGTCCTCGTTTTTTTTGCAAACCCTCGACTTTCCCGTCGGTGGCGTGTTCGGACAAGCGGTGAGCGAGTGGATTCAAAAATTCCTGGGCATCCCCGGCACGCTGGCCTTGCTGGTGTTTAGCCTGGTGGCCGTGTTTGTGTGGAACAACAACCCCGACCTCACCGAATTTACCTGGCGCAAACTCTGGTTTGAGACCCAGCAAGCCTGGCGCGACCTCCGCAACGGCACCTACGGCAAACGCCGCCGCGCCGCCGCGATCCCGGCGCCCGTTCGGAAAAAAGAAGAAAACACCGAAGGCCTGCCGCCCCTCTGGACCAACGCCAAAGACCTGCTCAGCAGCCCGGCAGAAGCCCCCGCAGCGGCGGCCACCGAAGCCGAGGCCCTGGCCACCGGCGACCAACTCTCGTTTGACCTCTCCAAACGCAGCGCCTTGTTTGCCGACGACAAGCCGGCCAAAAAATCCGCCGCGCCCGCCGAGGATACCGAACTGGAAATCAGCCTGCCCCCCGCTCCGCCGGCGCCGGTCATGCCCGAAGAGGCCAACGCTTACAAACCCCCGGTGGAAGCCATTCAGGCCGATAGCCCCAACCTCAGCGAGCCCTACGACCCCACACTCGAACTCTCGCACTACGAGTACCCGCACCTGCAACTGCTGCACGAATACGACAACACCAACCTGGAAATTGACCGGGAAGAACTGGAGGCCAACAAAAATCAGATCCTCCACACCCTGATGAATTTCAAGATCGATATCGAAAAAATCAAGGCCACCATCGGCCCAACGGTCACGCTCTACGAAATCGTGCCCGCCCGCGGTATCCGGATCTCGAAAATCAAAAACCTGGAAGACGACATCGCCCTCAACCTCTCGGCTCTGGGCATCCGGATCATTGCGCCCATCCCGGGCAAAGGCACCATCGGGATCGAGGTGCCCAACAAAAAGCGCCAAACGGTAGGCATGCGCGAGACGCTCATGGACGACCGCTTCAAGCGCGCCAAAATGGAACTGCCCATCGCCCTGGGCAAAAACATCCAAAACGAGGTGTTTGTGGCCGATTTGGCCAAAATGCCGCACTTGCTCATTGCCGGCGCCACCGGGCAGGGCAAATCCGTGGGGATCAACGTGGTGGTGATGTCGCTGTTGTACAAAAAACATCCCTCGCAGGTCAAACTCATCCTGATCGACCCCAAAAAGGTGGAATTATTCCCCTACGCCCGCCTGGAAAATCACTTCCTGGGCTTTTTGCCCGACCAGGTGGAGCCCATCGTGACCGATACCTCCAAGGTGGTGCAAACCCTGAACTCGCTCATCATCGAGATGGAAACGCGCTACGACATGCTGAAAAAGGCCGAAGTGCGCAACATCTCCGAATACAACGACAAATTTGTGGCCCGCCGCCTCAGCCCGCTCAAAGGCCACAGTTTTATGCCCTATATCGTGCTGGTCATTGACGAATTTGCCGACCTCATCATGACCGCCGGCAAAGAAGTAGAGCTCCCGATCGGCCGTCTGGCGCAGCTCTCCCGCGCCGTGGGCATTCACCTGATTATCGCCACGCAGCGCCCCTCGGTCAACATCATCACCGGGGTGATCAAAGCCAACTTCCCGGCGCGGATCGCGTACAAAGTCGTGTCGAAAGTAGACAGCCGTACCATCCTCGACGCCGGCGGCGCCGAACAACTGACAGGCAAAGGCGATATGCTGCTCTCGGTGGGTGGCGATGTCATTCGCCTGCAATCGGCCTTCGTGGATACCCCCGAAGTGGAACGCGTCATCGATTTTATTGCCAACCAAACCGGCTTCCCCGATCCGTTCTTCCTGCCCGAGTTCCACAGCGACGACCCCGGCAGCAGCGCCAAAGAAGTGCGCCTGGCCGACCTCGACGACATGCTCGACGACGCCGCCCGACTGGTCGTAGAAACCCAACACGGCTCCACCAGCATGATCCAGCGCCGCCTCAAACTGGGCTACAACCGCGCCGGTCGCATCATGGACCAACTCGAAGGCCTCGGCATCGTGGGCCCTGCCGAAGGCTCCAAACCCCGCGAAGTGCTGTACTACGACGTGATGGAACTGGACCGTTTCCTGGCAGAATTGCGCACGCGAAGCGGGAAGTAGCAGTGGCAGTTTGCAGTGGCAGAGTGCAGTAGCAGTTTTCAAGGAGGGAGTTATCTTGTTAAAATAATTGTCAATCAGGCGCTGATCAGCTGGGTCAGTTTGCTTCATACCGGCTCCTGTGGGCGCCAAACCTCTACTACATAACCATGCAAAAGGATCTCCGTACCCACTCCTTACCCGAACTTGAACTGCTCTTTGCCAACTGGGGCGAACCGCGTTTTCGCGCCAAGCAGCTGTACGAGTGGCTTTGGGCCAAGTCGGTCACCGACCTGGAGACCATGAGCAACCTCTCCAAAGAACTGCGCCAGCGCCTCCGCGAGGAGTTTAGCCTGCACACCCTTCGGGAAGACACGGTCCAGCACAGCGCCGACGGCACCATCAAAACCCGGTTTCTGACCCACGACGGGCACCGCATCGAAAGCGTGCTCATTCCGGTGCCCGACGACGAGCGTTTTACCGTTTGCGTGAGTACCCAGGTGGGCTGCAGCCTCACCTGCGCCTTTTGCGCCACCGGCCGCATGGGCCGCAAACGCAACCTGGAAGCCTACGAGATCGTGGACCAGGTGGCGCTGGTGAACAAACAATGCATCGAATCCTTTGGCCGACCCCTCACCAATGTGGTGTACATGGGTATGGGCGAACCCCTGCTCACCTACGCCAACACGATGGAAAGCGTCGCCCGGCTCACCACCGCCCCGCCCCTGGGCCTCGGCATGGCCGCCCGGCGGATCACTGTGAGCACCGCCGGCATCGCCAAAATGATCCGCAAACTGGCCGATGACGGCTTCCGCAGCAACCTCGCCCTCAGCCTGCACGCCGCCGACGATACGAAGCGCAACGAGATCATGCCCATCAACGAAAGCAACCACCTCACGGCGATCATGGAAGCCCTCGAGTATTTTTACCAGAAAACGAAAAACCGGATCTCCTACGAATACATCGCGTTCGAGCGCTTCAACGACAGCAACGAAGACGCGGCCAAACTCGTGCGGCTCTGCCGCCGCCAATTCCCCGTGCGGGTAAATATCATCGAATACAACCCCATCGACGGGGCGCCGTTTACCAAAACCGGCGAGGAGCGCCTCAATACCTTTGCCGCCAGCCTAGCCAAAAGCGGGGTAACCGTGACGGTGCGCCGCAGCCGGGGCAAAGATATCGATGCGGCCTGCGGGCAGTTGGCGAACAAGTAGCAGTTTGCAGTGGCAGGGGGCAGTTTGCAGTGGCAGTTTGCAGTGGGCAGTTTGCAGTGGGCAGTAGCAGTAGCAGTAGCAGTTTGCAGGGGGCAGTTTGCAGGGGGCAGTTTGCGGGATAGAGTTATTTGGGGAGAAATTTTTCCGGGTGGAGGATCATGCTGCCTAACATTTTACCAACTTCTGCGTAGCCAGCCAACAACCTGGAATGTTGCTCAGGAAGGATGTACAGACAATCCCTGGCGAAATCGACCCACACGGAGGTTTCGCTGCATTCGCCGTCGGCATCAGACATTTTACTGCGAAAATGATTTGGGTACTGCCGTTTCCGGTAGCCTTCTGCGATGTTTCCGCAAACGGAGCGCGAAGAGCGGCGTATTTGATCTACCAGCGAATAGGTTTCTTCCTTTGGAAATGTCTTGGTGATCTCAAATATTTCCATCGCCAACTCATAAGCAAGTTGGTATACCTTCAGAGAGCGAAAGTCAGGTTCGGAGTTTTTCATAAAATACTATTTTACTGCCACTGCCACTGCCACTACTACTGCAAACTGCTACTGCAAACTGCTACTGCAAACTGCTACTGCAAACTGCCTAGTCCCGAAATTTATCCAGCAAATGCGCCAGTTCAGCGGCCTCCGATTCGCTGAGTTTGCCTCCGGGGATGCCACTGGGGTCGACAAACCCGGCGTTCTGGATATCCGCCAGCAGTTTTTTCCCGGTTTCTGAAATCGTGACCACTACCATGCGGCGATCGCCGCTGTGTGGCACGCGCTCGACCAGGTCGTGCTCGCGCAGTTTTTCGACCAGCCGGCTGACGTTGCTGCTGCGGTCGATCATCCGGCCCTTGATGTCGAGCACGGATAGCCCCTGCGGGAAACTGCCGTTGAGGATGCGCAGGATGTTGTACTGCGGGTGGGTCAGGCCAAAGGGCCGGAGTTTTCGTTGTAAAAAACAATCCAACCAACTGGCGGTGAACAAGATATTCAGCATGGCCCGCTGGCGGGGGGGCATGGGTTTGGTATTCTTTAGTTCGGCTTCGATATTCATGAGGCGAAGATAAATGTTTTAACACTAAACGCCAGCCTTTCATTTTTGTTTACCTAAAAAGGGCCATCCCGAAGGGTAGGCGGCATCCTGCATCGGAAGAGGATACTACGCACCGTTTCAGGACAGCCCAGCTAAACCCGGTAAAAAAACTGCTACTTTAATGGTCGCGGTTCACCTGATAGGTGCCCAATACCGGTACGGTTTGCCCGTTCTGGTATTCGATGCTGCCACTCAGGGTGCCGATGACTTTGTCGCCGACATTGGGGCCAAAGGTGCTTATGGTGGTGTTGATATTGAAATTTGCCACAGAATCGGCAACCGGATAGAAGTTGAAATATTCGAGCGGGAACGTACCGGTTTGCCCATAGTTTTTCAGGCTGAAGTTGACGCTTTTCTGGTCCGTTTGTGCCCACACCAGGAACCATTCCCCATCTTTGGAAGCCTCAATGGCACTGATAAAGGAATAGTTCTGGCCGTTTATCACCACGTTGACAAACTCGGATATGTTGGTGCATACCTGGATATCGCCGGTTTGGATCGTGCCCGTTGGGTTGGGGTAATTGAGTGCGACGCTTTCTTTCTGCGTCACGGGGTCGTAGCCGATAATACTCAGCGGGTTGGTGCTGCAGAGCACCAAGGTTTTACTGAAGGTGCCGTCATTGGCGACGGGCACAAACTGGTCGTAATTGTTGGAACTCAACAGGACATATCCAGTAGCCAGCGGCTGCTGGTTGCAGTCGACCAACCGGCCTGAAAGGGTCACATAGTTGATGTTTATCGTTGGGACAATGATCGGGGGGAGGGTAGCGTCGCTCGAAAACGGCCCGATGGTTTGGGTAAAAATGCTTTGATAGCCGCACTGGTCGTACATCAAAACCTCCAAAACGAAGGTTTCGTCTTTCGGCACCCCACCACCGAAGCAGCCGTTGGCATCGGTATAACTAAAGCCGACATAACCGCTCGAGACGATGGTAAGCCGCACTTGCGCATTGGTCAGCGGCGTTTCGTTGTTGCCGAGGAACACTTTGCCACTCAGGTTGACGAGCGGCATCCCGTCGTCGCAGTTCCAGAAAGAGAAGTGTTTGACCTTGCCTACATAGTTGTTGCCCACTTTTTGAGCAGCGCCTTCTTCGATCCAGCGGGCAGTTTCGACGTCGTAGTGCCAGAGTGCGATTTCGGCCGGCGCTGCGGCCAGTTTTTCGGCGGGAATCGGCATGCTGATTTCGACTTCCTGGCCGGGGGCTATGTTCAGCAGTTCATCGCCGGGCGTTATGAGTTCCACGCCCAGCATCCCGAAGGTGGCCAGGGTTTGTTCTTCGCCGCCGGCGCTGATGCCGCGCAGGTCGCCGGGCATCTGCTGGTGCAAGTCTGGCGAAGTAGGATCGAGGTAGCGGGCATACACATCGACGATGCCTGAGTAGGCGCTGCCGTCGGCTTTGACGATACTGTTGGCCGGGAAACTAAGTTTGGCGCCGGCTGTTTGGGCGACACTGCTTTGGGAAGCCAGGAAGGAATGGACCGGGTTTTTTTTCAGGAGTTGTATGCTGACGGTTTGCAGGCTGCCATTTTCGACGACATAGGCGCGGGAGAATTCAAAATAGCCCGGTTGGCTCACATACAAGATGGCATTGCGCGATGACAGGCGCACTTTTTTCAGTTGAAATACGCCGTTGACGTCGGCCGTGGCGCTTTGGTCGCCGGCACGCACGGTAGCGCCGTAGAGGGCTTCTCCGCTTTCGTTGGTGATCCGGCCGGTGAAGGTAACGTCGGCCATTGGGCCCGCCGACTGAAGGTCGTCGCGGTCGCAGGCAAACCAGGTCGCACTGCTGAGCAGCAGCAGTAGCAGGGGCAATTTCCAATTTTTCATAAGCAGCATGGTTGTGTAAAAAATGTTTGAATGCCCTTATCACGACAAGTGGCTGGCCTGAGGTTGGGTGCCGGGAGAAGAAATATTTTAAAACATCCGCTCAGGCTCGCCCGCCCGATTCTACGGTTCAGGGCGGGCAATCCACGGTTCACGGCATTTTGCTTTTGCAGGGCGGCGCCAGGCGGCACTTTTGCAGCATCCGGTTTTGGAAACAACTGCACAACAACTCAATACTCGTCATGAAAATGCTCCTTCGACTTTTGATTTTTCCCCTCTTCTGGCTCCCCTTGCTCCTGCACAGCCAGAGCCAAACTATCCGTGGCCAGGTGCTGGACCAGCAATCGGAAAGCCCGCTGATCGGGGCTACCATCCAATTGCTTGTCGAAACAGACGCCCCTCCGGTCGGCGCCATGACGGATGCTGATGGCCGCTTTGTGCTGCGCAACGTGCCCGTCGGGCGTCAGGTGCTCCAACTGAGTTACCTCGGCTACGAGCCCATGCAGGTGCCCAATATTCTGGTGACGGCGGGCAAAGAAGTGCAACTGAACCTGCGGATGCAGGAGGCTTTTGCGGCTTTGGGCGAAGTGGTGATCAATGGCCGGGCCGACAAAGACAAGCCCGTCAACGAATTGGCCACGATCAGCGCCCGGCAGTTCGATACCGAACAAGTGCTGCGCTACTCGGGTGGCCGCAACGACGTAGCCAAAATGGTGGCCAACTTTGCCGGCGTGGCCGCCAACAACGACGCCCGCAACGACATCATCATCCGGGGCAACTCGCCCACCGGTGTGCTCTGGCGCCTCGAAGGCATTCCCATTCCCAACCCCAACCACTACAGCACGCTCGGCACAACGGGCGGCCCGGTATCGGCGCTCAACCCCAACCTGATTGCCACCTCCGACTTCCTCACCGGCGCTTTTCCCGCCGAATACGGCAACGCCATGGCGGGGGTGTTCGACATCGCCCTGCGCACGGGCAACAAAGACCGTCCGGAGTTTACGGCCCAATTGGGCGCCTTTTCGGGCATTGAAGCCCTGGCCGAAGGCCCGCTCAACCGCAAAAACAACGGCTCTTATGTGGTGGCCTTTCGCAATTCATTTACCGAACTGGCCTCGGCGGTAGGGCTCAACTTTGGTACGCAAGCCACGCCAAAATACCGCGACCTGAGTTTTAACGTCGATTTCGGCAACGCCAAAGCGGGCAAATTCTCCTTCTTCGGTATCGGGGGCTGGAGTACCATTGACTTTCTGGCCGCCGAACTCGACACCACCGACTTGTTTGCCAACCCCAATGAAAATGCCTACAACACTTCCAAATTCGGCGTGCTGGGCCTGAAACATAACCTGCTCCTGAACGACCACGCCTATGTACGCAGCATCGCCTCGGTTTCCTATTCGGGCAATACGTACCAATCCGACGACCTGCTCATCGACGACGGCCAGCCGTTTCGCACCAACGACGTGCAGGACGATGCCGTGACCTACCGCCTGTCGTCGTTTTACAACACCAAAATCAACAAGCGCCTCACGTTGCGCGCCGGCGCCCTGGCGCAAATCTTTACCCTCGACACCCGGTACGATACCCGTTTCAGCACGCCCGATTTCGACGGCGACGGCAAACCCGACTGGTGGACCCAGCGCGACTTCGACGGGGCCTTTAGCCTGCTCGAAGCCTATGGCCAGGCCCAATACCGCCTCAGCGAACGCCTGACCCTCAACGCCGGCTTGCATGGCCTGTATTTTGACCAAATAGACGAGCTGGCACTGGAGCCGCGCGGCGCCGTCAATTGGCAGTTTGCCCCCAAAAATACGCTGAGCCTGGGCTACGGTATGCACCACCAGAACCAGCCGCTGCCTGTGTTTTTATACCGCGAACAATTGCCCGACGGCTCTTCCATCCCAACCAACAAGGACCTGGGCTTCACCCGCAGCCAGCACCTGGTGTTGGGCTACGACCTCAAACCTGGCGCCAACTGGCGGATCAAGGCGGAGGCCTACTACCAGTGGCTCGACGATGTGCCGGTAGACGCCACGCCGAGCAGTTTTTCGATGCTGAACAGCGGTGCCGATTTTATTTTCCCGGAGCGCGGTTCGCTGCTCAATACCGGCACCGGCACCAACTACGGCTTCGAACTGACCATCGAAAAGTTTTTCAGCCGGGGCTGGTACGGCCTGTTCTCGCTCAGCCTGTTTGAAGCCCGCTACCAGGGCTCCGACGGGGTCGAACGCAGCACGGCCTTCAACGGCCAATACGTGGCCAACGCACTGGCCGGCCGCGAATTTGCCCTGGGTAGCACGGGCCGCCGCTTTTTTACCCTCGACACCAAACTGACCGCCGCCGGCGGCCGCCCCTACACGCCGGTCAACCTGGAAGCCAGCCGCGCCGCCGGCAAGGAAGTACTGTACGAAGGCCAGGCCTTTAGCCAACGGCTCGACCCCTACTTCCGCTGGGACGTGAAACTGGGCATGCGCGTCAACAGCCGCCACCGCAAGCTCTCGCAGACCTTTTTCCTCGATTTCCAAAATGTAACCAACCACCGCAATATCTTCGCCATGCGCTACAACACAGTGCGCCAGGAAATCGGCCGCGTCGACCAGATCGGCTTCTTCCCAGACATTTTGTATCGCGTCGAATTTTAAGGGAAGGTTAGAAGGTTGGAGGGTTAGAAGGTTGGATGGTTAGAAGGTTGGATGGTTAGAAGGTTGGAGTGTTGGATGGGCTGACTCTTTTCTTTCTAACCATCTAACCTTCCAACCTTCTAACCTTCTAACC